>JBGPKK010000245.1:0-6242 GCA_041485905.1 Vicinamibacteria bacterium
ACAAAGCATATTCAGGTTCGCCTCCGCGCGCCGACCGGGACACGCCTCGAGCGAACCGAACTGATCGAGCTGAAGGCGATGGACATCATCAAGGACGCCGTCGGGCCGAAGAACGTCGAGATCACGACGGGCTTCATCGGTGTTCAGTCGCCGAACTATCCGATCAATACGATTTATCTGTTTGCCAGCGGTCAACACGAGGCCGTGATCGGCGTCTCGCTGAAACCGACCGCGCCTGCGGTGACCGAGGAACTGAAGGAGCAATTACGTCGAGACCTCAAGAAGGCGCTCCCGGATGTGACGGTCTCATTCGAGGCCGCGGACATCATCAGTCAGGTGATGAGCTTCGGCTCGCCGACTCCCATCGAAGTCGCCGTGCAGGGTCCGGCGCTGCCGGCGACGCGTGCCTTTGCCGAGAAGATCAAGGCCGAACTAGTGAAGCTCGACGCGCTGCGCGACTTGCAGTATGCGCAGCCGCTCGACTACCCGTCGCTTCAGATCCAGATCAACCGCGACCGGGCCGGGCAGTTCGGGGTGACCGCCGCCGACGTCGGCCGGTCGCTCGCAACCGCGACCTCGTCCAGCCGCTACACCGACCTGAATTTCTGGCGCGATCCGGCAAGCGGGAACGGATTTCAGATTCAGGTCGAGATTCCGCAAGCCAAGATGGCGTCCATCGAGGACGTGGCGGACCTGCCCGTGATGCCGCGTAACGCCGGCGGCACGGGCCGGCCGCTTCTCTCAGATGTGGCGACCGTTGACTACGGCACCACGCCGGGTGAGGTTGACCGCTACAACATGCAGCGGGTCGTCAGCTTTACCGCCAACCTCCACGGGAAGCCGCTGGGTCAGGCGGTGACGGACATCCGCCAGGCGATTGCGCGCGCCGGCGCACCGCCCCGCGGCATCAGCGTCAACAACCGCGGGCAGGTCCCGGCGTTCGAAGAGACGCTCGCCGGCCTGCGAAGTGGGCTGCTGCTCTCGATCCTCGTCATTTTTCTCTTGCTGGCCGCGAACTTCCAGTCGTTCCGACTCGCCTTCACCGTTATCTCAGCCGTACCGGCGGTCATCTGCGGCGTGCTGTTGATGCTGCTCGTCACCGGGACGACGCTGAACGTGCAGTCGTTCATGGGGGCGATCATGGCCATCGGCATCTCGGTCGCGAACGCGATCCTTCTGGTGACGTTTGCCGAAAACGCCAGGCGGGAAGGGGCGTCCGTGCACGACGCGGCCGTGGAGGGCGGCCGCGGCCGCTTGCGCGCCATTCTGATGACGGCGACCGCCATGATCGCCGGCATGATCCCGCTCGCGATGGGCACCGGCGAGCGGGCCCAGAGCGCGCCGTTGGGCCGCGCCGTCATCGGCGGGCTCTTCCTGGCGACGATCGCCACGCTCATCGTCCTTCCCGCGGTGTACTCGCTCGTGCAGGCGCGGGTCCACACGCTCTCACCAACTTTGGATCCCGATGATCCCGCGAGCACACACTATGAACCAGCTACATAAAGTTTCGATCGCGTTGACGCTGATTCTTGTCGCTGCGACGGCCGCGGCGCAGGCGCCGGTGGAGGTGGTCCGCGTCACTTCCAAAGCCGTGGAGCGGCAGGTCAAGCTGCCGGGCGAGTTCCAGCCGTACCTCGCTGTGTCGATCTACGCCAAGCTCGCGGGCTTCGTGAAACGCGTCGACGTGGATCGAGGGAGCAGCGTCAGACAGGGTCAGGTCCTGGTCACCATCGAGGCGCCCGAAATGCAGGCGCAAATCGTTGAGGCGCAATCCAAAGCGCAGGTCCTCGTGCCGCAGCGAGCAGAGGCCGAGGCCAAACTGGCGGGTGCGCAGAGCACCTACGACCACTTGAAGGCGGCCTCTGCCACGCCGGGCGTCGTGGCCGAAAACGACGTGATCGTGGCGCAAAAGACCGTCGAGGCGGCGCAAGCACTCGTGCGCTCGTATGAGGATTCGATCAAGGCCGCCCAGGCGCAGGTGCAGGCTGTCAAAGATCTCGAACAGTACCTCACACTCAAAGCGCCGTTCGACGGCATCATCACGGAACGCAACGTCCACCCCGGCGCGCTGGTCGGCCCCGGATCGGGATCGACGCCGCTCCTCAGATTGCACCAGGTCTCTCGACTGCGCCTGGTCGTGGCGGTGCCGGAAGCGCTGGTCGGCGCCATGATGAAAGGCGCCCGTGTTCCCTTCACCGTGCCCGCGTATCCCGGAGAGACCTTCTACGGCGTCCTGAACCTCATGGCCCACGATCTGGATGAGAAAACACGGTCGATGGCCGTGGAACTGGACGTCAAGAATCCGGACTTGCGCCTGGGGGCCGGGATGTACCCAGAGACGCAGTGGCCGGTCAGGCGGCCGCAGCCTTCGCTGTTGGTTCCTCCGACCAGCATCGTCACGACAACTGAGCGGACGTTTGTGGTCCGCGTCACGAACGGTGTGGCTGAGTGGGTCAACGTCAGTCGCGGAGCGCGCGTCGGCGACTTGATCGAAGTGTTCGGGTCATTGAAGGATGGCGACAGCATCGTGCGGCGTGGGACGGATGAAATCCGGCAGGGTGCGAAGGTCAACGTTCAACCAGCCAAGCCAAGCTAGTGATGAAAGCACGCCTCCGATTGGCCCCACTATGGCTGGTCAGCGCGGCAGCCCTCGCAGGACCCATGGTCGCCGGTTGTAGTTCTCCACGTGACACCCGGCGCGCCGCTCCTTCGGAATCGCCGGCATCGCCCGGTACGCTGGACGGCGTCGTGACGTGGGCGGGCGCGGGGGTTCCCATGCCGACGCTGGTTGAAAACACCACCGATCCGCAGGTGTGCGGACAAAAGCAGACGTTGGCTGACGTGGTTATGTCGTCCGGTTCCCGCGGTGTCGAAAACGTGATCCTGGCCCTGACGGATGTGCCCGCCGAGAAGACGCCGCCGGTCGTACCCGGCCGACTCGTGCTCGACAACCGGCGGTGCAGCTTCTCTCCACACGCGAGCGTCCTGACCGTCGGCAGCGTGATTGAGGCCACCAACAGCGATCCGATCCTGCACACGACCCACCTCTACGGGTCGATTGAGGCGAACATCGCGCTCCCCATCGAGGGTCAACGCGTCCTGCACACGGTCGACAAGGCCGGCATGATCGTCGTCAAGTGTGACGTGCACGGGTGGATGCAGGCGTTCGTTCGCGTCGACCCGCACCCGTTTCATGCCGTCAGCGCCAGCTCGGGAGCCTTTCGCATGTCCGGCATCCCGCCTGGCAACTACACGCTGGAGGCCTGGCATGAGAAGCTTGGGACCAAACGCGTCCGCGTACAGATTCGAGCTGGCGAAACCGGGCGCGTGGCGCTGGAGTACTCGCCGGCTCAGCAGTGAATCGCAAATCGAGAGAAGGAGCACTCACCATGTCGCACATCGTCAAACGTATCAGCTGGACCGCTCTTGTTGTCGTGGTTGCCGCGGTGTCGTATCGGGCGTTGCACGCGCAGCAGTCAACACCGCGGAGACAGCCTGGGGCAGACATCACGCTGTACGCGCCCGAGCAGCACGACCTGTACGACGGCCATTTCGTCCTGTCCGCTGCGCGCGTGTACATGGTGGGCTCGCTCAAGGACGCCGCCGGGTGGAATCACATGGACAACACCGCGGCACATCTGCACCCGGCCGCGGGCCGCGTCGACGTCGACGTCGACGAAATCAAGAACACCGGCTCGTTCACGGCCAGGTTGAAGGTCCCCGAGGGTAATCTCGATCTCGCGTTCGATCGCTTCCACGAGTTCAATCCCTGCCAGAACGGAGGGATCGCCGCGTTCATCTACGAACATGGCGATTCGGGATGCGGCGACACCAACTGGCCCAAGACGTTCATCTACGTGGCGGGATGGGGATACGGGCACGCGAATCTGAACGGGAAGCCGCTGTTTAAAGACTACGAGATGCACTTCATGGTCACGCAGGGCATGCGCGATCGGAAGACGCTGCAGGTCACCTACCCCCTTCCAACCAAGAAGTCTCCAGCCGGCGAGGTCAATCCTGCGGCGCAGCAAATGGATTTCTACATCCGTAGCCCCGAGGCTGAGCAGGGCAACAATCCGGCGCGCAAGGTCTTCACGCACTTCTTCGCCATGGAAGTGACGTGGAAGTGAATCCGCGTGGACTCTCTGTCGGCTCGGCGGCGATATGTTCCCTGGTCCTCACGCTGGCTGTGGGCGCCGCAGACAGGGGGCTGTTGGACGCCGTCCGCGCGGACGACACGCGCACCGCGAGAGCCTTGCTCAAGGCCGGGGCCGATCCGAACATGCGCGATGACATCGGCGCGACGGCGCTGATGTACGCCGCAGCCTTCGGGTCGCCCGACGGCATGCGGGTCCTGCTCGACGCCGGGGCTGACGTCGGTGCGTTCAGCAGCGGTGGCGCGACCGCACTGATGTGGGCCACAGGTGACGCGACGAAGGTCCGCCTGCTGCTGGATCGTCGCGCGGCCGCGAACGCCAGGATGAAAGACGGCACGACGGCGCTGGTGACCGCGGCGCGCCGCGGCAACACGGACGTCATACGATTGTTGCTCGCTCGGGGAGCCGATCCGAAAACCAGTGCGATGGAGAAGGCGGAGCTCCTCCGGATCGCGCACGACGAACATCCGGAGACGCGCCAGATCCTCGTGGATGCTGGAATCGAGCTGAGAGACCTCGCGCCGGGGGTCCCGGCGCTGACGAATTATCCGGTCTCAAACACCAGTGTCATCCGAGAACTTCTGGACATGGGAGCCAATCCGAATCCAAGGGGGAGGTTCCCCATGCTCGCGCTCGCTGTCTTCCAGGGTTACATGGACACGGCGCGGCTGTTGACGGAACGCGGAACAGATATCAACGCGAAGACCCCGCAGGACGTCACACCGCTGATGATGGCCGCCGCAGCGCCCCGTCCCGATCCTGCGATCGTGCGGTTGTTGATCGAGAAACGCGCCGACCTCGGCGCTCGCGACAAGGCTGGCCGGACCGCGCTCGACTGGGCGTTGCTGCAGGGCGACACGCCGGTGGCCCGTCTGCTGCGAGAAGCGGGGACCCAAGCCATGGCACCTCCGCAACCAACCCCGCCCGCAGTCGGACAGCCGCGGGACGCTCGATCCGCGGTCACAGAAGCGGTCGCCCGGTTGCGGCCCGTCGGCCCAGTCCTCTACGAGCGCCGGAAGTGCATCTCGTGCCACCACCAGACGCTTCCATTGATGGCTATGAAACTAGCCAGCACGCGCGGGGTCGCGGTCGACGCAGAAGCCATGGCCCACCCCGTTCAGTCCATCGTCGAGGTCTGGAATGGCCGGCGCGAAAACCTCATGCTCGGCGGCGCTCGTGACGGCGGCGGCGCCAACGAGCTCACCTACGGGCTTCTGGCTTTTGCCGAATCAGGGGTCCCGCCGAATTCCGCAACGGATGCGGCGGCGTCGAATCTAGTCAGCACACAGCGAACGGACGGGAGCTGGGTGTTTCTCGACACGCGACCCCCACAGGCGGACAACAGTCGGATCCCGTTTACCGCGATGGCCATCCGCGGCCTCGACGTGTACGGGCCGCCTGGGCAGCGCGAAGGCATCAAGACGACCCTCGCGCGGGCCCGCGAGTTCCTGCGGGCGGCCTCACCGGCGTCCACGCAGGATGACGCGTTCAAACTGCTTGGACTGGTGTGGTCCCGTGTTCCAGCGGCGGAGATTGCCGCGCAGGCAAAACGCCTGCTGGCGCTGCAGCGTGAAGACGGCGGCTGGGGGCAGTTGCCCACGATGGCTTCGGACGCATACGCCACCGGCGAGGCTCTCTATGCGCTTCAAGCCAGTGGCACATCCCCGAAGAGCCGCATGTATCAGAAAAGCGTGGCGTACCTTCTCCGCACCCAGCTCGCAGACGGCACTTGGTACGTCCGCTCGCGCGCGTTCGGATTCCAGCCGTATTTCGAATCCGGTTTTCCACATGGGACCGACCAGTTCATCTCGGCGTCCGCAACCGCCTGGGCGGCGATTGCGCTGACCTATGTCTTGTAACCTGAACGAGAGGGAGGCTCCGTTGAAGATGCTCATTTCACTGACGCTGACGCTTTCAGCCGTCGCTGCGGTCATCCTGATGGCAGACGCCATCAACTTTGACAATCTTCCCGTGGGCGCGCCACCGCCCGGGTGGACGGCCACCAAGACTGGTACGGGCGAGGCCAAATGGACAGTCGAAAAGGACGATACCGCGCCGAGCAAACCCAACGTCTTGAAGCAGTCC
>JBGPKK010000246.1:0-6226 GCA_041485905.1 Vicinamibacteria bacterium
AGTACGTCTCGACGCCGCAGAGCCGCTTATAGCGGGCGATCACATCCGCCGCGATCTTCTCGTAAGCCGTCCCCAGGTGCGGCCGGCTGTTGACGTAATCGATAGCGGTCGTGAGGAAGAACCGGCTCACGTGCGATAGGCCTTCACGGCGAGCGCCTGGACTTCCTTGACCGACAGGTTGTTGGCGGCCGCGAGCCGGACGCAATCGTCGAACTCCGGCGAGGCGTTGACGATGCGGCCGTCGCGCCACGCGATCTTGAACCGCACGGCGCCGACAGAGGTGGCTACCGAAACGACCTCGCGACGCAGGCATTCCCGATCGACGTCAGCATGCCGGAGCCCGATGGTCGTCGTCTCGCGAAACACGATGTCGGCGAGCGCGGAGCGAAGCTCGGGCCGCGCCACGATGGTCAGCAGCGTGCCCGGGCGATTTTTCTTCATTTGGATCGGCACGTAAAAGACCTCGAGGGCACCGGCCTCGTAGAGCCGGTCCATGACCACGCCGAAGATCTGGGGGTTCATGTCATCGATCTCGCACTCGATCACCGTCACCCGGTCGGTCTCGGTCCTGTCCGCCGCCTGGCCGACCAGAATCCGAAGGACGTTCGGCGTCGACGGAAAATCGCGATCTCCTGCTCCGTATCCGACCCGTTCGATCGACATCGGCGGAATCGGTCCAAACGACGTGGCGTAGGCAGACACGATCAGGGCACCGGTCGGCGTGACAAGCTCCTGCTGCACGGATCCGCCGTAAATCGGCGCGTCGCCAAGCAGCTTCACCGTCGCGGGCGCCGGCACGGGAAAGATGCCGTGGGCCGAGTTGACCATGCCGCCCCCGACATTGAGCGGCGAGCAGACGACCTGGTCGGCGCCACACCATTCCAGTCCGAACACGGCGCCGACGATGTCGATGATCGAATCCAGGGCGCCGACCTCATGGAGGTGGACCTGCTCAACCGGCACCTGATGGATCGCGGCTTCCGCCTCTGCCAGCCGCCGAAACAGTGCCTTGGCCCGCTCGCGTCCGGCAGCCGACAGCGCGGAGCGATCAATGAGCGTGCAGATCTCGGGCAGACTTCGATGGGGATGGTGAGCCTGGTGTTCGTGCTGGGTGCTCGGTGCTGAACGCTGGTGTTCGTGCGGGTGCTCGTGCGGATGCTCGTGCAAGTGCGGGTGCTCGTGCTGGTGCTGGGTGCTGAGTGCTGCAGCGCCGTGCTCGTGGACGATGAACTTTGTCGCCGATACGCCGGCTCGCAGGACGCGATTGGCGCTGATGTCGTACCCCGACACCGCCAGCGTACCAAGCGCGCGCGTCAACTCCTCGAGCGGCAGGCCGGCGTCGAGGAGCGCCCCGAGCAGCATGTCGCCGGAGATGCCAGAGAAACAGTCGAAGTACAGTAGCCTCGCCATTCGTCCCTCGAATCTCGTCATCTGGTCATCTGGTTATCTCGTCATTGATTTTCCCAATTAGCAATCCCAATGACCAGACAACCAGATGATCAGATGACCAGATGCGCCCTATCAGAGTTGTCCCATTTCCTTGAAGCTCCAGTACCGCACATCGCCCAGGACGATGTGATCCACGAGGTCGATCCCCATCACGATTCCCGCCGCCACCAACCGTCGCGTCAACTCCACATCGTCGGGGCTGGGCGTGGGATCGCCGGATGGATGGTTGTGAAAGACAACGACCGATGCCGCACCGCCGACAGCGGCCTCCCGGAATACTTCGCGCGGCTGCACGACGGTCGCGTTCAGGCTGCCGATGGCCAACACCGTCGTCCTCACCACGCGATGCTTCGTGTCGAGCAGGATGAGGCCGAACTGCTCGACCGGGCGCGCTCCAAACGACGGCAGCAGATACGCGGCCGCATCGCGCGGGGTCCGCAGTTGAATCCGCGCGCTTGGCGCGTGGCCCAGCGTCCGGCGGCCGAGCTCGACCGCCGCCAGCAACTGCGCCGCCTTCGCGCGTCCGATTCCCGCCACGCGCGCCAGATCGTCGCACGTCGATCGCACCAGCCCATGGAGACCGCCGCGCGCGGCCAGCAGATCGTTTGCGATCGCGAGCGCGTTGGTTCGGCGATAGCCGCTGCCCAGCACGACGGCGACCAGTTCGTTGTCGCCGAGCGCCGTCACGCCGTGCCGCGCGAGTTTTTCGCGCGGACGATCGTCCGGTGAAAGCTCTTTCATCTACTATAGCCCATAGCTGAAAGCGGAGACCCGGCGCTATACTGCACTCATGCCGCGCACGCGCGGGCTCACGCTCGTCCTCTTCCTCGCGTCGACTCTCCTCTCGCCCGCGTGCGCCGACGATCCCCCGGACAAAGAAATGCGGGAGGCGCAAGCCGCCATCGACGCAGCGCGTGGAGCGGGCGCCGACGAGTTCGCGCACGACGAATTCGCGGCCGCCGAAACCACTCTCGCTCATGCGCGCGAGGCCGTCCAACAGCGGGACTACCGCCTCGCGCTCAATCACGCGCTTGACAGCCGCGAACGCGCGCAAACGGCGGCGAAGGACGCGGCCGTGCAGCAAAAGAGCGCGCGCGCCGACGCGCAGCGCGCGCTTGCCGCCGCCTCCACGGCGCTCGCTCACGCGAAGGCCAGGCTGAAGACCGCCGAGACCGCCCATAAATCGACGCGGACGCTCGCCGACGCGCGACGAAGCATCGCCGACGGGGATGAGGCCGTGCAAAAAGCGCGCGCAGCGCTCGACACTGGTCAATACCAGGACGTGACGAAGGCCTTGAACGACTCAGCGGCCCATCTGGCGGGCGCCGTGCCCGAATTGGACGCGGCCCCTGGCGCGGCCCCGCGTCGCCGGCGCTGATCCCGATCAATAATTCTGACAAGGGAGTTCGCGTCCGTGTACGCGGATTCTGCGCTGCGCACGCCCTGCTTCAGCGATCGGTCGGCGGCCGAAGCCACTCGCCTTCGCAGACGACTTCCGCCCATCCGGTGAGATAGACGTTGTCGTCGAGCCATTCGACGCGCTGCACGCCGCCCGGCGCGATGATGTCAGCGGCGCGCGCAGCCCCTCCGAATGCGGCGGCCGCGACAAGCGCCGCGCACGACCCGGTGCCGGACGAAGTCGTGGCACCGCAGCCGCGCTCCCAGATCACAATGCGCACGCGATCTGGCGCCTCGACCTCCGCGAATTCCACGTTGGTGCCGGCGGGAAACATCGTGTGGTGTTCGATCGCCGCGCCGAGACGACGAAATCGCTCATCGTCTGGCAGGCGCCCGATCACCACACACTGCGGGTTGCCGATGTTGAGGACGATAGCTTGGAGGGAGTCGCCGCCGGCCATGATAGAGACCTCGCGCACGTCGGTCGGCAATCCCATCGCGGCCCGAAACACCTGACGAGCGCGTAAGCCCCCGATCCGCGTCAGCACCTTGCCGCCGGCTTCCGTGTGAATCGTCACGACGGCGTCCGGGCGATCGTCGGCGCGCAACAGCAGCGCGGCCAGTCCTCGCAGACCGTTGCCCGACACTTCCGCGCGGCTTCCATCGGCGTTGTGCAGCGTCATGGTCGCAGCGTCTCCGGTCCTGGCGTACACAATCAGACCGTCAGCCCCGACGCCGGTGTGGCGGTCGCAGATCTCCCGGGCAAGGGGAACGAGCGCGATGCCGCTCACGACACTCTTTTCGACGTAGAGAAAGTCGTTGCCGTAGGCGTGGGCCTTGGTGAATTTCAGCATGCGATGATCGCCGCGCCGGACCTCATAAGGTCCGGCCTACTTCTTACAAAATGCCAGCAAATGCCACCCGAAGCGCCGGACGAGCGGGCGCGGGAGCGCGTTGAACACGCCGACGAAGAGGCTGTTATACACCGCCCCCTTCCAGCCGCCATGCAATCGCGATTTCACCGGAAACCGCTCTGGCACAATTCGCACGTCACGGAATCCCGCGAGCAGTTTTCTGAATTCGCCGATGCTGAATTTCAGCAGGACGGGTGCATCGTCGTGCTCGAGGCCGACCTTCATCAGCTTCGACAAGGCGTTCAGCCACGACACCCGGTTGTAGACCTGGAAGATGGCTTCGCCGCCGGGCGCGAGGACACGCCGGCACTCCTCGACCAGCCGCTTGGGATCCGCGGTGTATTGGACGACCCCGTGCGCGTACACGAGATCGAACGATTCGTCTGGACACGGCAACTGCTCGCCGTTGGCGATCTGGAAGTCGCCGCGCAGGCCCTGCTGCTCGAAGTTCGCCCGCGCGAGCTCGATCGCGGACGAAGCGATGTCGATGCCCGTGACGAGAGCGCCGCCTTTCGCGAAACGCGCCAGGTCGGTTCCGGCTCCGCATCCCACTTCGAGAACGCGGCGGCCGGCGTATCCGTCGAAGTGTACGAGCCGTAAGAGATGATGGAGCTTTTCGAAATGATACTGGTCGAGGTCGTGGAAGAAGCCGCGCGATCCGACCGGGTGCCGCGTGATTTCCAGATCGTGAATGTGCTGGTTCCAGTACGCGCGCACCTCGTCGATGATGGACACGGACGAAACTATATCAGTAGCATTGCGTCCGTCACATGCAGCGCGATCCAAACCAACTGACCGCCCGCACCTTCGACGTCCTCGTCGTGGGCGGCGGCATTTATGGTCTGACGATCGCGTACGACGCGGCACAGCGCGGGCTGAGGGTGGCGCTGATCGAACGCGATGATTTCGGCAGTGGCAGCTCGTTCAATCATCTGCGGACCATTCACGGCGGTCTGCGGTATCTGCAAACGCTCGACATCCGGCGCGCAAGAGAATCGGTCCGGGAGCGGGCGACGCTCGCGCGCATCGCGCCGCACGCGGTCCGACCGCTTCCATTTGCGCTGCCGCTGTATCGGTCGTTGCGCGCCGGCAAGACGGCCATGCGGGCCGGTTTCCTGCTGGATCGCCTCGTGGCTTTTGATCGCAACACCGGTGTGCCCCACGCCCTCCGACTCCCGGGCGGACACGTTGTGTCCCGCACCGAAGCGATCCGGCGCTTCCCGGGCCTGCGGCGAGCGGGCCTGACGGGCGCCGCCGTGTGGTCGGACTACATCACGCCGGAATCCGATCGGTTGACGTTCAGCTTTGCCGCGGCAGCCGACGAGCACGGTGCGGTGTTGGCGAACTACGTGGAAGGCGTGGCGCCCCTGGCAGACGGAAAACGCGTCACCGGGATCCGCGCACGCGATCGTCTCACCGGCAGCGAGCTCGACATCTCCGCACACCTCACGATCAACGCGACCGGAGCCGCGGTCGATCATCTCCTTGCACCCCTCGGCCTCTCGACGCGCATGCCGCTGCTGACAGCGATGAACCTCGTCACGCGCCGCGATGCCGGCGAGGAAGCGTTAGGCGGACGCACTTGGTCGGGCCGGCATCTCTTTCTCGTCCCCTGGCGCGGCCGTGCGCTGCTCGGGACGTGGGAATCGTCTCGGCCGGCCGAATCGCACGCGGCGGGCGTCGCACGCGCCGACGTCGACTCGTTTATCAGCGAGGTGAATCAGGCATTCCCCGCGCTCGATCTGACGATGGCGGACATCGCGCTCGTGCATCGCGGTATCGTGCCAGCGGTTTCCGACGCGTCCGGCGCGGTGCGGCTCCAGGGAGGCGACCGCATCCGCGATCACGCCGCCGACGGTGTGGACGGTCTGCTCAGCGTTGCGGGCACGAAGTACACCACGGCGCGAGCGGTCGCCGAACGGGTGGTCGATCGCGCGATCGACAAGCTGCGGCGTCCGCACGTGCCATGCCGGACGGCGACGCGTCCACTGCCGGGCGGCAGCGCACGCGATCTCGCGCTGACCGTCGCCGAAGCGCGACGCGACCACGACATCGGGTTGCCGAGCGATGCCATCCCTCACCTGGTCGCCGCGTACGGATCCCGATACCGTGACGTCGTGGAGGTCGCGCAGAGTCGTCCAGTCTGGCGTACGCGACTCGCCGACCAGTCGCCGGTCATCGGTGCTGAACTGATCTGGGCCGTGCGCGAGGAAATGGCCGTGACATTGAGTGACGCGGTGATTCGCCGAACGCCCCTTGGTGCACTCGGTGATCCGGGCGATGCCGCAGTGGACCTGTCGGCCCAGATCGTCGGTGACGAACTGGGCTGGTCCGACGCTCGAAGGCGTGAAGAGATGGACGCCGTGAAGCGGTTCTACGAGATCGCGTAGTCGGGTGGGTCGGGTCGGTCAGGTGAGTCAGGTGGGCCACCCTGCCAGACCGACCAGACCTGTCTGGCTTAGGGC
>JBGPKK010000247.1:0-6219 GCA_041485905.1 Vicinamibacteria bacterium
GGCCGAGGTCCTCTCCTCGGCGAACAAGATTGCCGGCGACTACTACCACGAGCGTCAGGTGCTCGTCAGCGACCACGCGAGCCGGCTGGCTCACGCCTTGTCGGCCGTCGACCTCGGCGCGCCAGACGTTCGACCGATCCGCGATCTGATCACGCCCGACGTCACGCTGCAGCGCGTCAAGATGGTGCAGGTCCTGCGCCTCAAGACCGCCGCCGGCGGCCTGCCGCGTGTCGAAGCGGTCGTCGACGTCGTCGACACGGAGATGCCGGCCGGCTACAGCCGCGCGTCAACAGACAGACTCGCGTCTCAGGCGCTGTCGGGACACGCCGACACCCGGTTGGTCGAAGCGCTTGGAGACTCCGGCGATCTGCTGCACGCGGCAGCCGTAATCCGATCGGCGGACGGCAAGCCAACCGGAGTCGTCGTGGCGACGGACTATCTCACCGGCGATCTGGCCGCCCGATCGCGGCGCATGACGCAGGCGTTCGAGAACTACAACCAGCTTCGGGTGCTCAAGCGGCCGCTCACTGGCGTGCATTTGTCCTTCTTTCTGATGGTGACGCTGCTGATCCTCGTCGGTTCGACGTGGATGGGGCTGTATCTGGCGAAGCGGATCACCGGGCCTGTCCAGATGCTTGCCGCCGCCGCCCGGGAAATCGGCGCGGGCCGCCTCGATCAGCGCGTCGAGCCCCAAAGCAACGACGAGTTCGGCTCCCTCGTCGAGGCCTTCAACACGATGGCGGGCGAGCTGGCCGCAAGCCGCCGGAGAGTCGAGCGCTCGACGATCGAGCTCGAGCGCAAGCATCAGGACGTGGAAGGGCGCGGCCGGTACATCGAAACCATTCTCGAGCGCATCACGACCGGCGTCGTCTCGATCGACGGCGCCGGCGCGATTACCACAATCAACACCGCGGCGGCCCGGCTGCTCGGCCTCAACCGCTCGAGCGTGGGTCAGCCGGTGCGGACGGCGTTCGAACGCGCCGATCTCCAGCCGATCGCCGCGCTGCTGGCCGATGTCGGGCGTGGCCGCGCGGAGCCGGCGGCACAGGAGATCGCGATACCGCGCGACGGGCAGGAGCTGCACCTCGCGGTCGTCGCCACGGCGCTGGTCGGCGACACGGGCGTGTCTGAGGGCGCCGTCCTGGTGCTCGACGACGTGACGCCGTTGATCCGGGCGCAGAAGGTGGCGGCCTGGCGCGAAGTCGCGCGGCGGCTGGCCCACGAAATCAAGAATCCGCTGACGCCGATCCAATTGTGCGCCGAGCGGCTGCGGCGTCATTTCGCCGGCGCACCGCCGGGGGCGAAGGCCCTGGTCGACGAGTGTACGACGACGATTGTGGGAGAGGTCGAATCGCTGAAGGGACTTGTCGATGAGTTTTCACAGTTTGCGCGCATGCCGACGCCGCGGACGGTGCCGACCGATCTGGCGCAGCTGATCACGGAGACGCTCGCGCTCTACAACGGCATCTTCACGGACGTGCGGATCGAACGGCGCTTCGCCGAGGGGCTGTCGCTCGTTCGTCTCGATGCGGAACAGATCCGGCGCGTCATCATCAACCTGGTCGATAACGCCATCGAGGCCATGGAGCGCCGCGGCGAGATCGTCATCGAAACGCAGATGGACCGCGCCAACAGGGTGGCGCGCGTCGTCGTCGCCGACGATGGTCCGGGCATTCCACCGGCCGAGCGCGAGAAGCTGTTTCTGCCGTACTACTCGACGAAAGGGCGCGGCAGCGGTCTCGGCCTGGCCATCGTCCGGCGCATCATCGCGGAGCACGGCGGCAGCGTCGAGGTGACTGACAACACGCCGCGCGGCACGCGGTTTACAATTGAGCTGCCGTGCTAGCGAGGGTATGAAACCCACCATCCTCATCGTCGACGACGAGCCGGGCGTTCGTACGGCGTTGACCGGCGTCCTGCGCGACGAGGGGTACGAGGTCGAGTCGGTGCCGAGCGGCGAGGCGTGCCTCGATCGGGTCACGCGAGGGTCGGTCGATCTCATCGTCCTCGACGTGTGGCTGCCCGGCATCGACGGACTGGCCACGCTCGCCCGTCTGCGGGAGCGGCAGGTCGACGCCCAGATCGTGCTCATCTCGGGCCACGGCAACATCGAGTCGGCGGTGCGTGCGATCAAGATGGGTGCGTTCGACTTCGTCGAGAAGCCGTTGTCGCTCGACAAGACGGTGCTCGTCGTGCGCAATGCCCTGCGGCAGCGGCGGCTCGAAGCGGAAAACCGCGCGCTGCGCGCCAGGGTCGACCGCAACCTGACGATGGTGGGCGAGAGCTACGCGATGCGGCAGCTCCGCGAGCAGGTCGCGATGGCCGCGCCCACCAACGGCCGCGTCCTCATTTACGGCGAGAACGGGACCGGCAAGGAGCTGGTGGCCCGCACGATTCACGGCCTGAGCCGCCGCCGGACGTCGGCGTTCGTCGAGGTCAACTGCGCGGCGATTCCCGAAGAGCTGATCGAGAGCGAGCTGTTCGGTCACGTCCGCGGCGCCATCACCGGCGCGGTGGCCGATCGGCGCGGCAAGTTCGAGGTCGCCGATGGCGGGACGATCTTCCTCGATGAGATCGGCGACATGAGCCTGAAGACGCAGGCGAAGGTGCTCCGCGTGCTGCAGGAACAGACGATGGAGGCCGTCGGTGGAACGGCGCGGATCACAGTCGACGTCCGCGTGCTGGCCGCGACAAACAAAGCTCTGCAGGCGGAGATTCGGGCGGGCCGGTTTCGTGAGGACCTGTATTTCCGCCTCAACGTCATCCCGATTTTCGTGCCGGCGCTGCGCGAGCGGCCCGACGACATCGCCCTGCTGGCCGATCACTTCATGGCGGAGTTTGCGCGGGAGTACGGCAGACGGATCAAGACATTCGAGCCCGACGCGGTATCGGTCCTGCGGTGCTACGGGTGGCCGGGCAACGTGCGCGAGCTGCGCAACGTGATCGAGCGTCTGATGATCATGGTGCCCGGGGACGCCATCGCCGCGTCGGATCTCGGCTTTCTCGATCCGAACGCGCTGAAGCGGCCCGATGCGGGCGACGCGCCGGCCGAGCGGCTCACGCTGCACGAGGCGCGGGATCGGTTCGAGCGCGACCTAATTCTGCGGACGCTCGCCGAGCAGCAGGGCAACATGTCGCGCACGGCGGAAGCGCTGGGCGTCGAGCGAAGCAATCTGTATCGCAAGATGCGGACGTTCGGGATTGCGCCTGCCCGGCGACCGGAAGCCGAGGAAGAAGTCGTCTAGCGGGCCTACAGGCCCGCGCGGCGTGCGAGGGTGTGCTCCAGCACCTGCTCGTCGGTGAATCCCTTTAACTGCAAATAGGACGTCGTCGTACCTTTCAGCGCGGCCGCCGGCACCAGGCCGATGATTTCACTTTCGAGAATCGAGACGCCGTGGCGCGCGGCCTCGCGTGTGACCGCGTCGAAGACGGTCACGATCGGCGTCTGCGCGCAATTGGTCAGGTTCATCGAGACCTGGACGATCCCGCGATCGGCCAGCCTGACCCCGAGGGCCTTGACGAACGGATAACCGCCGCTGCTGTGACGAACGGTGGCGGCGATCCGTTTGGCGATGTCGAGCCGATCGGTGGCCAGATTGATGTTGTACGCGACGAGCGGCGGGCGCGCGCCGACCACGGTGGCGCCTGCTGTGGGATGCGGCGCGGAGGGGCCGAAATCGGGCGCCCACCCGGCGGTCGCCATCTTCGCGCCTAGCGCTTCGAATCCACCACGCCGGATGTCTTCGAGATGTTTCCGTTGGGGATTGGCCGACGCCTCTTCGTACAGATACACGGGAATGTGACACCGCTCGGCGATCGCAGCCCCGGTTCGCTTTGCCACGACCACACAATCGGCCATCGTGACGCCCTCGATGGGCACGAAGGGCACGACGTCGACGGCGCCCATGCGGGGATGCACGCCGCGATGGGTGCGAAGGTCGATCTCGGCAACGGCGCGCTCGAACAGCGCCAGGATGGCCAGCGGGAGGGCGACCCCGTCTCCGACCAGCGTGAACACCGAGCGATTGTGGGCCGCGTCAGAGGACCAATCGAGCAGCCGAACGCCCGGCACGCCGCGGACGACCTCGGCCATCGCCTCGATGACCGCAGGACGGCGGCCTTCGCTGACGTTAGGCACGCACTCAATGATCATGGTGCAATGCTATAATTCGTGCGCTCTTCGTTCCAATTATGTCCGATTCGTTTCGCACCGACGGTTCGCGCGCTATCGACGCCGCGTCGGACGCCGATCGGGACGCGAAGATCGAGCAACTCCTTCTCACCGGCCTGGATCATTACTTCGCGGCGCGGTACGAACAGGCGATCAACGTCTGGACGCGGGCGCTCTTTTTCGACCGAAGCCACCCGCGAGCGCGGGCCTACATCGAGCGGGCCCGCAGCGCACTCGCCGAGCGGCAACGCCGGTCGGAGGAGCTGATTCAGAACGGCGTGGCGGCATTCGACCGCGGTGAGAGCGAGGAAGCGAAGCGGTTGCTGCAGGCGGCGCTCGACGGCGGCGCCGCGGCCGACGACGCGCGCGCCCTCCTTGATCGCCTGAGCCACGACATGCACCCTGATGTCGTGGACGCGGCTGCCGACTCTGCCCTGACTGCGCCGCCACGAGCCCCCCGGCGTCGCGCCCGCGCGGCCGCGGCGGCATCTGACAACCGGAAATCGCGCGCGGGGCTCGGATTGCTGTTCGCGGCGGCGGTGATCGTGGCGGCGATCGGAGGCTATCGATTTTCGGTGCGAAACGGGATCGACCTGCGATCGATCGTGAGGCTTCCGGGCCGTGCGGAAGGTTCGGCGGTGGCACAGCCCGTCGCGCACGAGGTGGCGCTGCCGCTGCCGCGCCGCGGAGAACTGGCGTTGGGCCGCGCGCGATCGCTGGCGGCGAGCGGCCGCCTGCGCGAGGCGCTCAGCGTGCTCGACACGGTGTGGCCGGCCGATCCGCAAAAGCCGGACGCGGATCGCGTGAGGACCGACATCCAGCGTCAACTGCTGGGATTGGCCGCCAACCCGCGAGCGTCAGCACCAGCCCGTGACAAGGGCACGGAGGATGGGCGCCGGTGAAGTGTCCCAAGTGCGGTTATCTGGGCTTCGAGGAGGTGGACCGCTGCCGCAACTGCGGCTACGAGTTTTCGCTGGCACAGCGTGTCCCGCTATCCGAGCTGTCCTTGAACGATCGCCGGACGACCGACGCCAATCCACTCGAGGATCTCAGCTTCCTCAAAGAACGCGGCACGGATGCTGA
Organism: Vicinamibacteria bacterium; assembly: GCA_041485905.1. GTDB lineage: Bacteria > Acidobacteriota > Vicinamibacteria > Vicinamibacterales > CAVVIG01 > JAHFUI01. The sequence goes on from JBGPKK010000247.1 coordinate 5,255, forward strand.
GAAGGTGTCTGTCGCCTCCTCGCCGCCCGAAGATCTCCCGCTGTTTAGCCCACCGATTCCCGACGACGAGCCGCTGATCGCGAAGCCGCCGCCGCCCCGTCAACCGCTCGCTGTCCGTCGCGCCACTCCTGAAGTGCGCCGGCTGCGTGCCGAGGCGCGTTCGAGCACGTTCGATCTGGCCTTCGACTCCGAGCCCGTCCCTCAGGTGCGTCCGGCGGCCGAGGCTCCGACTCCGTGGGCTTCGTCGGCCGAGCGCGCGCCGCGTGGCGCCGGCGCGGTCAGCGCGATCAGCGATGACCAAGACGCCGGCCTGGGCGCGCGGTTCTTCGCCGTCATCATCGATGTGCTCATTCTCGCGATCGTCGACGCGCTCGTCGTGTACTTCACGATGCAGATCTGCGGGATCACCTTTTTCGATCTCGGCGTCTTGCCGAAGGGACCGCTCCTGGCATTCCTGTTTGTGCAGAATGGCGGCTACCTCGTAGCCTTCACCGCCGGCGGACAGACGCTTGGCAAGATGGCCATGGGAATCAGAGTGGTCACCGCCGAGGACAGCGAACCGCTCGACTTGGGCCGCGCGCTGGTCAGAACCATGTTCTGGTTCGTACTGGCGATCCCCGGAGGCCTCGGCTTTCTCACCGCGCTGCTGTCGCGCGATCATCGCGGCCTGCACGATCGCTTTGCGGGTACGCGGGTCATCCGCGCCTCCGCGTGAGGACCGGATTCGGCCTGACGCTGGCGACCGTCTTCGGCGTCGGCTACACCCCCTTCGCGCCGGGCACGCTCGGTTCTGCGGCTGGACTTCTGCTGTGGGCGGTTCTTCCACATTCGGCGAGCGCCCAGGCGATCGCGATCGTCCTGCTGTTCCTCGTCGGATCGTGGAGCGGGAGCGTTGCCGAACGTCACTTCGGGCGGACGGATCCCTCCCAGGTCGTGATCGACGAAGTCATGGGGATGCTGATCAC
>JBGPKK010000248.1:0-6193 GCA_041485905.1 Vicinamibacteria bacterium
CCACCGGCTGCTGCCGGCCGTCGCGCAGACGCTCGTACTGCTGATCGCGCTTCCGCTGCTGGTACTCTGGGTGTTTGCGCGCAGCGAGCGGTCGACGCGCGAGTGGGTCGGCGCCGGGCTCGACCTCGACGTGGAGCTGCTGGCGCTCGTGGCGTCCGAGAGCTTCGTGCTGACGCCGTTCGGTCGCTACCTGCAGGAGCTGCGGGCGCGCATGCCCGGGCCGGTGGTGGCCGATATGTTCTGCCTGCTGCGCCTGGAGCTCGAACTGTCGGTCCAGGCCAAGGCGATGCTGCTGGCACGCGAGGCCGGTCTGGACGTGCCGATCGACGAGGACCTCGCGGCGAGCTTCGCGGAACGCCGCTACCTCCACCAGTCAATCGGCACGCTGGGGCTGCTGGCGTTGAAACCGCTGCAGGTCACGAGCTACCGGGACACGTGGCACCGGCACCTGTTGCAGCAGGGCCGCGCGCCGCGCCCTGACTAATCGTAATCGCAGACTTCGACGAGTTCGTCGCGTCACTGATTGCGCATGGCGTTGAATTCGTGATCGTGGGCGCGTACGCCATGGCCTGTTGATGCCCTCACTCCCCGTGAAGATGAATAGCGGCGCACCTCGCTCGAGTGAACACGGATTCGGATAGACTCCGGTCAGAAGGAGCTCTCATGCGCAACATCGCGCTCGTCCTGACCCTCGCCACAGCGGCGCCACTCCTCGCGCAGTCATCCTCGGCGTACCGCATCACACACACCTACACGCTTGGCGGGGACGGCGGCTGGGACTATATCGTTCCCGATCCACCGAATCACCGTCTGTTTATCGGCCGGCAGAATCGCGTGATGGTCGTCGATGAAGACAATGGGACGCTCCTCGGCGAAGTGACTGGCATCCAGGGCGCGCACGGTACCGCGCTGGCGCCCGCCACGGGACACGGGTTTGCCACCTCAGGCAACGACCAGTCTGTCGTCATGTTCGATCTGAAGACCTTCAAGGCGCTCGGCCGGATCCACGCGGCCGAAGACGCCGACGCGATCATCTTCGACAGCGCATCGAACCGCGTCTTCACGTTCAATGGCGACGCGCATTCGTCGACGGTGATCGATCCGCGCGCGGGGACGCTCGTCACGAACATTCCGCTCGGCGGCAAACCTGAATATGGCGCGTCAGCCGGCGACGGCAAGGTGTACGCAAACCTCACCGACACCAGCGAGGTGGTCGAGATCGACGCGAAGACAGCGACAGTTTCGCGACGCTGGTCCACGGCGCCGTGCATGCAGCCGGTTGCCATGGCCCTCGACACCGCGCATCACCGGTTGTTCAGTGGATGCCGCAGCGGCGTCATGGCGGTTTCGGATTACCAGGCCGGCAAGGTGGTCGCCACGACTCCGATCGGCACCGGCGTCGACGGTGTCGGGTTCGATGCGGCCTCAGCCGACGCGTTTGCCGCGAATGCGGACGGCACGCTGACCGTGATTCATCAGGACGCTCCAGATCGGTACCGCGTCATCCAGACTCTGCAGACGGCACCCGCGGCGCGGAACATGGGGCTCGATCCCACCAATCACCGCGTATTCATCGTCTCCGGGAAGTTTGGACCGCCACCGGCGGGCGGCAGAGGCAGAGGACCGGTCCTGCCGGGCTCATTCAGCCTGATGGTGATCGAGCGCGATCCAGCCGCGCGTTGAGCGATCTGAGGGACAATGTCGGCCATGAGATTCGAAGCCAGCCAGCCGCGGTCCAGCGGGTGGCTCCTGCACGGCAGCAGCGTGACGCTGCTTGTGGGCGCCGCCGTCGTGTATGTCGTGTATCTGTGGAAGGTGATTCCGGTCCTGGCTGCGACTGCGCATCTCTTCAACCAGGCCCTTCCCCTGATGGTTCGGGCGCAGATCGTCGCATCGAACGTGACGGCGCGATTGTCCCCGTTGATTGTCGGGATGCTCGGTCTGATCTACGTCCTCGTGCGCCAGGGACGGATCAAGCTGCCTGACAGTGTGCGGTCCGGCACGGCGCTGTCGATCGCCACGGGGACCGTGCTGCTCTTCACGCTCGTCGGGTTCCTGTCGGCGCTCCTGCAAGTCGCCGAGTTCGTGCCGCGCCGGTAGATAGAGGGGCAACCATGCGAAAGATCTCAAGCGTCGTGACGATCTGCTTCTGCGCGCAAGGCGCGTTGTTTGGCATGCAGGCGCCTGCACAAGGTGCACAGGGCCGCGGCGCCCCACCGGCCCCGCCACAGCCGAGCCCCACGGCTCCGCTGTATCAGCACAAGGGCGAGCAATACCGGATTTACAACTTCCCCGGGACCGGCGAATCGATTCCGTACCGGCTCTTCGTGCCGGCGAAGTGGACACCGGACACGAACCTTCCGATGCTGGTCACGCTTCGCGCGGGCAACACCGTGGACGGTCCATATCGGGCTCAGAACGATCTCGTGAAGATCGCAGAGCAGCGCGGCTACATCGTCGTCACGCCCATGGGCTATCGGGGATTGAGCCAGCCGTACTACGGCAGCCCGTATCAGATTGCCCGCCCCACCGCCGCGGCTCCCGCCGCCGGCTGGACGCCGCAGGAAAACGAACGGGCCGAGCAGGACGTTCTGTACGTGATGGATCTCGTCGCGAAGGAGTACAACGTCGATCTCTCACGGGTGTCCCTGCACGGGCAGAATCCCTCGGGCTCCGGCGCGCTGTATCTCGCGGCCAAGTATCCGGACCGATTTGCGGCGATCGTCGTCAGCTCCGCACCGATCGTGTACGACGCGTATCCATTCGATCGCCTCAAAGGGAAGCTGGCTCTCCTGGTCATCCACGGTGACCAGGACACCACCAACCCCATTGAGGCATCGAAAAAAATGGCGGACGCCGCGAAAGCCGCGGGCGTCGAGACTGTGTATGCGACGGTTCCGGGCGGCACTCACCTGGAGGCGTATCTCACGTACGCGACACAGATCTTCGACTTCCTAGACAAGCACAAGAAATAACCCGCGCAGCCGGCGATCGCTCCAAGGGGACTCCTCGGGATGTCAGGTTCCCCAACTCTGCAGGGCGCGAATGTAGTTCGCGCGCTCGAACGCCGCAGGATTCGACACGTGTTTGAGGCTCAGGCGCCCTCGTACGTCAACCAGCGTCCCGAGCTTGTGCCATTCCATCCAGCGCTCGAGCCCTTGTCTCATCACGGACAGGTACGCAGGACCATGCCGCAGGAGCGACGACACGAGTTGCACCACGTCTGCGCCCGCCAGGAGTGCCTTGATGCCGTCGTTGGCCGTTGCCACTCCTCCCGTCACGGCGAGCGCCGGCCTGACGCGGCCGTGGAGGATCGCGAGCCAGCGAAGGCGCAGCAGCAGCTCCGCGCTCGTCGAGAGCTCCACATGAGGAGACACGGTCATCGTCCTGACGTCGATGTCAGGCTGGTAGAAGCGGTTGAACAGAACAATGCCATCGGCGCCCGCATGATCGAGTTGCCGGGCGACATGACCGAACGCCGCGAAGAACGGAGAGACTTTGACGGCGATGGGGATTCTGAGGACGCGCTTCAACTCCGCGGTCACGTCGAACAATTGGCGCTCAACGACCACGCCTGGCGTGTCCAGATCCGTCACCACCTCATAGAGATTCAGCTCCAGGGCGTCGGCGCCGGCCTGCTCGATGATTTGACCGAATCTGAGCCACGATGCCGCCGACGTGCCGTTCAGCGACGCAATCACCGGTATCTTGACCGCCTGCTTGACGAGCCTGATGTGTTCTGCGTAGCGATCCGGGCTCAGAGGGTAATCCGCAGAAGCCGGATAGTCGGCCAGTGCGCCGGAGAATCTCGGATCGAGAGGGTCCATCTGATGGATGCGTCCGACGCTCGCCAGCGTGATCTGTTCCTCGAACAGCGAGTGCAGCACCACCGCCGCGCAACCGGCATCCTCCAGTCGTCTGATGCCGTCGAGGTGCGCTCCGAACGGTGAGGCTCCGGCGATGAACGGATGCGCGAGCCGAAACCCGAGATACGAGGTCGTGATATCCATCGAGTGCCTCTGTCAAACGACGACTCACGGGGGTTGAAGAGCGGCGCGCGTCGAAACGAAACCGTCATCGTTCCATGCGCTCAGTGGCCCGCTCGTTCCTGAATCGACTCAAGATACCGGACGAGGGCGTCGATTCGTGCCTTGATGGCGTCTTCGGGAAGGCCCTCTTTCCACTTGAACGCGTCGCCCCACACCGGCATCTCCATCGTGCCGTGGGCCTTCACGGCGCGGCCATCGACGATCCCGTGAATCGTCGCGGCGTTGAACACCCCGCCATTCCGCTTCGCGAGCTGGGTCAGGTCTGCCGGTCGGTGCCGCAAGTCATCGGAGACTGGACCGTCGCCGCGGCCAGAACTCCCGTGACAGCTCGCGCAGAAGGTCACAAATACCGCACGGCCGCCGTCGACGTCCGCGGTCGCCGGCTTCTGCCCCGCATTCGCCATCACGGTCGTCGTCACGACAAGCGCCACAGTCGTCGGGAGCAAGTTCCACATCGCGTTCCTTTCCGCTCTGGCCGGTCGCCCGAGCATCCAACCCGTCAAACGTCGCCAGAGCAGAGAATCCTCGGCCATTCGGTACTTCGGCGATCAACCACGACGATATCGCGCACCTCATCGCCCGGCTGTTCCCGATTGCACACGGCCCAACCCCCTTTACTGGGAGCCGCGCATTGTTGAGGTGATCCTCCGACCGTTCGTTCATGCCGCGCCGTGACGTTCTTCAGCCCATGGCGACGCCGAAGATCCGCCCGATCGCGGCGGTCACCGCCATCGCCAGGGCTCCTCCGATGGTCACTCGCAGCGCGGCACGACCGAGCGGTGCGCCGCCGAGATGCCCGCCAAGCGCACCGAGAACGGCGAGACTGACGAGAGACACCGCGGCGATCGCGGGGATGCGTGAGGCCGCTGGTGCGATGAGAAAAGCCACAATCGGAACCACAGCGAAGCACGCAAAGCTCGCGGCCGATATCCACGCCGCCTGCATCGGGCGAGCGAGGGATGCCTGGTCGATTCCGAGCTCATCCCGCAAGTGCGCGCCGAGCCTATCGCGCGTGCTCAGTTGCTGCGCGACTTTCATCGCGAGCGCGCTCTCGAGGCCTCGCTTCTCGTAAATCAGGGCCAGTTCGTTCAGCTCGGCTTGCGGCGGACCCGCAAGCTCTCGCGTTTCACGCTCGACGTCCGCCCGCTCCGCGTCGCGCTGCGAGCTGACCGAAACGTACTCTCCCACGGCCATCGACATCGATCCGGCGACAAGGCCCGCCACGCCGGCGATCAGAATGGCCTCTTTCGACGCAGAGGACGCCACGACACCGATCAGGAGGCTTGAGACCGACACGATCCCATCGTCTGACCCGAGCACCGCGGCGCGCAGCCACCCTGCGCGCCCACTCCGATGTCTCTCTCCCATCACCTTTGACAACCTGTCTCCACGGTAGGTCCGCCACGTGATGGTCGCATGTACCCATTTGGACAGCGGATTTCACTGGAGGACCGTCCCATGGCTTCGTGTATGCCTTCGCATTGTCGATCGTGACGTCGATTTCGAGCGTGCCATAATTCGGTCGCCGGAACCCATCTCACGTACGCCACACAGATCGTTGACTTCCTCGACAAGCACAAAGAATAACTAAACTAGCGACGGTTGAGCGCATATTGAAGGTCTCTTGCCAGTTTTTGACGCGTGCGCATCACCGTGAATCCCCAGCTCAACACACCGCTCGGCGTGCTGTTCCACGTGGCATCGCGATCAAACAACAAATAGCTGTCCCAGAGCGCGTCGTCGCGCTGCGGGAACTGGCCGTCGCCGCCTTGTGACGGCCGCAGCTCGGAGAGGTGGCTCATGAACCATCGTCCGGCCGCCTTCGGCTCATCCCAGGTCTGGACGACGCGGCGATCGAGGAGGATCTCGCGCGGCCACCGTGATTCTGCGTCACCGGGGTACATGCGGAACCACACGACGAACACGCGGACGTCCGCCGTGGGATTTTTGCCGAGCAGATCGTTTTGCGCCCACCTGGCGCCGGCGACACACGTCGGTCACGTCGGCGACAACAGCAGAATCAAACGGACGTGGCCTTTGCCGGCGTTGAACCAGTCGCGTATTTCGCCGATACCGCGAAGATGCGGGAGCGTCGACGCGGCAAACGGACCGCTCGCGAACAGGGTCGCGAACGTGGCGAACAC
>JBGPKK010000249.1:0-6192 GCA_041485905.1 Vicinamibacteria bacterium
ATGGACGATGCCGGCATTCGGCCCGACGTGCAGCGTGAGCGTCAACTGCGATGCACCGGCGGGTACGACGACAACCTTGCCTCGAGTCGTGCCACGCGTCCAGAACACGCCGCCCTCTGGATACGTGTTGTCGTCCGCATACAGCAGATACGCGTCGGGACGGCCTTTGACCTTGATGGATTCGATCGCGACACCGTCTACGTGCAGACGATTGGGCCGCGGCACGATCGAACGCGGCGTGATCTCCACGCGTCTGGCCGCCCGAGCGCTCCGCGCGTCCGATAGCGCCACCCACAGGACGCCGACCGATACCGGCAGGTTGAACGCCAGCGTGGCCGGATTGGCGAGCGGACCGGTGACGCGCGCGGCCACGCTGCCGCGACCCAACGACAGCGTAAGGTCGCCGTCTGGTTGACGATCTCCTTCGAACCACACCTGTGCCGTATAGCTTCCGGGCGGCAACGAGAACGGTCCGCCGATCCGGCCCTCCGGCGCCGCTTCGGTGCCGGTCCGCGAGATCCCCAATGCGCTGGTGCGCAGCACACCGCCGTCGTCAATCTCCACCGGCCTCGCCAGGTTGTCGTACTCGAATCCCCGGAGATGCGCGGGGTCGTAGGCCTGCATCACGTCGAATTTGCCGCGCAGGACGGTCTCAGCGCGGGCTTCAGGCGCAAACGGCCCAGACAGACAGCTGCCGATGAACAGGAAGCCGACCGTTTCGATCGCGCCGACCCAGAAGGGGCTCACGTGTCTCCAGCGTCTCACCACGATCGTGGCGAGCCCCGCGGTGATGACGGGGGCGACAATCCATGGCCATAACCGCATCAGCGGCGCCTGCCAGTTCTGCTCGGTGAACGTCGGCAGCGCCCACGCCACCGGCGCGCTGCCTTGGATGAGCTGCAGGCCGCGTGCGATGCCGTGCGGCTCGCTGAAGAGAAGCAATCGCTCGGGCCAGCGCACGCCGACAAAGGCGACGAGCAGGCTGACGCTCATCAAGACGACAACCGCCGGCTGCGCCAATCGGCCACGGACACGCGCAAGACCGGCCGCGATCATCGGAGCCACAAGCGGCAACACCGGCACGAGAAATCGCGCGGGCGCGCTCGCTCCGCCCCACCACATGTAATACCTGCCGGAGCTGACGACATAAGGAAGAGCCGTCAGCAGAAACGCGACCGTCAGGCCACGCCAGGCGCGATCGCGGACCAGCAGCCACGTACCGACCATCGCGATCACATACACAGGGCTGTAAACGAGGAGTCCGAATTTCTGATCGAAAAGCAGACCGAGCAGGCTGCGGGGCAGGTTGGCGAACCGGACGAGCTGATTCGTGTAGGCCGTGCCGTAGGGCGCTTGAGGATCCGGCGTCCCGTACACCACATAAAAGAACGCAATCCAGGCGACCGACGAGAGCAGAATCGGAAACAGAAATGCCGAGGCGTCCTTGAGACGCGATCGAATGCGCCACACCAAGAAAACTGAGAAGGCTGCAAGCAGCACGACGAATTTGGTGTGCAGCCATGGCAACACCGCAAGGCAGGCGCCTCGCCAGATCCAGAGAAGCAGGTGGGACCTTATGAGGTCCGGCGAAGAAGTTCGGCTGACGGCCCTCTCCTCGACAAGCCATCGCACTGCCCACGCCACAATCGCCGCGCCTGCCATCTCCGGAAAGAGCGACCAGCTATGCGGCATCCATGGGACCGTAAGGCACACGCTCGCCCACGTCAGCAATCCGATCACGCTTCCACCCACCAGCGTCGCAACGTCGAATACAGCGAGCGCTGCCAGTGCGCCCACGACACACATCAGGATCACCGCGCCTGGCGCGCCGCCGAGGGCGTAGGCCGGCAACAGCAGCGCCGGCAGACCCGGCGCGTGGACGGAATAGATTTCTCCGTTGGTCCCGCGGCGCAGGTAATCCGGTGTCAGCTCGCCTCTAAAGAACGCGTGGTAGTCGCCGCGCTTGTGGTTGTTCTCGATCTTCAAATCGCCGTCGACCAGTAAGCTGTGGGTGATGATCAGGTACTGCGGCTCGTCGCCGGCAAGGCCCACTGTGTGAAGCGACCATAGGCCGAGGCCGAGGTACAACGACAGCGTCACGATGAATACGCCAGACCGTCCGGGCCAGCTCAGCACGGTCGCATCCCACCCGCGTGATTGCACCCACGTGCCGAGGCTGCCAGCGATGGCAGCGCCCGCAACCACCCAGCGGAGCGATCCGGCCAGGACAAGCAGCACGGGCGCGCGATCCGGAAGCCAGGGCCAGTACGGCACCGTCCACAGCCACAGCAGCGCCAACGGCGCGACAATTCGCGCCCGCGCCGCCTGCGCGTCGCCGATCAAGAGAAGCACGGCCGCCACCGATCCCACGCCGATCGCCACCCATAGCCAGCCGAAGGACGCAAAGAGCGCGAGCCGCACCGGACCGGCCGGCGGCCAGGCGACGATCTCGACCGACGCCGGGACGAGCCATGCCGCGACCGCCACGCCGAGGCACGACGCGGCGATCGCGACGATGGTCGGCCATCTGCGGGCTTTGATCACAGCGATCACAGCGGCTTCCGAAGCACCGCCATGAAGTGAGCCGAGTAGATCCGCAACGGCGAGCTCTCGAGGCGCCGCTCGAGCGGCGCAAGCAGTCGGACGATCGCGGGCGGGATGAATTCCGGAAGAAACGTGAAGTAGCGAAGGTCGATCACCGGCGCGTCAGTATACTGCCCGAGCCGATGCGGCAGCAGCCACCGCTCGACTCCTTCGTCGATGCAGTTCAGCGACGGAAACACATACCCCATGTAGAAACGAAAGAGCGCGTTCCGCGTGTTGATTTCATGGACGAACAGCAATCCTCCCGGCCGGAGGACGCGAACGAGCTCGGCGAATGCCCCGCGCTGCTCATCGATCGACGACAGATGATGCAGTACGTTGATCGTGTACACGAAGTCACACGTCGCATCGGCGGCCGGAACCTCTAGCGCCGAGCCCACCTGAATCAGGCCCGGCGCGCCAACGTTGCGCGTCGCGAGCTGAACCTGTCCCTGGGACGCGTCGATTCCCGACGCGTCGAAGCCAAGCTCGCGCATGCGGGCGACGTACCATCCCTGGCCGCATCCGACATCGAGCCCTCGGCGGCCCACGCCGTGCGCGTCGATGACATCGCGCATCAGGTCCGTTTTCTTAGCGAGGAGCGCCTGGCGCCGCGCTTCAGGAATCTGCACGTCGTAGGCGTCGGCTATCTGGTCGAAATGGTCGGAGGCGCGCGTCGGCGTTCGAAGGTGGACGAGCAGAAAGACGCCGCCGAGCACCGTGGACATGCCAGCGGTGGCGAGCCGGATCCCGACGACCGACAAGACCGCCGTTGACTCGGAAAATCCGGCGTCACGAAGCGCCGCCAGCAACCGGCCTCCAGCCACGACGATTCCCCCCGGCGCGAGGATGATGCCTCCTGCCAGCGTCGACAATGCGTAGGCGTCCTCTGCCCGCAGAACGGTGTACGCGTGGCCCCACACGCTCGCAATCCCCCAGAAAGCGATCCCCGGCAGAAGCCAGGCGGCCACGCTCGTCGTCAACGCCACCAGCCACGTCGTGCTTTTCGCCAGCCGGCCGACATCCGGTCGCTCGTCGTTGAGTGGTGGGAGTGGTGGGAGTGGTGGGAGTGGTGGGCGTAGTGGGCGTCGTGGGGGTAGTGGGCCGGCCACACGCGCGAGCGATCGCACGACCATCTCGACCGCGCGCAGGCACCCACGCCGAATCGCCGGCACCATGGTCGCCGCCACGACGGCCAGAAGCGCGACGCTTCCGGCGCTTCCCCGCCCAGACATCACCGCGATCACACCGACAATGCCCGCAAGAGCGCACGCGTCCAGCAGGCGTTCCCAGATGTTGACGATCGCCGTCGTGGCCACCGGCACGCGACCGCGCTGCCGGTGCACCCAGGCGCGGACGGCAATCTCGCCGAGGAAGAGTGGTGCAAGCAGAAGGCTGAAGCCGGCGAGGTACCCGATGTAGGCGTCGCGAATGGGAATGCGCGTTTCGGCGCGGCGCAGCAAAAAGATCCACCGCAGTGCCCGTAATCCCAGACTGATGCCGGTGAGGCCGCACGCGACGCTGACCACAAGCAGCCAGATCCAGAATCGCTGTCGGCCGATCGGCCCGGGCCACGCCAGATCGTCAAGCACCAGCGCGGTTGTGGCGAGCCCGATCACCAGAACAGCCACGGCCGACGCGAGCAGCAGCAGCCACGCCACGGATCGTGGAGGGCGTTTGTCAGCGGCCGCCAACTGAGTTGCGGTCATCGAACCGCGTTCGTCAAGCGTTACGACTGCCGACTCGTTCCGCAGCGGGGGTCTGGAGGATCTCACGAATCACGTAGGTGGGCTTGTTCTGCGACTCATGGTACGTGCGCGCCTGCATTTCGGCGAGCAGGCCCAGCGTGACCAGTTGTAAGCCGGTGAACGTCAGGAGGATCGCGAAGAGGACCAGCGGTCCATGGTCCGCGAGCGACAGCCGCTGGGCCAGCCGCAGGCCGCCCAGAACCGCCAGCAACGCGGCGCCAGTCCCCCCGAGGACGACTCCCAGCAAGCCAAATATCTGCAGCGGCCGCGTCGAATAGCTCAACAGGAACTTGACCGTCAGCAGATCCAGGACGACTCGTATCGTGCGGGAGATGCCGTATTTCGAGGTGCCGTAACGCCGCGCGCGATGATTGACGACCTGTTCGACGATCGTCACGCCCTGCTCGCTGGCGATGGCCGGCAGAAACCGGTGCATCTCGCCGTACAGCTTGAGCGGCTTGACGACCTCGGCGCGCAACGCTTTGAGCGAGCATCCGTAGTCGTGCAGCCGGACGCCGGTGGTCGCCGAAATCAGCCAGTTCGCCATCATCGACGGCAGGCGGCGCGAGATGAACGGATCCTTTCGATCCTTCCTCCAGCCGCAGACGATGTCGGAGCCGCGATCGAGGGTCTCGACCAGCGCGGGAATGTCGCGCGGATCGCTTTGCAGATCGCCGTCGGAGGTGACGATCACGCGGCCTCTCGCGTAATCGAAGCCGGCGGCAAACGCGGCAGTCTGTCCGAAGTTGCGCCGGAACCGAATGACGCGCAGCCGCGGATCGACCGCCTGCAGCTGGGCGAGAATCCGGAAGCCATCATCGGTGCTTCCATCGTCGACGAAGATGATTTCGTAGGATCGTCCACACGATCCGAGCGTCCGCGTCAGCTCCGCGTGGAGCTCCACCAGGCACGGCGCCTCGTTCCGAATCGGGATGACGATGCTCAGGTCGATCATGTGAATTTGTTCAGTATAGAGGTTATCGGCGGCTCGCCGCCCGGGCTTTGCCCCACACGATATACGCTCCCAGACCCGCCACGAGAAGGCCCATCGCGACCAGCGACACCGTCGTCCCGTTGTCGTGGATGAACGCGATGGCGCGATCCCCGTACCAGACCGCGAGCAGTCCTTCGACGAAATACCGCACGCCGCGGCCGATCGCGATGGCGAGAGTAAACTGCGCAGCCTTGATCTCCGCGATACCCGCCAGCAGCACGAAGATCTTGAACGGGGCCGGCGGCGGCAGCAGCGACGGGATCAGCACCGCCATGACGCCGTGCCGGCGGAACGCGGCGAGCGTCCTGTCCACGGTGTCGGAGTGAAACCGTTTTCTGACGAGCGCGTCGCCGCCCTTCAGCCCGACGTAATAGAGCGCCAGGCACCCCGCCAGCGAACCGACCGTCGCGCTGAAGGCGTACAGGATCAGCCGCTCTTTGTGCTGCACCACCATCCAGATGACCAAAAGGTCGGCGATCTCGGGGAGCGACAGGAACGACGAATCGAGGAGCGCGACGACGAAAAGCCCGGGACCGCCACAAGCAAGCGCCAGCGTCTGGATTCGTCCGACAAATCTACCCATACAATAAACGGGTGATTATACCGTCGCGACCGAGGGCGCTCGTGGCCGCAACAGCCGCCGCCGCGGCGCTTCTCGGCGCGATCGTGGCGCTGCACTACCACCGCATCGGGCTGACGCTGAGCCACTACGACGCGCGCGGCCATCTCATCGTCGCGCGACGGATTGTCGACAGCATCACGCCCGGCTGGCAGCAACTCGGCGCGGTCTGGCTGCCGCTCCCCCAGATCCTCAACGCCCTGCCCGCTCAAATCGATCTGTTCTATCGGAGTGGCGCCGTCGCCGTG
>JBGPKK010000250.1:0-6170 GCA_041485905.1 Vicinamibacteria bacterium
ATGTACTTGCGGGAACCAGTGGACATCAAGCCGCTGCCGCCGGCGCCCTCTGGTCTTCCCGCCCTCTACCGCGCGGTGCAGGATATCGGCGGAGCCATCGCCGGACGGGTGCTCAGGCTCATTCTCCGCTACGAGTCCCGGCACGGGATCCCGAGCACATGGACCGAATGCTTTGCTCTTCCGGACGGCCACCTCCGCCGCGATCTGAAGTTGGGCGGCATTCGCAACTGGATGAACGATCACACCCTTCAGTCGGCATACCCCGTGGGCGAGCTCGTGGCGAATCAACCGCCCGGGCAGAAGCGTCCTCGGTGGACCACGAGGTTCCGCACGGCGAATGGCATGTGGACGACGGACGATCCCGCCGAAGGCGCCACCGGCACGCGCTTCCAGTGGCAGGGCATGACGCCCATGTCCGAGATCCGCAGGAACCGCGCGGACGATGGCACGCTCCCGAGCGTTCGCGAAGTGTCTCGAGCCTTCCTGCAGTGCGAGGGCGAGCGCGTGAAGGCGCCGTTCCTCAATCCGCTCACGATCTGGTGGATCCAGTTCCAGTTGCACGGCTGGCTCAATCACCGGCAGTTCCCGATGTCTCCGACCGACTGCTACACGGTGCCGCTCGCGGCTGACGATCCGTTCCGCGCTCGATACGGCCTCGACGCGCTGAAGTTTCGCAAGACACAGCCTGACCTCACCAATGGGGCAGGGACCGAGGTTTACCAGAACGAAGTCTGCGCGTGGTGGGACGGCAGCCAGATCTACGGCAGCGATCAGCAAACGCAGGACCTGTTGCGCACCGACCCGCGTCACCCCGCTGCCTTCCTCCCCGACGGCAAGCTGTATCTCGACGACGGTCTGCTGCCCCTCGACGCGCGCGGTCGCGAGGTCTCCGGCTTCACCCGGAACTGGGGCGTGGGCCTCAGCGTGCTGCACACCCTCTTCGTCAGGGAGCACAACTACATCAGCGGCGTCCTGAGGAAGGCGCACCCCGACTGGTCGACGGATCAGATTTTTCACACGGCCCGCCTCATCAATGCCGCGGTGCTGGCCAAGATCCACACCGTGGAGTGGACCCCGGCGGTACTCCCCACGCGCATGATAGCCGTTGGCATGAACACGAACTGGAACGGTTTGATCGACGCGATGATCAAGAGGTTCAAGGACCGGAAGGCGATCAACGCGTTCGATCTCACGAACCCGGTCCTCGGTGGCCTTGTCGGGGGAAAGCGGAGCCACCATGGGGTGCCGTACGATTTCACCGAGCAGTTCACGGAAGTCTATCGTTTGCACCCGGGCATCTCCGACAACCTCGAATATCGCCCGGTGGGCAGCGATGAGGCCATCGAGGGGATCCCCATCGATCAGCTTCGCGAGCAGGGCGCCCGCGCGCTCATCAGGAAGGTCGGCCTGGCCAACGTGATCAACTCGCTCGGCCACGGCTACATGCCCGCACTGGTGAACAACAACATGCCCGCGTTCATGAGCGATATGAGCGCCGAGGGTCTGCCGGTGACGGATCTGGGAACCGCGGACATTCTCCGGGCCCGCGAGCGCGGGGTGCCGCAGTACAACGAGTTCCGCCGCCAGCTCGGCATGGCCGAGATCGCGAGGTTCGAAGATCTGCGGTGCGACGAGAAGACCCTGGCGAAGCTGAACCAGGTGTACGGCGAGGGACGCGACGGCGTGGAGAAGATGGACCTCGCCGTCGGCATGCTCTGCGATCGGGATCTTCCGCTCGCCGGCTTCGACAACGTCCGATTTGCCATCTTCCTGCAGATGGCGAGCCGCCGGCTCGAGGCGGATCCGTTCTACTGCGAGAAGTTCAACGCCCGCTATTACACGCAGGAAGGGATCGATCATATCGATCGGGTCAACCTCAAGGATCTGCTCCTCCGGCACTGCCCGGAGCTCGCGGGCTCCGGGCTCCCGGGTGTCAACAACGCGTTCGAGCCCTGGAACACGACCGCCGCGGAGGCTCCCGACGAGCATCCCCTGACGACGTTTGCCGAGAGGTATTAGAGCGACATGGCACTTCGGCTCCACGACCGCCAGACGAACACGCACGTCATCGTGCAGGGCGACCACGTGTACGCCGACGTCGATGGCGACCGGAAGATTGGGAAGAGCGACGAGGTCGGCGCGAGCGCCCTCGGCCTGCGGCACGGTGCGCTCGTCGAGGCGGCTCGTTACATCGATCAGTTCTGCGACTCACGCGTCCCGGGCGTCACCAATGCCGATGGGAGCATTGTGAGCGGTGCGACGCTGAACACCGTGGAGCAGGAGGAGTTCGAGTCCAGAAAAGGCACTGCTGAGCAACGTGGGCACCTGGCCCATCACCTCTCGTTTTTCGATGGGAGGAACAGGGGCGCAATCAACCTCGGAGAGAACTATCGGGGCTGGCGCAACCTTGGCTTTGGCCTGCTTCGCGCTCTGGTGCAGACCGTGGTCTCGGCCGCCGTGTTCGGATGGCGGCACGGCGGGACCATCGTCATCGCCGAGATCGGCAGGGACCGCCCGTCGGGAGCCACGGGCATTTACGGCCAGGACGGAAATATCGACGAAGAAGAATGGGCGCGGTTCCGGGCGGCGTTCGAGCGAGTCGCCAGAGGCGGGATCCTGACCGAGGACGAGGCCAGGGCTGTCCTCGCGGAGCAGGTGACGCTCGGCTTCGTGCCGAAGGGACAGTTCAGGTCGCTCTTTCGCGTGTGCGAGAACATGAACCGCACGAAAACGATTACCATCGACGAGATTCGGTGGCTCTATGACGC
Organism: Vicinamibacteria bacterium; assembly: GCA_041485905.1. Taxonomy (GTDB): domain Bacteria; phylum Acidobacteriota; class Vicinamibacteria; order Vicinamibacterales; family CAVVIG01; genus JAHFUI01. The sequence goes on from JBGPKK010000250.1 coordinate 2,769, forward strand.
CTCGCTGTTTTACCGGGCTGCTTCGATGACCGATGACGGCGGCCGCAGGACGCTATCGACCCCATGAACGGCTGAACCGGTCGCATCCGGACCTTGGCACATGGAGAAGCCCGCCCCGTCCCAGGACGTCATCACGTTGCTCTCATCGCTGGAGTTGTTCGACGAACTCCCGGAGTCGATAACCCGCGAGATAGCGGGAATCCTGGAGGAGCAGGTCATTCCGGAAGGCGCGGTTCTCATCCAGCCGCAGGGGACCGACGACAGCCTGTACGTGGTCATTTCGGGTCGGCTCAAGGTCTCCATTCCCCTGGGCGGCCACGAAGAGGTGCTGGCGGAGTGTGGCCCGCGGGAAATCGTCGGCGAGACCGCATTTCTTACCGGCTACCGCCGGTCCGCCACCGTTTCGGCCCTTGAAGCCACCCGCGTCTTGCGGCTCTCCAGGCTCTCCTACGAGGAAATCGAACGTACGCATCCAGACGCCGCCGCCCGGATGTCTCGCATCCTGGCGCGACGCCTCAGACGATCGCAACTTGGGATTGCGTTGCACAGAAGCCGGCTCTTCGGTGCGCTCGACGGGCCGGTGTTGCGCGATGTCGAGGCGGATCTCGAGCTTGTCACCCTGCGCGGCGGAGAGATGCTGTTTCGAGAGGGGGATCCTGGTGACGCGTTGTATTTGGTGATCAACGGCCGCCTGCGCGTCGTGGCTCGGCAGGACACGGGCGAAGAACGTGTCCTGGCCGAGCTGGGACGCGGTGAAAGCGTGGGCGAGATGGCCATTCTGGGTGGCGAGCACCGCGGCGCCACCGTGTACGCCGTCAGGGACACCAACCTCGCACGGTTGTCTCGCGAGAACTTCGACCGCCACTCGGCCAAGTACCCGCAGGCGATCGCGCCGATGTTCATCCGGAAGATCATCGAGCGCCTTCAGCAGCAGATCTCTCATCCATGGCGCGACCCTGAGACGCTGAATACCATTGCCGTCGTGCCGGTATCGGAGGGGGTCGACCTCGAAGCGTTCTGCACGCGTCTCTCCGCTGCGCTATCCCGGTTCGGACGCACGCTCCACCTGAGTGGCCCGAAATTGGACAACCTGCCCGGCAAGCGAGGCGCGTCGCAAGTGACCGCCGACGACAGCGCCAACAGTCTGGTGGTGGAGCAGTTGGCGCTCCTCGAAGCCGACAACCGGCATGTCATCTACCAGACCGACTCAGGAGACTCCGCCTGGACGAGGCGCAGCGTGCGCCAGGCAGACCATATTCTGCTGGTGGGCCGCGGGTCTGCCGATCCGCAACCCGGCGCAATCGAGCGTTCGGTGCAGGACACCGTGGCGGAGTCGCGGAGCACGCACACGAGCCTGGTGCTGCTGCACGAGGACGGGTCGCGGCTGCCTTCCGGCACAAGGAAATGGCTGGAGACGCGGCGCGTCGATCGACACTTCCACGTGCGGATGGATGGCGAGGCAGATTACGAGCGCCTGGCTCGCGTCCTCACGGGTCATGCCGTGGGCGTGGTCTTCGGCGGAGGCTTTGCCCGCGGCATCGCGCATGCGGGAGTCGTCCGAGCCCTTCAAGAGGCCGGCATCCCGTTGGACTTCGTCGGTGGCACCAGCATGGGGGCCATCATGGCGGCTGAATACGCCCATGGCTTCGATGCGGACGGAATGCTTAAGGTCACGGTCGGCGTCATGCGCCGGTACTTGCGCGGAGACCTGACGATTCCGCTGGTCGCCTTCCTCAAAGGTGATCAGGTTGCCCGCCGGATTCTCGCGGTGATGGGCGACCGGGACGTCGATCTGGAGGACTTGTGGCTCCCGTGCTTCTGCGTCTCAGCGAATTTGACGCGCGCCAAAATGCATGTCCACACCTCAGGGTCCGTCTTGAGGAGTATTCTCGCGAGCGCCAGGGCGCCGGGCATGTATCCACCGATGGTAGTGAACGGCGACTTGCACGTCGACGGCGGCATCGTGAACAACGTCCCCGCGGATGTGATGAAAGAGCTCTCGAAAGGCGCGAGAGTGATCGCGGTCAACGTTTCCCCGCAGGTCGATCCGACGATGATCGCGGATTACGGCCTCGGGGTGTCGGGCTGGCGTGTGCTCTGGGACCGACTGAATCCCTTCTCGAAGAAGAGGCTGGCGGTGCCGACGCTTCCGAGTATTCTGATGCGCACGATCACGTTCGGGGGGGGCTCGCGAGTCGCGACCGGGCTGGGGCCCGCGGACCTGTATCTGTGCCCACCGCTCGAGACATTCAAGATCAACGACTTTCACCGCGGGGGGGAGATGGCCGACGTGGCGTATGACTTCGCTCTGCCGCGCCTGACGGCGTGGCAGGCAGAGTACCAGAAAATGGTCGTCAGCCAGACGTGATTTGCGCGTCTGCCGGGAGGGAAGAAGGCATCCGGATCGGCAGCGCGAAGGACGGATCATCCTGAAGAAGTAGTTCCGGCGGCATGTTCACGGGTGGTATCCTGTGCGGCGAGGTGGCCGTGAACGTCCTGCTGCTCTCGATGCCGGACTCGTTCGAGCACATGCCGGCGGTGGCAATCCGCATGCCGAACGGCGCGCTCGCGTCGCTCGCAGGCAACATCGACCCTCATCACCGCGTCGCGATCGCCGACCTCATCCTCGTTCAATCGGCGGTTCGATCCACGGTCGAACGCCTCGTCCACGACCTTCAGCCGGACGTCGTCGGACTGTCGGTCATGACCTTTCAGCGTGCGACGGCGCTGAAGATCGCGCGTCTGGTTCACGCGCTGCGCCCGGCCGCGCGAATCGTGGTCGGCGGATACGATCCGAGTCTTGCCCCCGATGCGTATGAGTCCGGTCCGGATGTCGATTTCATCGTTCGTGGCGAGGGCGAGCAGACCCTGTGCGAGCTGCTGCGCGCGTTCGAGGGAAGCGGCGCATATCAGACCATCGCGGGCCTCTCGTATCGAACGCCGGCCGGCTTCGTGCACAACGCGACGGGGCCCGTCATTCCGATTGCCTCGCGTCCACTCCGGTTGCCCCAACGTGCCGCGCGCGTGCTCGGCGGCTACACAATGCTCGGACGTCAGGTGGACGTCGTTGAAACTTCGCGCGGCTGCACGTTCGACTGCAGCTTCTGTTCGATCATCGAAATGCGTGGCCGCAACTTCCACGCCTATCCGATCGACCGGGTCCTTGCCGACATCGCCGACGCCCGCTCGCACGGCGCCGAAGCGATCTTCCTGGTCGACGACAACATCACGCTCGACGTCGCGCGCTTCGAAACCCTGTGCCAGGCGATCATCGACTCGGGGTTCGACGATGCCGACTACCTCGTGCAGGCGATGACCGCGCCGATCGCGCAGCACGGGGCGCGACTCGCGCCCCTGATGCGCCGGGCGGGCTTCCGGTACGTGTTTCTCGGCATCGAGAAC
>JBGPKK010000251.1:0-6124 GCA_041485905.1 Vicinamibacteria bacterium
CCCGTCACGCTGCGCGTCGCCATCAGTGTCAGCGCCTCGGCGGCCCGCTCCAGAGGGAACGTTCGATCGACGTGCGGCTGCAGCCGGCCCTCGCGGTACCACTGACAGAGCTGGTTCACTCCAGCCGCGTAGCGCGCCGGCTCACGCCGCATGAGTCCGCCCCACGACACGCCGACAATCGAGCAGCCTTTGAGCAGCGGGAGATTCAACGGGATCTTCGGGATCTCGCCGGCCGCGAAGCCGACGACGAGGAATCGCCCGCCCCATGCGGTCGAGCGAAGCGCCGGCTCGGTGTACGGTCCCCCGACGGGATCGCAGACGACGTCGACGCCTTGCTCGCCGACCAGCCGCTTGATCTCGTCGCGCAGATTGCCGGTCGTGTAGTTGATCGTCGCGTCGGCGCCATGCGCCCGGCAGACGGCGAGCTTGTCGTCGCTCGAGGCGCAGGCGATCACTCGCGCGCCAACGGCCTTTCCGACTTCGACCGCGGCGAGACCGACGCCGCCCGCCGCTCCAAGCACGAGGAGCGTCTCGCCGGCTCGCAGTTGACCCCGGTCGCACAGCGCGTGATGGGCCGTGCCGTACGTGAACAGAAACGACCCCGCAGTCACATCGTCCATTCCGTCCGGGATGAGCACGATCTTCGATGCCGGGACGACGATTTCCTCCGCGAACGCGCCGTAGCCGGTCACGGCCATGATTCGATCGCCGCGCTTGAACTGCGTGACCTCGTGGCCGACGTCCAAGACGAGGCCGGCGGCTTCACAGCCGGGCGAAAACGGCAGCGGTGGCTTTGTCTGATACTTGTTTTCGATGATCAGGACATCGGGGAAGTTGACGCTCGCCGCCCTGACCGACATGAGCACATCGTCTGGACCAGGCGTCGGCGACGGCACGTCTTCGACGACAAGAGACTCCGGCGGCCCGTACGCCTTGCAGAGAACGGCCTTCACGAGTGTCTCGTCATTTCCAGTTGACAGATCTACCGACCGGTCGGAAAGTATACATCCATGAGCAAAATACCTTTCGATGTGAGCCGCCGCGCGCTGCTGAGATCTTCAGGTTGGGGCGCCGCCCTGGCCGTCGTGGCCCCCTTTGCGGCGACCACTGAAGCCAAAGTCATCAGCGGATCTCAATCCACCGGGCCTGTTGTGGACACAACCGCGGGCAAGGTCCGCGGCGTTGTCCACAACGGCGTCCATGTGTATCGCGGAATTCCCTACGGCGCATCCACCGCCGGCTCGAATCGCTTCATGCCGGCTCGAAAGCCGGAGCCGTGGACGGGCGTGCGCGACGCGTTTCAGAACGGGCATTCTTCGCCACAACTCTCACCTGCTGCAGGTGCGATTGGCTGGGGATTGCGGTCCAACGCCCAGCAGGGCGAGGACTGCCTGGTCCTGAACGTCTTCACGACCGGCATGAACGACGGACGGAGACGTCCCGTGATGGTGTGGATCCATGGCGGCGGCTACACCTATGGCTCCGGCACGTCGCTCGGCTATGACGGCACGAACCTGGCCCGCGGCGGCGACGTCGTGGTCGTCTGCATCAACCATCGGCTGAACATCGTCGGGCACCTGTATCTGGGAGGCGCGGGAGGTAGGGACTACGAGGATTCCGGAAACGTGGGCCTGCTGGACATCGTCGCGTCGCTTCAATGGGTGCGCGACAACATCGCGCGTTTCGGCGGCGATTCGGGCAATGTGACGATCTTTGGTCAGTCCGGCGGCGGTGGGAAAGTCAGCACGCTGCTGGCGATGCCGTCGGCGAAGGGGCTGTTCCACAAAGCGATCGTCGAAAGCGGTTCCACGTTGAAGCAGGTTCCCCGGGACGAGGCGCAGAAGACGACCGATCGGGTGATGGCGCAGCTCGGTCTCAAGGCGAACCAGGTGGAGGAACTTCAGAAGCTGCCCATCCAGAAATTGCTCGCGGCGATGGGAAACGCTGGCGAGGCGGGCGCGGGCGCCGGCACTCGGTTCGCGCCGGTGGTGGACGGGCATTCGCTCTCACGCGATCCGTTCGATCCGACTGCGCCGGAGGTTTCCGCCGACGTGCCGATGATCATCGGGACCACCGAAACCGAGGGCTCGTACTTCGCGCCTCCCGACCTTCTCTCGCTGGATGAGGCCGCCGTGCGGTCACGATTGCGAGAGCGGCTCGGCACCGACGGCAACCGGATCTTCGATCTGTTCCGGAAGAACCGGCCGCAGGCCACGCCCAGCGAGCTCTATTTCACGATCTCGGCATTTCCCACCAACGCGATCACTCAGGCAGAACGCAAGGCCGCTCTGCGCAAAGCGCCGGCCTTCCTGTACCAAATCCGATGGAGAACGCCGGTCGAAGGCGGCCGGCGATTGTCGCCGCACTGCATCGAGATTCCGTTCGCGATGCAGAACGTCTGGCAACTGCCGGAAATGGTGGGCACAGGCGCGGAGCTTCAACCGCTGGCAGACAAAGTGAGCGGAGCCTGGGTCGCGTTTGCGCGGACCGGCAATCCGAGCCACCCTGGGATCCCGAAGTGGCCGGCCTACGACGCGACCGAGCGCCGGACCATGCATATCGACAACGAGTGGACCGTCGTGAACGATCCAAGTCGCGATGAACGGCTGGCGATGGCGCCGTTGCCCCGTCTGCCGATGTTCTGACGCGTACCGAACGACTAGAACCACGAAGGTCTGATCTGTTTACGGCGACGAATGAGCCGCGCCTGGTTGAGTCATCGGGCGCGCCGCTGTTCGACAAGTGGCCTCGCCCGGCGGTATCGTTCGGCTCCACATGCTCTCGCGGTTCGAACGCGCGTTCGTGCTCGCGCTTTATCTTCTGCCGATTGCGCTCATCGGACGAGCGATCACGTTTTGGGGACGCGGCATCATCGATTCGGAAGGCGCAGCGTTCATCGTCAACTACCTGGCCGACCGCCCGCTTTTCTCTCTGATCTTCGACCCTCGCGCCAACGATTGGGGTGCGTATCAGGCGCGTGAGCTGAGCTATCTCGTCGACTTGATCGATGCCAGAGTGTTTGCGTCGCTTCTCCACAGCGGGATTCTCCTGTTCATCCCGCTCAGCGGGGCCTTCGGCCTCATGGTCTTTGCGGCGGTCTACTTCGTGGGCACCCGCAAGGTCTTTCGCCTGGACAGCCTCTCCACGAGCCTCCTCCTGTCACTCTTTCTGAGCTGCATCGTCGTTCAGGCGTCGACCGCAATCTTCTATCGATCGGGGAAAATCACGTTGGCGGTCGCATCGATCGCGTTCTTCTTCCAGATTTGCTTCGTGCTTCAGGAGAGACATGCACGGCCGCGTCCGTCTTGGGGTGCCCTCTCCGCCGTCTTCCTTCTGGGACTCTCGATGTCATTGTGCGATCGGCAGGGCTTCTATTACCTCGTGGCGACGATGGTCGTTGTGTCGGCGTGGTGCGTGAGTGGATGGGCGACCTCGGAATGCGTGCGAGCCCAGCGACGTCGCGCGGTCGTCACGATTCTGTGCGCCGTTGCCGCTGCGTGTCTCTACAACTACGCGATCGCGCCGCGGCTCATTCTGCAGGCGAACCAGTACTGGCCGGACTTTGCGTATCAGGGATTGCCGCTCTCGCAGGCGCTGCCCCCCTGGCATCTCCTCCGGCAGGCCTTCGTCATGCTCAGCGCGCAGGTGAGCTATCTGGCCGGCAATCTGCCGTTCGTCGCCGTGGTCCTGGTGGCCGGCACGGGTTGCCTCGTCTGCGGCGCGGGATGGCGGGCAGCGGGTGGCGATGGTCTGGCGAAGATGCGGCCGGCGATCCAGGCAGCCGTCGTGGCTTTGGCGTCAGGGGTATCGCTCGTGATCCTTCTGGCGCTGATGATCCTGCGCCATCCTCCGGTGTTCGACACTCCCGATCATTCGCTGTGGTACTACACCCTGACGATTCAGGTCGTCTTCCTGTTTGTCGGGACGCTCTATGTGGCCGTTCTGACGGGAAGCGGCACACACCGGACCACACAGGTGATCCGCCTTGTTCTGCTGTTGATGATTGCGGGCAATCTCCGCCTCCATTCGGTTCAGAAAAAGGCGATGCTCGAACCGGGTCATCTGGCACGCCAGTATGCGGCGTCGATAGCGACGCTCGCTGATTATAAGGAGACGCGGACCAGGCCTGGCGGCAGCCGAATGTCCTCGTGGGTGCGCGTCGGTCCCAGGGGCGTCATCGTGGAGCTTCCCGTTCCGCAACCCACTTTCCTCGACCGGGTAGGAGCGGCATTCGAAGCGCGGCGGCACCGCGCGCCGTTTGTCGAGGCTGTCCGGCCGAACTGGGGGGCGTTGCGCGAGTTCCTTGCCAGCCCCGGATCGCCGTTGCAGGACTCGGATCAGATAGCGGCAACGATCGAAGCACTGCCATCGATCGGCGTTGGCCAGGTTGCGCTCTATCCGGATCGGTACGCCGACCAGGCGTTGGGCCGAGCGACGTTGGCGGCACTTCAGATTGCGGCGGGCCGGGTACTGAAGGCACCGGAGGTCGGCGGGGCGATCATCTTCGATCTCGCGGATCTGCCGGCGTATCCGGCTGAAACGCGACTCCTCCGGCGCATCGACCACAAGAGTTTCGTCGCGACTGCGTCTCCCGCGAACGACCGCCTGCCGCTGGCCTTCGACGGGAACCCCGACACGCGCTGGACCAGTGACAGCCACCAAACGGCGACGGAATGGATTCGAATCGAGCTCGATCGACCCCTGGACCTCGGCGGCATTCGCTTCGACCTCGCGGAAAGCTTGAGCGATTACCCGCGCCGGTTGGTGATTGAGTCCGCGATCGGCGGCGATGACTACGAGCCCGTCTATGAGGGAACCGTGATCGCCCCCCTGATGAGAGGCCTTCTTCGAGGCTCGACCTCGATGGAAATCAGCCTGCCGCCAAACCGGACGAAGGCGCTCCGCATCCGGCAGACAGGACACACACGGATCTGGTTCTGGTCCATCCACGAGATGACGTTGTGGGAACGATAGGCCCGCCGATGATCCGGCTCGTTCAGGACCAAGGGCCACCGATGTTCTGACAATCGAACGGAAGAGCGTCGCTCAGGGTTTCGCGCACACGAAATTCGCGGCGTCATCGATGCTTCCGGCGCCTTTGTATCTGGCCACCTGCGGCCAGGCGCACAACGGGCGCGTGCGATCGATCGCGCCGGCTTCGTTCGCGTGGCTGGCGAGGATCGCATTCGGGGCCTGACCCTTCTCGACCCACGTCTCCAGCGCGCCAATCGCTTCGGCAACGAACGCGTTCGGACCCGGGCCTCCGGCGCAGTGATTCATGCCAGGCGCGAGAAAGAGCCGGACGAAGGCGTCGGCGTCCGATTGGCCGCCCACCGCGCCGACGACCTGCTTGTAGTAGTCGATGGTGGCGTATGCGCTGATCGCAGGATCGGCCAGGCCGTGATACAGGACGAGCTTTCCGCGACGCGCGCGAAACGCCCTGAGATCCGACGTCGGGCGCAGAACTTCCGCCATGAACTGAAGCTTCGGGGCGTCGCGATCCAAGTTGAAGCGACGCCAATCGTATTCGGGCTCCTGCTGCTCGAAGGCGAGGTAGCGGACGAAGTGATCCTGAAACAGATACCCGATCGGCTTACTGCCGGTGAACGACAGAGTCCCATCCGGCTGACGCTCCGGAGGCGTTGTACCGACGATCCACTGCTGCCAGCCGGTGCGCCCTGATTCGTGCGCGACGGGGAAGCCGCTGGCTTTCGTCTTCCCGTCCTTCGTGGTGAATCCGGCATACAGTTTCTTCAGACTGCCCACTTGCCCTTTCGTCAGACAATCCGGCCCATCATCGCCTCGACAGAGCAGCGTCTCCGGCTTGAACGGGCACGCCGCCGGATCCGACACCAGTCCATCGGTGAGACCGTCGAGGCGATCGCATGCCGCCACAACCGCCCGGGAAATCGTGTCCAGCTTCGACGCGGGAATATACGAGTCCGTCGACGCCAGCAGGACCTGATAGACGAGCGTCCGGTTGAGCGAGGTCGTACCCGTAGCTGGATCGCCCGCGATGATGCCATCGAAATCTTCCGGAAAGCGCTGTGCTTCCATCAACGCCTGCCGGCCGCCATTCGAGCACCCGGCAAAGTACGACAGACGCGGCGCCGATCCGTAGTAC
>JBGPKK010000252.1:0-6116 GCA_041485905.1 Vicinamibacteria bacterium
AGCTACACGTGGAGCCGCGTGACCTATGACTTCCCCGATCTCGGGGCGCCGTTCGTAGCAGACCACGATCGGACGCACGAGCTGAAACTCGTCGACACAGTGCAATTCAATCGCTGGACATTGTCAGGGACGTGGATCGCCTCCACAGGAACGCCCTATACCGAGCCAGTCGGCACGACCGCAATTCCCATCGAATCGCCATTCGGCAGGCTAACCGTGGAGCGAATCGATGTTGGCGAAAAGAACGCAGCACGTCTGCCGAATTATCACCGGCTGGATGCGGCTGCAAACTATACCTGGCCGCTGGGCGACGGACGGCGCAAAGGGACGATTGGCCTGAGCGTGTTCAACGCTTACAACCGGCAGAACGTCTGGTACAAGGAGTTCACGGTCGTTGAGGGTGAGATCGTCGAGAACAACATCAATCTCATGAGCCTGACCCTGAACGCGTTCTTCACGGTGAAGTTCTAATGGCCGTGGATGCTGTTGAACGCCTGCCCCTGACATCCAATCCTCATCGTAGGGAAGGGGTGCGGTCATCGGTCACTTTCGCGTTGGCGGTCGCACTCGTCTTTGCGGCCAGCGTCTTGTGGCCGGCGTTCGGCAAGTCCGTGACGCTGGTGTTGAAGATCGCCGTCCTTTATGTCTTCTCCGCACGCTGAACAAATGCCGTTCCGACCACAAGAAGGGAGCGCCGTCAACGCAATGAATCCACAGCGGAGGTTGTCCGTGAAAACAAGGTGCCCAAGATTCTTCGCCTTCGCCATCGCCGCCATCGCGCTCTCGATATCGGCGTGGCTAGCGGCTGCCCAGACAGTAAAGAGCCGCTGGAAGGATCAGACAATCAAGATCGATGGCGTCGCCGCCGAATGGCCCGTTCTCACGGCTCTGGACGACAACATCGCGACTGCCGCCGCCAACGACACGCAGGATCTTTATCTCGCCATCGCCACCAGTGACGGGCAGCGCCGGCGTCAGCTCGCCATGACGGGGTTGATCGTCTGGATTGACGCCGCTGGCGGCAAAAAGGAAACCTTCGGCATTCGCATTCCGGGTTCAGGATTCCAGATGCCGGCAGGACGATTCAGCGGCGGAGGGTCCGGGGATGGACCCAACTCGCAGCCGCCAGAGCCCCCGCTACCGAAGATCACCTACATCGAGCTGCTCGGTCCTGGAAAGGACGACCGCCGCCGGCTTGACCTCTCTCCCGAATCCGAGATCACGGTTGCCGCCGCCGTCAATGAGGGCACACTGCTTTACGAATTTCGCGTCCCGCTCGCAGCCGCGTCGGCGGCTCAGCCCTCCGGCATCGGCGCGAAGATGGATCGGCCCCTGGGCCTCGGGTTGCAAACGCCAAAACTTGAAGTCCCGCAGAGCGGCGGTCAGCCCGGTGGCGGCGGGCGCGGCGGTTTTGGCCGAGGGGGCCGCGGTGGGGAAGTCTTTGGTGACGGCGGCATGCGCGGCCGCGGGCCGATGCAGATGAAGGAGATGAAGTTCTGGACGACGCTCGCGCTCGCCCGGGAAAGCCGCTGATTTCGGCGACGCCATGATCAGCAGGCGGCTGATCACGCGCGTGCTGGCCTGCGAGACGCTGACCGGTCCTGACCTGCAGGCGTTCAACACCTTCGAGCAGCCGCGTCGCGTCGGGCCGCAGCGTCTCGATGCGCCGGCGCCGGGTACGCGGATGACGTTCAGGCCGCCGGCCCGTTCCTATACAGTCGCCAACCTCGCGGTCACGGCCCAAGCCTAGCGGCCACTCGGCTTGTAGCCCTTCCATACCCACTCGAACGCCTCCGGCATCGTCTGCATCTCCACGCTGCGTTCGACATGGCCCGAGGCCTCCGAAAACAGGAACTGATACGGATAGCCCTTGGCCTTTAGGGCAGCGGCCACCCGGTTGTTCGCGACCACCCAGTTGCGCATCTGTTCAACTGGTGAGGTCGCGCCGAGGTCGTTCTCGCTCACGTGGAGCCAGATGCGCAGCGCCTTGCGCTCGGAGCTCGGGATGAACGTCTGGTGAAAATCCCACGCCCCGTTCGGCGCGGTCGCGTTGCGCTGAAGTGCGACAAACGTTCCCGAGTAGCTGATCACCCGCCGATACAGGTTCGGGTGCAGCCACGCCATCGCCAGGGCCGCCGCCGCGCCGGAACTCTCGCCAAACGCCGCGCGACCCTCCGGATCAGTCGTAAATGCCACCTGATGATCGCGCGTGATGCGCGGCAGCACCTCCGTTTCGACGAAGTTCACATAGCGATCCGAAACGGTGTCGTACTCGATGGTACGCTGCCCACCCGGACCCGGCGAGAGCAGGACCGCGGCGATTGGCGGAATGCGCTTCTCGTGGATCAGGTTGTCGAGCATCACCGGCATGAAGGGAAGATCGGTGCGCGGCTTGCCATCGGCAGCGGCCGGGGCGTCTTCCGGGACAAACCACCGTTCGTCCTGTACGACGATGAAGGGAGATGGGGTATTGGCAACGTACCCGGCAGGAACGTAGACGGCGACCTGCCGTTGAAACGTCTGATGTTGCGGCGGCTCGGCAGGGACTCCCGGAGCCGATTCGCCGCGCGCGCCGCCCGGTCCACCGCCACGCCCGACCGGTCCAGTCGGAAAGAGCTTGCTCTCCGCGGAGTTCATCGTGAAGCGGATGACGCGGCCCTTCGGCACATCCGGCTTCGCCGTGAACGCCGGATCCGCGACGTAGGGTGGGGCAATCCGGGAGTTACCATCCGCGTTCAGCCGCACCGGCACCAGCGGCGGCGCATTGGCGGCGCGTGCAGTGGTGGCAAGGGTGCTCCCACCGCGCTGCGCCATGACGGCGACCATCGAACTCACCGAAACGAAGCCGACGACAAGAACCGACGTGACCAGTCTCTGCATGCTCATGGCACCCTCACCATTCACTGAACGGCTCACCGGATTGAATCAAATGCGCCGGCAACTCCGGCACCCACCCGAGCCCACGGCGCCACGCCGGACCAATTCACGTCGCGCGGCCGGTCATGGTTATTTCGCGCCGGCTCTCAGCTTCGACGCCGTCGCGCATTCGGTCATGACCGTGAAGTAGCGCTGCACCGCGGCGGCGCCGCCGACGAACGGATGGTCCTCGCCGACTTCACGCTTCGCGGTGGTCAGACGAGCTTTCGTGTAGGCGTTGTCGTACTCGCTGTGATTCGAAAGGAGCACGGTCGCACCCGCATCGGCGGCCGCCTTCGCGATTCGCTTCTGCGACTCGATGTATTCGTCCCAGCGCGCGGCGTTGGTGCCGAACGCGCCGGTCAGCGTGCCTCCGGAATACGCGACCATGACCGTCCGTCCCTGATCCTTCACCGGAAACACGTACGACAGCGTGCCTGGCGTATGCCCGGGAGTCGCGACGATGTCGAGTGTCGTGTCGCCGAGCGTGAGCTTCATGCCGGCAGCACCGACGACCACGTCTCGCGTCGGGACGCCGCCGGCCGCTGTCGCTGGCCGCTGCAGTGTCGAGTCCCAGTCGGGCGCGCCCATCACGACCTTGGCGCCGAATCTTTTCTGCAGTTCGGCGGCGCCCTGATCGTGATCGCCGTGCGCATGGCTGATGACGACGTATTTGATTTGCCTGGAGTCGAGTCCGAGGGTTGTCAGACCGTTGATGATCTCGGGCTCGGTGGCCCACACAAAGTTCGTGTCGATGATGATGAGGCCGTCGCTCGTGCGCAACGCCCACGACGAATGCTGTCGCGTGCCGAGCCAGTAGAAGTTGTCGAAGACCTTGTACGGCGATGCGTACCACGTCGCGCGATCCGGGGTGGCGGCGGGGCCCCGCGCTGCGGCTGCGCCCCGTCCGCCGGCGCGCCCGACCGCCGGAGTGGCGAGACCCGGATTCGCGCCGGAGAAGCAGAGGTTCACGAATGTTGCGCGGTAGTCGAGCGCGGCTGCGGCCCTGGCCGCGCTGATGTGCGCGTCGATCTCGCTTGCGGGCGCCTGGGCCGAAAGCGTGGTGCCCGCGAGCGCCGCGCCGAGCACACCGCACAGTATTCGTCTGACATGCATGTTGCCCCCTCCGTGCGTATCGAACTGATCGCGGATTATAGGGGGACTCGTTGCATAATGCGCACGCTGGCGTGAGTTGAGCAAAATTTGATTTCGTGACCCCGGCGATCACTGAGGAGTTGAGCGGGCGTGCTGTCGTTGTCGCCTCCTGCTGTCTGGTCGCCGCGGTGCTGGGTCTCGCCGCATCGTTCGCGTGAACGGGTCGATCGCAACTGCAGTCGACAAAGGAGAATTGCTATGTACAAGAGACTCGCCGTGTTCGCCGTTGCAGTGGCGACCTGTGGCGCGCTCGTCATCGGGCTCGCCGGCCAGGGAACCAGCGCGGAACTGCAGCTCGTGACACGGAGTGCCGAGGCCCTCGGCGGACGGGACCGCGTGATGGCGCTCAAAACGCTGCAGATCGTCGGCTGGGGCGAGCTGGCCTATTTCGACGGCGGCGGAAACATCACCGGCGATCCCTCGGCGCCGCAGAAGTGGCAGAAGGTCCTGGAATACCGGCGCACCATCGACCTCGAGCACTGGCGCACGCGTGTGCAGCAGCGGTTGAAGATGGATTTCGTCTTTGCGTCAACCGTCGGACAGCTGGGGCTCAATCGAACCAGCGAAACACTCGACGGCGACGTCGCCTACAACATCGGGGGCGGATTCCTGGCCAATCCGCAGACCGGAACGGCTCAGCCGCAGCCTGCCGGGACTGCGGCCGCACGGCAGCGACGAGTCGAACTGCTCGCCCACCCGATCGCCGTCGTCCGGGCGGCGCTTGATCCCGCGACCAAACTGTCGAATCTGCGGAAGCAAGGCAACCTCCAACTGGTGGACGTGACGGTGCGTCAGGGCGACACGCTGACGCTCGCGGTGAACGCGATATCGAGTCTACCGGAGTGGGTGAGTTATGTCGGACCGCACGTCAACCTCGGAGACGTGACGTATCGAACCCATTTCGTCGGCTACGTGCCTGAGAAGGGCATTCAGCTGCCGACGGCCTTCGCAACGACCATCGATTGGCGCAAGGTCGTGCACGGCAAACTCGACGTCGACCGCAACATCGTCGACGAAGCGATCGACGATCTGAGTGCGCCTTCGTCAGTACGATCGGCGACGCCACCAGGTGGGCCAGGCGGAGGTGGGGCGAACCTGCAGCCGATCAAAGTCGCCGATCACGTGTGGTTCATGAACGGCAACACGTTCTTCGAATTCGACGACCACCTCACCATGGTCGAGGCGAACCGGCAGGATGCCGCGCTTCAGGCGATTCTCAAGGTGATCAACGCGCTCGTCCCGGGCAAGCGTGTGACGCAGGTGATTCAGTCACACCATCACTTCGATCACACGGTCGGACTTCGGGCGGCGGTCGCCGAAGGGCTGACGATCATTGCGCATCGAGGCAACGAAGGCATCTTCCGCGAGATGGTGGCACGCCCGGCCAGACTGTTCCCGGACGCGCTGGGAAGGAATCCGAAGCCGCTGAAATTCATCCCGGTGGACGATCATCTCAAGCTGAAGGACTCCACGAACGAAGTCGATATCTACCATCTCATTGGCAACTATCACATGGCTGATGGCGTGATCGTCCACGCGCCGGCGTCGAGAGTGCTGGTCGAGGGGGACCTGACCACCCAGAACTGGGACTTCAACTGGTGGGGCGACAGCCTGATGAACAACATCGATTACCGCAAGATCAAGGTCGACACGCATCTGGCCGTCCATGGTCAGATTCCGCTGCCGCTTGCGGAAGTCGTCTCGGCGATCGAGCGGCAGGTCCGCAATACGCAGGCGTTCTGCCGCCGGGCGGCCGAGGCGCAGTTCTTCCAGGTCGGCTGCCCGATCCAGTACAACCGTCCGTTACCGCCGGTATCGAACTGACCTGGGCGCCATGTTGTTCTGCGCGAGGCCAGGATCGTCGTGAGGCACGGTCGTCGCTTCAAATCGGCGACGCCGATCCTTCGCGACGTGCCCGAACAACGTCGACCCCGATCCGTCCGACACGAGCGCGAACGCCTGCCTCACCGACGGCCAGATCTCGACGCTCGAGTTCGTCTACTCGCACTACAAGTTTGCATCGCCGCTTGCCAACGGCGTCCGCG
>JBGPKK010000253.1:0-6066 GCA_041485905.1 Vicinamibacteria bacterium
AGTGATCGCGGAACGTGTTGTTTTGCTCGGGGTCGAGCACCTCGAGCAGCGCCGACGAGGGATCGCCCCGGAAGTCGGAGCCGAGCTTGTCGATCTCGTCCAGGATGAAGACGGGGTTTTTCGACTCGGCGCGCCGGAGCCCCTGGATGATCTGGCCCGGCAGGGCGCCGATGTAGGTGCGTCGGTGCCCGCGGATCTCCGCTTCGTCACGCATGCCACCGAGCGAGACCCGCACGAACTTGCGGCCGAGCGCCTGCGCGATCGACCGGGCCAGCGATGTCTTGCCGACGCCGGGAGGCCCGACGAAGCAGAGAATCGGCCCTTTGACGTCGCGGTTCAACTTGCGCACGGCAAGGTACTCGATGATGCGGTCCTTCGCCTTCTCGAGGCCGGAGTGGTCGGCGTCCAGGATGCCCTTCGTGAGCGCCAGGTCGATCACTTCGTCGGTGCGCTTGTTCCATGGCAACGCGACGAGCCAATCCAGATAAGTGCGCGACACGGTGTACTCGGCCGCCGCGACCGGCATCTTCGACAGCCGGTCCAGCTCGCGCACCGCCTCTTTCTTGACGAGCTCTGGCATGCCCGCCGCCTCGATCTTTTCGGTAAGCTCCTCGATCTCCTTGGTCTGGTCGTCGCCTTCGCCCAGCTCCTTCTGGATCGCCTTCATCTGCTCGCGCAGGAAGTATTCGCGCTGGTTCTTGCCGACCTCGGATTGCACCTGCGATTGGATCTTCGAGCCGAGCTCCAGGACCTCCAGCTCTTTGATGAGAATTCGGTTGAGGTTGTCCATCCGCGCGCGGATGTCCAGCGTCTCAAGGACTTCCTGTTTGACGGCCGTGCTGATCGTGGACAGCGACGACGCGATGAAATCGGCCAGACGACCCGCTTCGGTGATGTTCGTGGCGAGGGTCTGCAGATCATCGGACAGCAGCGGCGACAGCGACACGACCTGCTGAAAGTTCGTCTTGATGTTGCGCGCCAGCGCATCGATCTCGAGGCGATCTCCCTCGTTGGCGTCTTCGGCAGCGGCACGGACGCGCGCGCGCAGGTACGGCTGCGCCGACACGATCTCCTCGAGCGTCAGACGCGCGAGGCCCTGGACGATCAGCCGGAGGCTGCCGTCCGGCAGCTTGAACATCTTGTGGATGTGGGTGGCGGTGCCGACGGCGTACAAGTCGTCCTGCCCGGGCTCTTCCATCGACGCGTCGCGCTGAGTGAAGACGGCGATCAGCTTGCCGTCCGCAATCGCATCGTCGATCAGGCGCACGGAGCTTTCCCGCGCGACCGCGAGCGGCATGAAGGAATTCGGAAACAGGACCGTGTCGCGCAACGGCAGGATCGGCAGCTCGGAGGGAATCGACAGCGGCCGATCGCCGGTCGAGGCGTCCTCGGACTTGAGGGGCTCGGTGTGATCCTGATCGCTCATGGCAATCTACAATCTGCAATGAATGGCCGGTGGAGGAGGGTTGGGCTCCGCCACCGGCGGAGCCCCTTGAAGGACGCCGGATGCTTACATGTCGAGGAAGAGAGACGCCGTGCCGCGACGCTGTGAAAGCTGGCGCTGACGCTGCTCGGCCAGCTCTCTGGCCTCTTCGCAATCCTTGCAGCGGACCGCGAAGGGCAATGCGCGCAGCCGCTTTTCGGCGATTTCCTCGCCGCAGTCGAAGCAGTTGCCGTAGTCGCCCTGCTCCAGACGTACGAGCGCGTCGTTGACCTTGTTGAGCGTCTCCGACTTCATCTGGATCAGCGCGAACTCGATGTCTTCCTGAATGTCGGCCTCGGAGCTCTCGACCGCGTCCAGGACCTCGTTCAGCTTGCCGCCCCAGGCGCCTTCAGCGCGGACGTCACGCATCTTACCCTGAACCTCAGCCTGCAGCTCGGAGCGCCGCTGGTCGAGCATCTTCTTGAGCTCGGTATATCTCGACTGGGCCGTTCTGGCACCGTCGGCGTTCTGTATGGCCTTCATGACCGCCTTCCTCTCTTGCCCTCCTCGGGCTGCCGCGGATAATTGCGTGAACTGCTATGCAAATGAATTGCCAATCCTAACACGAATTAAAGTCCGGTCGCCACGGGAACGGCCTGGCTATTCCACCCCCCGGAATTGCCTTGTAAAATCCGCGTTTCCCCGGAGGCCCGCGCTCGGATTCTGATTCATGTGTGTACGCAAACTCATGTATTTAAACCGGTTGCTGGAGCTACCCGGTGCGGTTTAGACCGCTTGTTCAAACCGACGATAAGTTAGACGCCCGGTGTCTTCAAACGGTTCTGCTAGGCAATCTCGAGAACTGTCCCCTCAGGGAGACGCCATCGGTGTAGCAGGATTGCTGCCGAGGTGTGACAGACCGGCTACGGGACCTTCGCGGGCCGATTACGTTATTGAACCTGGCTGTTCTTGATTGAGGCGTTCGGCACGACGCCCCGCTCGATGAGGAGCTCCCCGCTACGCCGGCTGCCGGTCTTCAGCCACTTCTCGTAGAGCCTGAGAAGATCTGCATTGGAGCTGCACGCGGTGCGCTCACTGACTTCAGAGAGCACGTCGACAAACGCCGCGAACTTTTCGCCAAGCTCGGCGAAGACGGGAGAAAAGGTGTCGGTCTCGTGGCGACTGAGGGTGTGGTAGGCGTATCCGCCGATGCTGACGTAGTAGTCGACGTCTACAAGCTTGCGCCGCAGGGAGTCTGAGAAGAACCCGGAGACGAACAGCGACACGTCGCCGATCTCCTTGAGCGTTGTTCGTTGGCGGACGCCGCCCGATTCGAGCGCCGCCGCGAGCTTCAGCGCCAGCGGTTCGCCGTGGCTATCTGCGGGGCGCTGCAGAAACCCGGTCAGCAGGTGGACGACGTAGAAGGCCGTGAGCTCGCCGGCGTTGACGCGCTGGCGTTCGAGGGCACCTTCGACCAGCTCCTTGAAGTATTCGACGGCCGACTCGCGGCAAAACACCGCATCGCTCATAACAGAGCCTCCGGCTCGACGCCTGCTGGGGTGCGGTGCAAGCAACGTTCCGATGAATCTCGGCGATTTTCGGCGCGATTATACAATAGTGCGGCTGTGCTTTGTCCTTTATGCGGTTCACGGAAAGCACGCCGGGGCTGTCCGGCCCTCGGCAAGCAGATCTGTGCAGTCTGCTGCGGAACCAAGCGGCTGGTTCAAATCGCGTGTCCGAGCGATTGCGCCTACCTCGCCGTCGCGAGGGAGCATCCCCCGGCGGCGGCCATGCGGCGCCAGCAGCACGATCTCGCCTCACTCGTGCGGTTCATGCGCGATCTCAACGATCGGCAGTCGCGCCTCTTCTTTCTCATCGTCAGCTTTCTGGTCCGATATGAGGCGCCCGAGTTCCAGCCGCTCATCGACGAGGACGTCTCCGACGCCGCGGCCGCGCTCGCCTCGACCTTTGAAACGGCATCGCGCGGCGTCATCTACGAGCATCGGCCCGCGTCGCTGTCCGCCGAACGGCTCGGAACCAGTCTGAAAGCGCTTCTCGCGGAAGCGGGCCAGAGCGGCGGAGCCGGGTTCCAGCGCGACAGCGCGGTCGTGTTGCGCCGCATCGAGACGGCGGCCCGCGAAGCGGCGCCCGAAGAAGCGGCCGGCAATCGCCGGGCGTTCCTCGATCTGCTCGGCCGCGTCCTCCGTCAACAGGACACCGAGGCTGCGGAAGCGGAAACGCCAGACGAAGCTCCGCGCGTGATCATTCCGTAATCGGTCGGGTAGGTCGGGTGTGTCTGGTAGGTCGGGTGGGGCCTTGCTGATATAATGAGGGTTTCTGTTTCTCAGGTTTTGGTGCACAGATATGGCTAAGCGTTGCGAGATTTGTGGAAAGGGTCCGGTGGTGGGTCGCCAGCACAGCCACGCAAACAACGTGAGCGCGCGACGGTTCGAACCGAATCTTCAGACAGTGCGGGCGATGATCAACGGAGGCATCAAGCGTATCCGCGTGTGCACGCGCTGCCTCCGATCGCACAAAGTCGTCAAAGCGGCGTAACCGTGAAAACCGCCGTTTCGAGTTCCGCCGCTCCGAAGGCGGTGGGGCCGTACTCCCAGGCGGTCCGCGCCGGCGGCTTGCTGTTCGTGGCCGGCCAAATCCCCCTCGATCCCGCGACCGGCGCCCTCGTCGACGGCGACGTCGCCCTTCAGGCCCGGCGCGTGCTCGACAACATCGGCGCGGTTCTTGAAGCCGGCGGCCTGTCGTTTGCCGACGTCGTGTGCACCACGGTCTTCCTCGCCGACATGAACGACCTCGCGGCGATGAATCAGGTGTACGGCACCTATTTTTCTGAGCCGTATCCGGCGCGCGCCACCGTCCAGGTCGCGCGGCTGCCGCGGGACGTGCTGATCGAGATAGACGCCATCGCGACGTACTAGGCCAGGTCGGTCGGGTTGGTCAGGTAGGTATCTGACCTATCCGGCCCGTCCAGCCCGTTCGACCCCGATCACCCCCTCCACCGAACGCAGCGACTTGATCACCTTTTCGAGGTGCTTGAGATCGCTGATCTCGACGGTCATGTCGATGCGCGCGCCCTCCTCGCCGGTGCGCGCTTCCATGTTCTTGATGTTCGTGTTGATATCGGCGATCCGAGCACTGACGGCGGCGAGCAGCCCTTTCCTGTCTTCCACTTCCATCGTCAGCTTCACCGTGTAGCGGGATTCTTCGCTGCCTTTGTCCCATTCCACGTCGATGCGCCGCTCGGGGTCGTAGAGCAGGTTCACGACGTTGGGGCACGTCGCGGAGTGGACCGATACGCCCTTGCCTCGCGTGATGTAGCCGACGATTTTCTCGCCGCGGATCGGGCTGCAGCACCGCGCTCTGAACACCATCAGATCGTCGAAGCCGCGAACCTTGATTTTTTCCTCGCCGGTGCCCAGCACACGCCGCACGGCGGCGGCCACGGGGCCCTCGGGCGCTTTCTCCCGCAGGCGATCGCCGGGCACGAGCCTGGTCAGCACCTGCTTCGACGCCACCTTGCCGTAGCCGATCGCCGCAAACAACTCGTCGGTCTTCCGGAAATTGAAGTCCGCCAGGATCCTGGCGAACGCGTCACCCTCGGTCAGTGTTTTGGGATTCAGATCGTAGCGGCGCGCGTCCTTCTCGAAGACCTTGCGCCCGAGCTCGATCGCGCGTGTGTTCTCCTCCGACCGAATGAGGTGCTTGATCTTGTACCGCGCATGCGAGGTGACGACGGCGTTGAGCCAGTCGCGGCTCGGCTTGTGCCCCGCCTGAGTGATGATCTCGACGATGTCGCCGTTTTTGAGGCGGGTGCGCAGCGGGATCATCTTGCCGTTGATGCGGGCCCCGACACACTGGTGGCCCACGTCGGTGTGAATCGAGTACGCAAAGTCGATCGGCGTTGCGCCGCGGGGAAACGCCTTCACGAGCCCCTTCGGCGTGAACGTGTAGACCTCCTCGGGATAGAGATCGACCTTGAGGTTCTGGATGAACTCCTGCGGATCGCCGCCCTCCTGCTGATACTCGAGGAGTTGCCGCATCCAGGTGAAGTACCGTTCGTCGCGCTGATCGCCAACGCGTCCTTCCTTATACTTCCAGTGCGCGGCGATACCCTCCTCCGCCATCCGGTGCATCTCGATGGTGCGAATCTGGACTTCGAACGGCATCCCGTGCTCACTGATCACCGATGTGTGGAGCGACTGGTACCCGTTGGGACGCGGCATCGCGATGAAATCCTTGATGCGGCCGGGAACGGGCGACCACGTCTGGTGGATGATGCCGAGCACGCCGTAGCAATCCTTCACGCTCTCGGTGACGATGCGCAGCGCGATGAAGTCGTAGACCTGTTCGAGCTCGATCTTCTGACGTTTGAGCTTCTGGCTGATGCTGTAGAGGCGCTTGATGCGGCCGTCGATTTCGACGATCGGCACCTGCGCCTCGCGAAGCTTCGCCCCGATCGTCGTCTTGAGCGTTTCGATGAGCCCTTCGGTCGCGCGCCGCTTCGCGTCGACCCGCGCGCGCAGCGCCTCGTAGGCCTGCGGCTCGAGGTAGCGGAACGACAGCTCTTCGAGCTCGTTCTTGACCTTGCCCATCCCGAGCCGGTTGGCGATTGGCGCGTAAATGTC
>JBGPKK010000254.1:0-6026 GCA_041485905.1 Vicinamibacteria bacterium
CCATCGGTCATGCCGGTCAGTTCGTACCGCTCGCGGCCGGTCAACCCGAGTGAAGCCGCCGAGGCGCCGGCAGGAAATTGCAGCGGCAGCACGCCCATGTTCACCAGGTTGCTGCGGTGGATTCGCTCGAAGGTTTCGGCGATCACCGCTCTCACGCCAAGAAGCAGCGTCCCTTTCGCCGCCCAGTCGCGCGACGAGCCCGACCCGTACTCCTTTCCCGCGAGGATAATCAGCGGAACGCCCGCCGCCTTGTACGCCATCGCGGCGTCGTAGATCGTCATCACGTCGCCGTCGGGCTGATACAACGTCCAGCCGCCTTCGGTGCCGGGAGCGAGCTGATTACGAAGACGGACGTTGGCGAACGTGCCCCGCATCATCACCTCGTGGTTGCCGCGCCGCGCGCCGTACGAGTTGAAATCGTGGGGCTCGACGCCGTGCTCCATCAAGTACTTCCCGGCAGGGCTGTCTTTCTTGATCGATCCGGCCGGCGAGATGTGGTCCGTCGTGATGCTGTCGCCAAGGAGCGCGAGCACGCGCGCGCCCGTGATCGCCTGGGGCGGGACGGGCACGAGCGTAACGGCGTCGAAGAACGGCGGATTGCGGATGTAGGTCGAATCGGGCTCCCACGCGAACCGGTCGCCGGTCGGGACCGGCAGCGACTGCCACCGGTCGTCGCCGGCGAAGACGTCGGCGTACTGCTCGCGAAACATGTCGGCGCGAACGGCGGCGAGCATCGTTTGCTGGATCTCGCGCTCCGCCGGCCATAGCTCGCGCAGATACACCGGCGCGCCCTTCGGATCAACGCCGATGGGTTCCGTCGTGAGATCCAGCGTCATGCGGCCGGCCAGCGCGTAGGCGACGACGAGCGGAGGAGACGCGAGATAATTCGCGCGCACCTGCTGCTGAATGCGGCCTTCAAAGTTCCGGTTCCCGCTCAGCACGGAGGCCACCACGAGATTTCGCGCGTCGATCTCGGCCGCCACATCGTCGGGCAACGGACCGCTGTTGCCGATACATGTTGTGCATCCGTAGCCGACCAGGCTGAATCCGAGCTGGTCAAGATACGGAGTCAGCCCCGCCACGCGGAGATACTCGGTGACGACCTTCGAGCCGGGAGCGAGGCTCGTTTTCACCCACGGCTGTCTGGTCAACCCGCGCTCGACCGCTTTTTTCGCCAGCAGGCCGGCGGCGATCATCACGCTCGGATTTGAGGTATTGGTGCAGCTCGTAATCGCGGCAATCACGACCGACCCGTGATCGAGCTGCCGCACGGCGGCCACGGAATCATCGGGCAGGTCGGCGACGGCGACGCCGCCCTCACTTGTCATCGCCGCTGCTGCCGCCCCCGCCGCGGGCGCGGCGGGCGTCGTGGCACTCTTCTTCGCTCCCGTCATCATCGAGCCGAGCGCCATCTGGAAGCTGCTCTTGGCCTGCTTGAGCGGGACCCGGTCCTGCGGCCGCTTCGGCCCAGCGAGGCTCGGCTCGACGGTGCCCAGGTCGAGCTCGATCGTTTCCGAGTACACCGGATCAAGCGCGTCCGGCAGGCGGAACAACCCCTGCGCTTTCGCATAGGCCTCGACGAGCTCCACGCGCGCCTGGTCTCTTCCGGTGAGCCGCAGGTAATCGAGCGTCATCTCATCGATCGGGAAGATCGCGATGGTCGCGCCGTACTCCGGGCACATGTTGCCGAGCGTCGCGCGATCGGCGATCGTCAGGCGCTCGAGCCCCGGACCGAAGAACTCGACGAACTTCCCGACGACGCCGTGCTTGCGCAGGCGCTCGGTGATCGTCAGCACCAGGTCGGTGGCGGTCGCGCCCTCAAGCATCGCGCCGGTCAGGCGGACGCCGAGCACCTGAGGAATCAGCATCGAGATCGGCTGGCCGAGCATCGCCGCCTCCGCTTCGATGCCGCCAACGCCCCACCCCACCACACCCAGGCCGTTCACCATGGTCGTGTGCGAGTCGGTCCCTACGAGCGTGTCGGGATAGGCAATGGTGCCAGTCGGTCCGTCCGCGGACACGACAACTCGAGCGAGGTACTCGAGGTTCACCTGGTGCACAATGCCCGTGTCGGGCGGGACGACGCGGAAATTTCGAAACGCGTTCTGGCCCCATCGCAGGAACCCGTATCGTTCCTTGTTGCGGGAGAACTCGAGCTCGGCGTTCAACTCGAACGCGTTGGCCTGATTGAAATAATCCACCTGCACCGAGTGATCGATGACGAGCTCGACCGGCTGCAGCGGGTTGACCCTGTTGGGATCTCCGCCCAGACGCGCGATCCCATCGCGCATCGCCGCGAGATCGACCACCGCGGGGACGCCGGTGAAGTCCTGAAGCAGGACCCGCGCCGGCACGAACGAGATTTCCTTCTGCACCGTGCTCTTCACATCCCAGCGCGCCAGCGCCTCGATGTCCTTCGCCTTCACGAACCGCTCGTCTTCGTGCCGCAGCAGATTCTCGAGGAGGATTTTGAGGGAGTACGGCAGCCGGGCAATTTCCGGAAATCCGGCCGCCTGCAGCCTGGGCAGGCTGTACACCTGAAACTGGCGCGCGCCGACCGTGACAGCCGTCCGCGTGCCGAAGCTGTTGGTGCTGGACATCACGCAGTCCTCAAAAGCGTCATCGTACCACACGGGTGGCGGTCGCCAGGGCAGGAGCCTTCATGTGGCGCAGGGCTTCAGCCCTGCGATCCAACGCAGCCCTCAAGGGCTGCGCCACATCATTTCGCGTTCAGAAACCGGCGCGCAATCGCCGCGGGATCTTCGTGCAGCGCGTCGGCGGCGTAGTTCATCGCCTGCATATCGGCGGCGGAAATGCGTCCGGCGAGCGCTTCGAGGGCGACCCGCACGCGCGGGTAGCGGAGCAAGATCTCCGCTCGAGCGACAGGCGCCGCATCGTACGGAGGAAAGTAATGGCGGTTGTCTTCGAGGCGGAACAAATCGAGGCCTTTGATCAAGCCGGCTGTGGCGTCACCCGCGATCAGATCGACCTGCCCTGATGCCAGGGCCCGGTAGCTCAGGGTGAGGTCCATCACGTGCGGCGAGTCGAGGAATCGCAGTCCGTACGTCTTCGCCAGACCAGGATAGCCATCGGGCCGGTCCAGGAACTCGTAACCGAAGCCGGCGCGCCAATGCGGCGTCTCCCTTGCCGCATCGTCGATCGTCCGGAGACCGCGGTCGCGCGCATCGCGGCCGCGCACGAGAATGGCAAAGGTGTTGTCGAAGCCAAGCGGCGGCAGCAGGGTACGGCCGGTGCGCGCGTACAAATCGCGAACGCGGTCGTAGACGGTGTTGGATTCGGTCGAGAGCGGCTGATGGAACACCGCCGTGAGCGACGTGCCTGTGTACTCGACGTAGACGTCGATGTCGCCGCCGAGGAGCGCGCGATCGCAGATCAGCGTGCCACCGAGATTCAAGCGCCGGTCGACAGTAAGGTCCGTCCCGCGCTCAATCGCTTGCGCGACGAGCTCGCCGAGGATGACTTGTTCGGTGAAGTTCTTCGACCCCACGACAATCGTCCTGGCCGATCGTCCGGCGAGGGCGACGCTCGAGACGATCACGATGGCGACGACGGCGGCCGCGAGACCGGCTGTGACGCGACCCGATCGCGAGTGGCGCCGCGCTGAGAGGTGGCGCTCTACCCACAGCAAGCCAGCGTCGACCGCCAGGGCCAGCAGCGCCGCCGGAATGGCCCCGGCGAGGATGACCGTCGAGTCGACCATCGACAGCCCGCGGTAGATGTACTCCCCGAGACCGCCCGCGCCGATTGCGGCCGCGATTGTGGCGGACCCGACACCCACCACGGCTGCGACGCGCACGCCGGCGACGATGGACGGCAGCGCGAGCGGCAGCTCCACGTGCCGGAGCAGCTCGCGGGGTGCCATACCCATCGCCACGCCGGCCTCACGGATCGATCGATCGATGCCGTTGAGACCGGCGATTGTGGTGCGCACGATCGGCAGTAGACCGTACAGGATCAGGACCACGATCGCCGCGCGCGCGCCGACCCCGCCCAGAAACGGCACCGGCAACAGGAATCCGAACATCGCAAGACTGGGCACCGTCTGAACGATGTTGGCCATGCCGACCAGCGGCGCGCTGAGACGAGGACGGCGAGCCGCGAACACGCCGAGCGGCACGCCCAACGCCACTGCTGCCAGCGTCGACACGGCCACCAGCAACACGTGCTGGCCCAACGCAGACGCGAGCTCGGTGCGATGAGTCAGCCAGAATCGTATGACGCCCATCAAACCTGGTCCGTCCTATCCGATCGGTTTCATGGAGACGGTATCGAGCAGCCGGCGGACCCGGGGGTCGTCCGAGCTCACGATGACGCCGGGCCGATCGCACGCGATCAGCCGGCCTTCTTCCAGCACACCGAGGCGGTCGGCGAGCTTCAGGGCCTCGCTCATATCGTGCGTGACGATGATGACCGTCTTGCGGAGGCGGGCCTGAATCCTTCGAAACTCCGCCTGCAGCTCCGCGCGCGTGACCGGGTCGAGCGCACCGAACGGTTCGTCCATCAACAGGATCTGCGGATCGGCGGCCAACGCGCGCGCCACGCCGACGCGCTGGCGCTGGCCGCCCGACAGCTCGTCCGGCCAGCGATCACGGTAGGTGTGTGGGGCCAGACCGATCAGCTCGAGGAGCTCGTCGACCCGCGCCGCAACACGTTCCACGCCCCACGCCTCGAGGCGAGGTACCACGGCGATGTTGCCTCCCACGGTCATGTGCGGAAACAACCCGACCTCCTGGATCACGTAGCCGACCGATCGGCGGAGTCGAATCGGGTCCCAGTCCCGCGTGTCCGTGCCCGCCACCAGCACATGGCCGGCCTGCGGCAGAAGCATGCGGTTGACGAGCTTCAGCGCGGTGGTCTTGCCAGCTCCGCTTCGCCCGACAAGCGCAATGACCTCACCGACATCAACGCTGAGTTCGAAATGGTCGAGCACGCGCGGCGCGTCAGCGCGACTGTAGCCGACGTCATGAAATTCGATGGCTGGCACGGCCGAGGTCATCTTCGCACGGAGGCACGTGCAGCCTCAGAGAAAGTTCAAAGTGCAAAGGTCAAAGTTCAGAGTAAGTGAACAATAGGCATGGATGATTTTCTGTACCTTCGAGTATGTCGCCAGCTTGAATCCTTGTGTGCCTAACCGCTTCAGCATCAGCCGAGGCGCGCTCGATCTCAACGGCGCCACGGCTACACGGGGAGGTAACCGGATTGTGATCTGTAACCACATACGTTACACTGATTCCGGTGGCGATCAAGGGATTTCGGCACAAGGGCCTGGAACAGTTCTTCGCCACCGGCACCAAGCGCGGCATTCAAGCCAAGCATGTGGATCGATTGCGACTGATTCTCGGCACCCTCAACGCCGCGACGATCCCGAAGGACATGAACTTGCCCGGCCTGGGCCTCCATGAACTTCAAGGTGCTCGGAAGGGCACCTGGGCGGTCAAAGTCAGCGGCAACTGGCGGGTGACGTTCGGGTTTGCCGGCACGGACATCGACGGCGTGGACTACGAAGACTACCACTGAGGTTGAGTGATGAAGATGCACAATCCTCCGCATCCCGGCGAAGTGATTCGGGAACTCTGCCTGAAGCCTCTCGGTCTCACGGTGACGGAGGCGGCCCGTGCGCTGAGGGTCAGTCGCAAGACCTTGTCGGGTATTCTCAATGGCCGCGCGGGGATCAGTCCCGAGATGGCCGTTCGGTTGTCGCTCGCCTTCGGGACGACCGCCGAGAGCTGGATGAATCAGCAGGTCCAGTACGACCTCTGGCACGCTGAACGGAACCGAAAGAAGCTTCGCGTTGCCAGGTTGTCCGCAGCCTGATCAACTAAAGCTCGTTTCAATTCCGGCTAACGCAACGGCGCTGAGCTGCGGCGCGGCGTCGTCCGCCTCATCACCGACTTGCCGAGCGCCGCCAACTCCAGCGCGCGTGGTTAGCCAGCTCACTTGCGAGGCTTGCCGGAAAGCCACTGTAGTGTTCCCCGGGCTCGATCCACTAAGCCGGTCGGCTGGCA
>JBGPKK010000255.1:0-5983 GCA_041485905.1 Vicinamibacteria bacterium
ACATGTTCGACTGCGTGCTGCCGACGCGCAACGCGCGAAACGGTCAGCTCTTCACCGCCGAAGGCCGCATCAACATCAAGAACGCGCGGTACGCCGAAGACCCTCGTCCGCTCGACGCCTCGTGCACGTGCTACACCTGCCGCATCTTTTCACGCGCGTATCTCCGCCATCTTTTTCTCGCCGGCGAAATCGGCGCAGCAACCCTTAACACGTTGCATAACCTCAACTTTTACCTTGACACCATGAGACTGATTAGGGACGCTATAGCGTTTGGGCGGTTTGAAAGTTTCAGGCTAGCGTTCCATCAGCGCTTGTCCCGCCAGGCACTCGATTAACATGACTATCTGGACTATCTGGGGCGTTGGTTCGGTGTTCGCCATGGGCGCCACTCCCGACGGCGGCAGCCCGTGGGTGCAGTTTGTCCCTTTTGCCATCGTCCTGGCGATCTTCTACTTCATCATCCTGCTTCCGATGAAACGCAAGCAGCAGAAGGTGCAGCAGTTCCTCGACAGTCTGAAGGTCAACGATCGCATCGTCACGACCGGCGGCATTCACGGGCAGATCACCCGCATCGGCGAGCAGACTGTCCAGGTTCAGATCGCGGATAAAGTGCGGATCGAAGTCTCGAGGGCGGCGATCGGCGGGCTGCAGGGGCAGGAACCGGTCCAGGAAGCTGCCGCCGAGCGCGCGAGCCAGTAGCGAGAGCATATGTCAAATATTCGCTGGAAATTGATCTCCATTCTCGCCGTGTTCGTGATCTTCGCAGGCCTTGGCGTCTATCCGATTGTGGCGGCGCGCTACGGCATCCAACGCCCGGCGTGGCTCATGGAAAAGCAACTGAAGCTGGGCCTAGACCTCAAGGGTGGCGTGCACCTCGTGCTGCGAGTGAAAACGAACGAAGCGCTGCAGCTGCAGACCGACCAGGACATGGAGCGGCTGCGCGAGTCGCTGTCGAAACTGGCGATCACTGCGACCATTACGTCGCCCGATTCGGCGCACTTCCGCGTTGAAGGCGTTCCCCCGGCGCAGGACGCGGCGTTCCGCCAGGCGGCCGACGAGGTCAAGGGAGACTTCGACCGCAGCTCCGGAATCAACGGCACGTACACGTTCACCATGAAGCAGAGCCGTCAGGTGGACCTGCGCGAGGAAGCGGTGGTGCAGGGGCGGCAAACGATCGAGCGGCGCGTCAACGAGCTCGGCGTCACCGAGCCGAGCATCGCGCAGCAGGGGCAGGCCGGCGATCAGATTCTCGTGCAACTGCCCGGCGTGACCGACGTGGAGCGGGCGAAGGAGATCATCCGGAACACGGGGCTCCTCGAGCTGAAGATCGTCGAGCAGGGGCCGGCGGCC
Organism: Vicinamibacteria bacterium; assembly: GCA_041485905.1. Lineage (GTDB taxonomy): Bacteria > Acidobacteriota > Vicinamibacteria > Vicinamibacterales > CAVVIG01 > JAHFUI01. The sequence continues at coordinate 1,351 of JBGPKK010000255.1, forward strand.
ACACGCGAGGCGCTGCTGGTGAACAGTCAGGTTCCCGCGGGAATGGACATCGTGCCCGGCGTGGCGTCGGCGACCGATCCCGGCGCCGGGACCGTGTACTACCTGGTACGAAAGGCCGCCGCTGTCACCGGTAAGGACCTGCGCAGCGCGCGGTCCACGATCGACGAGAACAATCAGCCGGCGGTCGGCTTCACGCTCAACAACGACGGCGCGGCCCGGTTCGGGAAGATCACCAGCGAAAACGTCGGACGCCAGCTCGCCATCATCCTGGACGGCCACGTGCAGTCTGCGCCCCGGATCGAGACGCGGATCGGGGCCGACGGCCGCATTACCGGCAGCTTCACCCAGGAAGAAGTGCAGAACCTGTCGCTCATCCTGCGATCGGGCGCGCTGCCGGCGTCGATGGATTATCTCGAGGAGCAAACGATTGGCCCGAGCCTCGGCGCCGATTCCATTCGATCGGGCGTGCTCTCATCGGTCGTCGGCCTGCTGCTGGTGGTGTCGTTCATGCTCGTGTACTACAAGCTCTCCGGCGTGAACGCCGTGATTGCGCTCGTCTTCAACCTCATCATCCTGCTCGGGCTGATGGCGTACATCGGCGCCGTCATGACGCTTCCCGGCATCGCGGGTTTCGTGCTGACGATGGGGATCGGCGTCGATTCGAACGTGCTGATCTTCGAGCGGATCAAAGAAGAGCTCGAAGCCCAGCGCGGCGTCCGGGCGGCGATCAACGCCGGATTCAACCGGGTCTTCTGGACGCTGTTCGACACGCACATCGCCGCGGGGATCTCGTGCGCCTTCCTGTTCCAGTTCGGGACGGGCGCCATTCGCGGCTTCGCGATGACGCTCTTCATCGGTTTGATTTCGAACCTGTTCACCTCGATTTTTGTGTCGAAAACGCTGTTTGAGCTGGCGCTGGCGCGCCGGCATCAAATCGCCACACTTTCCATCTAGCCATGCAACTCTTTAAACACACGAACTTCGATTTTCTCAAGTGGCGGTGGCACGCCATCGCGGTCTCCTGGATCATCATCATCGCGGGTATCGCGACGATTTGGATCAAGGGCATTCCCAGAGGCGTCGAGTTCGCCGGCGGCACCGTGCTGATCGAACAATTCGATCAGGCGGTCTCCGTGGAACAGGTGCGGACGGTGCTCGATCGCAACTATCCGGGGGGCGGGCAAAACGCGCTCGTCCAGTCGTACGGCGCCCCGTCGCAGCACCTGGTGATGATTCGCGTGCCCGAGGTGGGCGCTGAATCGGGCGCGTCGCTGAGCAGCACGGCGCAGCAGGTCGAAGACGCGCTCAAGAAGGGCAACCTCGGCGCGCCTCGTCGCCAGGGGGCGTCGATCGTGAGCGCGACGGTCGGTCGCGAGCTCGAAACCAAGGGGCTGTCGGCCACGGTCCTGTCACTGATCGGCATTCTGGCGTATCTCGCGTTCCGTTTTCAGTTCAGCTTCGGCGTCGGCGCCGTCGTCGCGACGATCCACGATCTGCTCATCACGTTCGCGTTCCTCGCATTCTTCCGGTACGACCTCACGTTGAACGTCATCGCCGCCATCCTGACGATGACCGGGTATTCGACCAACGACACGATCGTCATCTTCGACCGGATCCGCGAGAACCTGCGATCGATGCGCCGGGACTCGATGCGCGACGTGATCAACACCTCAATCAACCAGACGCTGAGCCGGACGATCATCACGTCCGGTACTGCGCTGCTGACGGCGCTCGCGCTGTTCTTCTTCGGCGGCGAGGTGCTGCACGGATTCGCGTTCACGATGGTGATCGGCATCATCACGGGGACGTACTCGAGCGTGTTCATCGCCGCGGCCATCGTCAGCCTGTGGCGCGGCAGCGCTCCCACGCGCGCGGCCGCCCACGCGCCGACGTCGTCCGCCGCGGCGCCGGCACAGCCCGCTCGCCGGTCGAAGCCGCAGCGCAAAGCCAGAGCCTCGTAGGCGTTGTCCGCCCTCGCTCTCATTAACCTCACCCGGGCCGCCCTGCTCGGCATCGTCCAGGGCGTGACGGAGTTTCTGCCCGTCTCGTCGACCGCGCACCTGCTGATTGGCGCCCGCCTGATCGGCTACGACGATCCGGGCGGCGTCTTCACCGTGATGATTCAGCTCGGCTCGATCTTCGCCATCATGTGGCTCTACCGCGAGAAGATCCTCACCGTGTTAGCCGGGCTCTCGTCAGATCCCGAGGCGCGCCATTTCACGCTGACGATCGTCGTGGCGACTGTGCCCGCGCTCGTGGCCGGCGCCTTGCTGTCCGGCTTCGTGAAGCGCGTCCTCTACGTCAGCTTTGGCGCGATCGGCGCCGCGTTCGTGATCGGCGGGATCATCATGCTGATCGTCGAGCGGCTCCGGCCGGCGCCGGCGATTCTCGACGCGGATCACACGCCGATCGGCCGCGCGCTGGCGATCGGATGCGCGCAGACGCTCGCGCTCATCCCCGGCGTGTCCCGGTCCGGCGCCACGATCGTCGCGGGCATGGTGGCCGGACTCGATCGGCCCGCCGCGGCGGAGTTTTCGTTCTTTCTCGCCATGCCGACGATGGCGGCGGCGTTCGGGCATAGCGTGCTCGAGGTCAGACACGAACTGGGGCAGGCGCGCGCACTGGAGATTGCGGTCGGTTTCGTCATGGCCTTCATCGCGTCCGCTCTCGTCATTCGCCCCTTCCTGGGCGTGGTCAGACGGTCGGGATTTGCGCCGTTTGCCTGGTATCGCATCATCGTCGGCATCGCGCTGATCGTGTGGGTATTCGTCACGGTTTGAGCCATGACCTGGTTGCGGCGCAGCTTCATCGCCGGCTTCTTCGTGACCGTTCCGCTGTTCATCAGCGTGGCGGCGTTCATCTGGATCTTCACCGTCGTCGACGGACTGACGACGCCGTTCTACGATCGGCTGCTCGGCCGCCGCATTCCGGGCCTGGGGACGCTGTCGACGGCTCTCGCGATTGTGCTCGTCGGCGCGTTTGCGACCAACGTCATCGGCCGGCGGCTGCTGCAGCGGGCGGAAGGGTATCTGCTGCGCGTGCCGGTGTTCCGCACCATTTACGCGCCGGTCAAGCAGCTGGTCGTCGCGTTTTCGCCGGACAACGAGTACGGCTTCAAGCGCGTGATTCTGATTGAGGATGGCCCCCGGGGCTTCGCCCTTGGGTTCCTGACCCGAGAGTTCACCGTCGATCGGGGACGCGGGCCGGAGCTCTTCGTGGCGGTCTACGTGCCGACCAACCACCTGTATCTGGGCGATATCGTCATCTGCGAACGGGAGCGCGCGACGTTTCCGGATATTACGGTCGAGGAGGGGATTCGTATTTTCCTGACCGGCGGCATGGCGATGCCGGCGCGAGTCAAGGGCGGGCGGGAAGGCGATCGCGCCGGGGACTTGCGAGTATAATTCGAGTTTTGTGCGAGGTGAGATGGGCGTGACCGTTCGGAGAGTCCTGGGACGCGTGGCCGTCCCGATAATGCTGGCCGTCCTGGTCGGTTGGATGTTCGCAGCGCCGCGAACTTTGTCCGCGCTCCCGCAACAGGGTCAACAGGCCCAACCCGACCGGCCGGCCGTGCAGGAGCGCACCGGCGGCGGCGAGGCGAGTCTGATCCTTCCGGATCTGTCGCAGGTCGAGTTCCGCGGCGTCAACGGCCGGTCGCTGCTCATGGGCGGGCTCGTCATCTGCGCGCTCGGCCTCCTGTTCGGGCTGATGACGTTCACCCAGCTCAAGAACCTGCCCGTGCACGCGTCGATGCTCGAGATCTCCGAGCTGATTTACGAGACGTGCAAGACGTACCTGATCACGCAGGGCAAGTTCATCCTGATTCTCGAAGTGTTCATCGGCGTGATCATGGTGTTCTACTTCGGCGTGCTCGAGCGGCTCGAGCCGATCCGGGTCGTCATCATCCTGCTCTTCAGCCTCGTCGGCATTGCGGGCAGCTACGGGGTCGCCTGGTTCGGCATCCGCGTGAACACCTTCGCCAACTCGCGCGCCGCGTTTGCCAGCCTCCGCGGGAAGCCGTTTCCGATTTACGCGATTCCGCTGCGCGCCGGCATGAGCATCGGGATGCTGCTGATCAGCGTCGAGCTGTTCCTGATGCTGTGCATTCTGTTGTTCATTCCCGGCACGCTGGCCGGACCCTGTTTCATCGGCTTCGCCATCGGCGAATCGCTGGGCGCCGCCGCCCTCCGCATCGCCGGCGGCATCTTCACGAAGATCGCCGACATCGGGTCCGATTTGATGAAAATCGTCTTCAACATCACGGAAGACGACGCCCGGAACCCCGGCGTGATTGCCGACTGCACGGGCGACAACGCTGGCGACTCGGTCGGCCCCAGCGCGGATGGATTCGAGACCTACGGCGTCACCGGCGTCGCGCTGATCTCGTTCATCCTGCTGGCGGTCAAGGACCCGATCGTGCAGGTGCAGCTGCTCGTATGGATCTTCGTCATGCGTATCATGATGATTATCGCGAGCGGCCTCTCGTACTACGTCAACGAGGCCGTGGCCAAGAGCCGGTACGGCACGGCCGACAAGATGAACTTCGAGGCGCCGCTGACCTCGCTCGTGTGGCTGACGTCGTTCGTGTCGCTGGCGGCGACCTACCTGGTCTCCTACCTGCTCATTCCCGAAC
>JBGPKK010000256.1:0-5965 GCA_041485905.1 Vicinamibacteria bacterium
CGGTCGTGACCAGCGTCTCGCAGGCCACGCGGCACGTCGGATCTTTGGCAATGAGGGCGTCGAGAATGGCGTCCGAGATCTGGTCGGCGATCTTATCGGGATGGCCCTCGGTGACCGATTCAGATGTGAAAAGATGGCGTACGTTACCGCTCATGCGCACTGCTCCTTCGATCTAGCTCGCGAAAATACGAGTGCCGTGAAACGGTTCAGTTTAGCAGATCAGGCCCGCGGGTGGAAGCGATCGTAGATGGTGCGCAGCCTCGCCTCGAGCACGTGGGTGTAGATCTGCGTCGTCGACAAATCGGCGTGGCCGAGCATCATCTGAATCGCGCGCAGATCCGCGCCGCGTTCCAGCAGGTGTGTCGCGAAGGAGTGCCTCACGACGTGAGGGCTGAGCGGTCGCTGCAGACCGGCCCGATGGCCGTAGCCTTTCAGGATCTTCCAATACCCCACGCGGCCAAGCGGCCCGCCTCGGAGGTTCACGAACAGCCGTGGTGACGAGCGCCCCTTCAGAATGGCCGGACGTGCATCGCGCTGGTAGCGGCGCATCCACGTGGCCGCCTGCTCGCCGATCGGGATGATGCGTTCCTTGTTACCCTTGCCGATGCAGGTCAGGTAATGCTCGTCGAGATGCAGATCGGCCGCGCGGACACTGATGAGCTCGGACACACGCATGCCTGTCGCGTAGAGCAATTCGATCATCGCGCGGTCGCGCATACCCCGAGGGGTCGAGACATCCGGCGAGGCGATCAGCGCGTCGACTTCTTCGATGGAAAGAAACCTGGGCAAGGCCGGCCAGGCGCGGGGCGGCTGCAAGTCGTCGGCTGGGCTCTCCTCGAGGCGGCGATCGAGCACGAGAAAGCGGTAGAACCCTCGCATCGCCGCGACCGACCGCGCCACCGAGCGCGGCGACAGGCCGCTCGACATCCGCTGCCGGACGAACGCTTCGAGGGCCGAACGGTCGAGCGCTTCAGGCTTGCGCTCGAGCCCGGCCGCGAACGCCGCCAGCGCGCCGAGGTCGCGGGCGTAACTCTCCAGTGTGTTGGCCGCGAGCCGACGCTCGACCCGCAAGTGATCGAGATAGATGTCGATCATAATCGTCAGTCGACAGTCTACAGTCGACGGTCAAGTCGACCGACGACTGCCGACTCTCGACTGTCGACTGTGATACCATCCGCGGCCGGTTCGTGAGGTCGTCCATCATGGCTGCTCGTTCGAAATGGCAAGGTCTTCCCACCGAGGCAATCAACCCCGCTACGCTCGCCATCGACAAGCTCTCCCCCGCCGACATCGTCGAAGGGATGTTGAACGAGGACCGCAAGATGCTGGCCGCGGTCCAGCATGAAAAGGACCGGATTGCGGTGGGCGTGGAGATCATCACGCAGGTGTTGCGCAAAGGTGGGCGCATCATCCTCGTGGGGGCCGGCACCAGCGGCCGGCTCGGCATTCTCGAAGCGGCCGAGATGCCGCCGACCTTCGGCACGAGCCCCGATCTCGTGCAGGCGATCATGGCCGGCGGCAAGGGCGCGATCGTCCGCACGCGCGAAGGCGTCGAGGACCACTACGAAGAAGGCGCGCGCGCGATCACACGGCTGAAGCCTTCGAAGAAGGACGTCGTGATCGGTGTGTCGGCGAGCGGCATGACGCAGTTCGTTCGCGGCGCGCTCACGCGGGCCCGGCGCGTCGGCTCCAAGATCATCTTCGTCACCTGCGATCCGCGCACCGAGCTGCAGACGGTCGTCGACCTGACGATCGCGCCGGCGGTCGGCCCCGAAGTGATCGCCGGATCGACGCGCCTGAAGGCGGGCACGGCGACCAAGATCGTGCTCAACATGCTGACGACCGCGTCGATGATCCGCATCGGCAAGACGTACGGCAATCTGATGGTCGACGTCCAGACCGGCTCGGAAAAACTGAAAGACCGCGCCCGGCGGATCATCATCATCGTGACGGGCCTCGAATACGACGAAGCGGACAAGTTGCTGCGGCGCGCCCACTGGAACGTGAAGGCGGCCATCGTGATGCAGAAGGGGGGGCTCGCCTACCCGCAGGCGCTGACCCGGCTCCGCCGCGCGCACGACTTCGTCCGCGACGCCATCGGCGAGGACGTCGAAGCGCGCCTCAAGGAACTGCTCGCCGTCAGTTGATGTGGCGAAGGGCTTTAGCCCTGCGTCGGGGGTCAACGTCCGCTCGACCTGTACTGTGGCACCTGCGATCGCCCCTGGGCCTCGGCAAGCGCGAGCCGCACGGCGCCAATCGCGGGCTCGATATCCAGACGCCGCACCGTGCTTCGCGGGGCGACGCCGATCAGCCGCTGCGACAGGACGTCGGTCAGCCACGGCACGACGCGAAAGACACCGCCCGCGAGGACGAAGACGAACGCCTCACCCTGCATGTCGAGCGTCGATGCCACCGACCCGGCGGCCAGCGCCAGTTCGTCGGCCGCGCGTTCGAGGATGCGTCGCGCAACCGGATCGCCCAGGCCGCTGGCGCGCTGCACGATGGGCCCGAGCGCGGCGACGCTCACGCGCGGCAGATCGCGGTCGTAAACGATGCGCGGCAGGCTCGAGATGTCTTCGATCATGAAATGCTCGAGGACATCATCCAGCAGCCGCGTCGCCGGTCCGCGGCCGTCGATGGCGCGCACGACCGCCGACAGCGCTTCTCGCCCGATCCAGTAGCCGCTCCCCTCGTCGCCGATGATGTGACCCCAACCGCCGGATCGCGCGGCGCGCCCCTTGCCGTTGTGCCCGTACGCGATCGAGCCCGTGCCGGCGATGAGGACAATGCCCGGCGAATCGGCGGCGCCCGCCGCCAATGCGATGAGCGCGTCGTTGACGACGACCACCCGGGATGGATAGCCGATCCGTCCCATGATCTCGTGCACGCTGCGGGCCTCGTCTTCGCGATCGACCCCGGCAATCCCCACACACACCGCGGCCGGGGTAATGGCTCGATCGCCGATCGCCATCTCGATGACATCGCGCAGCACACTTTCGAGCTCGACCTCGCCTGAGGTCTGAAAGTTCGCGCCCCGGGCGCGGCCTTCCGCCACGATTCGGCCACTCTCATCCGCGAGAAGGCACATCGTCTTGGTGCCGCCGGCATCGATGCCGAGAACATGCATAGCGCGCGATTCTATGTTAGGTCTACTGCATGCCCGGCGCGGCGGACCTAATAGGGTCCGCCCTACGTCGTGGCTGCCTGAGCCACACGTGAGCGCTATCCCCCGAATCAATAACGCCCGGCGGGTTCTTCTCGACGCCATCGACGCCCGGGTGTTTCCGGCGGCGGCGGTGGACGTCGGGTCGAGCGCCGCCGTCTTGTGGCACGAGGCGTCGGGCGCGCTGACAATTGCGGCTGAATCAATCCCGGCAGTCGAGACAACGCCTTTCGATCTCGCCTCGCTCACCAAGGTCGTCGCGACGACGACGGTCGTCATGGATCTGGTTCAGACGAACGCTCTTCGCCTCGAAGAGCCGCTCGCGGCTTGCTTTCCGGAATGGCGCGGTCCCGATCGCGATACGGTCACGGTCCGGGATCTCCTCGAGCATGCGTCCGGTCTGCCTGCGCGTCTGCTCGACGCGCCACCGGAGGGCCGTCGGGCTTTCGAGCACGACATCTGCACCATGCCGCTGGAATACGCGCCGCGGACCCGCTCTATCTATTCCGATCTGGGATTCATCCTGCTGGGCATGCTCGCGGCCGATCGCGCAGGACGCTCGCTGGCCGCGGCGTTCGAGTCGATCTGTCAGCGTCTCGCGGCAGCCGAAGCGGCGCTCGCGACCGAGACGCTTTCGTTCGGTTTGACCGGCGACATCAAACGCCAGGCGGCGCCAACACTGCCGCGGGACGATGACGTCCGGCGCGGCCGGACGTTGATTGGCGACGTGCACGACACATACGCCGCCGCGCTCGGGGGAATCGCCGGCCACGCAGGACTCTTCGGGACCGCCGCCGGCGTTGGCGCCTTCGCGCGCGCCGCCCTGCGCGCGGCCCAGGGAGACACCGCGGTGCCCGGCCCGCTGTCACCCTCGCTCGTCCTGCAGTTCATGACCCGGAGCACCGTGGCCGACAGCTCGCGCGCGCTCGGGTGGGACACGATGCTCCCGACCTCCTCCTGCGGCACACGGATGTCCGCCGCCGCGTTCGGCCATGTCGGGTTCACCGGCACGTCGCTGTGGATCGATCCGCTGCGCGATCGCTATTTCGTCCTGCTGACCAACCGCGCCTGCGCCGGCGGCACGCTGGAACAGATGCGCGCCGTTCGCCGCTCGTTTCACGACGCGCTGGGCGATCTCTGAATTTGGTCATCGAGTCATCTGGTCATCTCGTCATTGATTTGGCTATTGACCACGTGACCAGATGACCAGATGACCAAATTCACGCTTCGAACGTCTTAACGACCTGGAGGTCCGAATCCTCCGCCGCGCCCGGGCCCGCTGGGGTTGTTCGGCCCGTTGGGATTTCCGGGACCGTTCGGGCCGCGTCCACCAGTGGGGTTGCCCTGTCGGCCGCCTGGGCCGCCAGGCGGCGGCGGACCTTGTGGATTGCCGCGGCCCTGGTTGCCGCCCGTGCCGCGCTGGCCCGGTGCGGCGGTTCCGCCGGCCGGAATCGGCGGGTTGAACACGAACGCCCACTCGTTGTAGTGGCTGCGTCCTTTGTAGAGGCGAATGGATTTGTCTTTGCTCTTGCTCGCCACTCCCATGATGCCACCCGCCGCAGGGGCGCCGGCTTGCCCAGGCTGCCCGGGAGGCGGTGTAGCGCCCCGGCCGAATCCGCTTGCGCCGGCCGTCTGCGATCCTGGCGGTGCGCTCGGTGTGCCAGCGGTCGTTCCGGGTGCGGCCGTGCTCGGCCCGATCGTCGCGAAATCGTCGTTGGTGATCGGGTCCTTGTATTTCTTGCGGAGGAACCGTTGATCGACCAGCACATTGAGGTTCGGCGGCAGCGTGCCGGGACCACTCTTGCGCTGGAACAGGCTGATCGCCCGCGCGTACTGCTCGCCGCGAAAGACGAGCTCGGCTTCCTTTTCGCGCTGCGCGGTCTGCTTCCAGACCGGCATGACGACGGTCATCATGATGGCCATGATGCTGAGACTGATCAGCATCACGACCATCGCATATCCGTCTTGTTGACGCCGTAACTTCATGGAAGTAAGATGGTTAGCGTTCAAATGATACCACGCGGCCGGATTTCCTGTCTTCTGCTCTTCGCTGCCGCTTCGTGGATGTCCGTCGCCTGTCAAAAGGTGCCGCTCCTGGCGCCGACAGGCTCGACCATCACGATTACCTCCGCGGCGACCGCCCTCCCCCTCAACGGGACCGCGGAGATCGTCGCTCAGCTGATTGAGCCGGCCGGCACGCCGCCGCATCGGGGCACGCAGGTCACCTTTACGACGACGCTCGGCTCCATTCAGCCGTTGGACGCGGAAACGGACGAGAGCGGGCGCGTCACGGTGACATTCAACGCCGGCACCTCGTCGGGCACGGCGACCATCACCGCGCTGTCTGGCGGGGCAAACGTCGGATCTGCCGGCGCCATCAAGATCGCCGTCGGAACGGCAGCGGTCGGCCGCGTGACCGTGAACGCCAACCCGACGTCGCTCCCTGCGATCGGCGGTACGACCACGATTACGGCGAGCGTCTTCGACGTGAACGGCAACGTGCTCAGCTCGGCGCCCGTCAGCTTTTCGACGACGGCGGGCTCACTGTCCTCCTCAACGGTGACGACCAACGCAAATGGCGTGGCCACGACGACGTTGACGACAAGCCAGCAGGCGACGGTCACCGCGAGCGTCGGCGCCCAGGCGGCGACCGGGACAGGCACGACAACCACGACAACCACGACAACGGCGTCGGGCCAGGCGTCAGGCTCCGTCATCGTCACGGTGTCCGCTGCGCCGACGCTGGTCATTACTCCTCCGTCGACGGTGCCGAGCGCCGGCCTCGCGGCGTCCTTCACGTTC
>JBGPKK010000257.1:0-5952 GCA_041485905.1 Vicinamibacteria bacterium
GCCGTCGGCGTGGAGGACTACGTCCGCTTCATGGAACTCCACACGCGACACCACGGCAAGCAGATGGCGGACCGTCATTGAGGATGGAAGGACTGACACGGGCGCGGGCGGAGCCCTCTGGCGAGTCGCTTCCCCTCGTGTGCTCCCCCATCAGGATCAGCACGGGCTCCCCTATGGCATACGACGACAAGCTCGCGAATCGTATTCGGCAGGTGTTTGGAGCACGCGGAGACATCACCGAACGCAAGATGTTCGGCGGTCTTGCGTTTCTGTGTCGGGGTCGCATGTGCTGCGGCATCGTCGGCCATGATTTGATGGTACGGGTCGTGGAAGACGAGTTCGACGCCGTCAAGCGCGGACGTCATGTCCGGCCCATGGACTTCACGGGCACACCGCTGAGAGGATTCGTGTACGTCGCGCCGCCCGGTTTCCGCAGGGCGGCCGCGCTCCGCACCTGGCTGTCTCGGGGGGAACGGTTCGTCCAGGCGAAGGCAGCGCAACTGGCCCGGCCCAGCGCCCGCCGGAAGAGGCGCTCCGGCGCAGGTGCCAGCCGGACCTCGCGGGCTCGCCGGCCGCATTGAACGAGACCAGAACAAGCACTGTTCCTTCAGCGTCATCGGCACGCCGTGCAGCGGCCAGAGTGGACGGCCGGCCGCGCGTGTGGCATCGGCTTCGAGGGCTTCGGCGCGCGCCTCATCGAATCGCTGGACGACCACAGCGTTCTGGGCTCATCTGAGCCGCACGAATCGCGTCGGCATGCGTGCCAGAAATTGCGTCTGTGGCGGCAGCTAAGAGGGCCGCGCGCGGAGCCGGGATCAAGGCCGATAGCCCGCGTAAAGCGCGGGTCGGAGCAACGCGACGAGCCTTGAGCCGTCCCGTCGCCGGGGGAAGAGCGAACGAAGACACGAACTAACGCGCGCCAGTCGATTCAGCGGCCCTTGGGCCAAACGACGCCCTGCTCCGCCTTCGTCACAGGACCCACGCCTTTGTAGATGAACCGCTGGACGCGTGCTCCGGTATACGTCTCGGCGGTATAGAGATTCCCCTTCGAATCGGTCGCCAGGTTATGGACGCCGAAGAACTGCCCCGGGGCGCGCCCACCATCGCCGAACGACGTCAACACTTCCAGCGAGCTGCGTAGCAGAATGTTGATCTTTTCGTCGACGCCGTTGGCCGCGTAGATATAGGTCTGCTGGGGGTCTCTCGAAAACGTCATGTCCCACACAGAACCCGACCGGAACGTGTTGGGATCGATGAAGACTTCCTTCACGAACGTGCCGTCCTTGCGGAAGACCTGAATCCGATCGTTCACCCGATCGCAGACATATACCAGCCCGTCATTTGCAACGATCGCGCAATGGACCGTGTTGAACTGCTGCGATGGGGTGCTTTTGGGATTGTACCCGGGCATCTTTTCGTCGCTCGGCTTGTTGCCGTAGGCGCCCCAATGCCGCTTGTACTTCCCGCTGTCGGTGTCGAATACAATGACACGGCGGTTGCCGTACCCGTCGGCGATGTACACCTCATTGGCCGACACGTCTTCATAGATCTTCGTCGGCTGCCAGAAGTTTTCGATGTCATTGCTGCCGTTGTGGACGCCATGTTTGCCCAACTGGAAAAGAAGCGTCCCAGCGCTGCTGAACTTGAGGACCTGCGTGTCTCTGGCGCCATTGCCAGCCAGCCAGATGTTGCCCTTGTGGTCGACGGTGATCCCGTGATTGCTGTCCGGCCAGTCGTATCCTTGACCGGGACCGCCCCAGGATTTCACCAAGTTCCCCGCCTGGTCGTAGACAAGAACGGGTGGGGCAACCTTGCAGCACTTGCCGATAGACCCTGAACCGGCTGTCGGCTGAGAACTTGGAGCTCCCGGCTGGGCCTCGTCATCTTTGCCTCTGGCTTCGCCGACCTTGATGTCGGCGGCCTTGAAGTTGTCTTCGACGGTGTTCGGCCGATGGATGGTCCAGACGTTGTCCTGTGCATCTGCCGAGAGACCGATGGTCGAGCCAGTGACCCAGTGATTGGACAAGGGCTTTGGCCAGAACGGATCGACTTCAAAGATCGGCGCCTGCCTGGCGACGCCCTGAGCATTCAGCGATGGGCGATGCGCGCCAAGGTTACCGAGCGTGAGCACAATTGCCGCAATCACGCCAATGTGTCTTGCGATCCTCAGATTCATGGTCACCCTTTCATTCCAATCCTCGTTGAGGCGACGCCTGGCAAGGCCAGCGGGCACCCCATGAGCCGCAGCCTGCAAACGACGAAAATCTACGGGGACAATAGTGGAGACGCGGGCCTAGCGCCACAACAAAACTTTCAGTCTCGCCAACCTGCGTAGATCCTGGGGCTTCGGGCCTGTTACACTCCGGGACCGGCGACAGGGCGAACCCCTGCGCGACAATCGAGGGCGTATCCAATGTGGCGAGCTGGTGTGGTGTTGGCGTTTGCAGTGACTGTGGCGGTCGCCTCGCTGGTGGCCCAGCATGGCTACTCGCCGGCCGAAGTCGCCGAAGGCGGCCGGCTGTTTCAAGCCAGTTGCGCGAGGTGTCATGGGGCCGACGGCGACGCCGTGGCCGGCGTGAACTTCGCCCGAGGCCAGTTCCGTCGTGCCACGACCGACGACGAGATTGTCCGGATTATCACAGCGGGAATCCCGGGGACCGGCATGCCCCCGGGCAATTTTTCGGAATTCGACGCGGGCCGGATCGTCGCCTACCTGCGGTCGATGACTGCGACTCCGACAGCGAGCGCCGGCGGACCGGGCGACGCGGCCCGCGGCAAGGCCGTGGTCGAGGGCAAGGGGCAGTGCCTCACCTGCCATCGAGTGGACGGGGCGGGCTCACAGCTCGGTCCCGATCTGAACAGTGTTGGACCGCTGCGGCGCACAGGCGAATTGCAGCGATCGCTGCTCGATCCGGACGCGGAGATCGTCGACGACAATCGGTTCGCCCGCGTGGTCACTCGTGGCGGCGAGACGATCACCGGTCGGCTGCTCAACCAGGACAGCTTCTCGATCCAGTTGTTTGACGCGAAGGAACGTTTGCTCTCGTTCACGAAGTCCGATCTGCGGGAGTACGCGATTCTCAGGAGCTCCCCGATGCCGTCGTACCGGGGGACGCTGAGCACCGAGGAGCTGGCCGATGTCGTCAGCTACCTTCGTTCATTGAAAGGCAGGCCATGACAGGTCGAGTCCTGAAGCGCGGGATCGTCGGTGCCGCGCTCGTGGCATCCGCCGCAGCGTTCAACTCCAGCTGGACCACTGTGGTCGCCCAGGTGTCCTTCGATCGCCTCCTGCGCTCCGCCGAGGAACCACAGAACTGGCTGACGTACTCCGGCACGACGATGAGCCAGCGCTACAGTCTGCTCACGCAGGTGACGGCCGCCAACGTGAAGAACCTCGAGCAGCAGTGGGTGTTCCAAGCGCAATCGCTCGAGAAATTCGAAGCCACGCCGCTCGTCGTCGACGGCGTCATCTACACGGTCCAGGCGCCCAACGACGTGGTCGCGCTCGATGCGCTGACCGGCCGCGCGTTCTGGATCTACTCGCACGTGCCGTCGCCGCTGGCGCGGCCGTGCTGCGGCCGCGTCAATCGTGGTCTGGCGATTCTGGGCAACACGCTGTTCCTGGCGACGCTCGACGATCATCTGATCGCCCTCGACGCCAAGAGCGGCCGTCTGGTCTGGAACGTCACGATCGAAGGCGCGCGGCCCGAAGCCGGGTATGCCTTTACCGTGGCTCCTCTCGTCGTCAAGAACAAGATCATCATCGGCGTGGCCGGTGCGGAATTCGGCGTTCGTGGATTCCTCGCCGCCTTCGATGCGACAACCGGGGGCGAGCTCTGGCGATTCAACACGGTGCCGGGACCAGGCGAGGCCGGAAACACAACCTGGGCGGGCGACTCCTGGAAGCGAGGCGGCGCCAGCGTCTGGGTCACCGGTTCCTACGATCCCGACCTGAACCTGACGTATTGGGGACTCGGCAATCCAGGGCCTGACTGGAACGGCGCCAGCCGCGAAGGCGACAACTTGTACAGCGATGGCGTGGTCGCGCTCGACGCGGACACCGGCACACTCAAATGGCACTTCCAGTTCACCCCGCACGACGAGATGGACTACGACTCGACGCAAGTGCCGGTGCTGGCCGATCTCGAGTGGCAAGGCCGCATGCGCAAGGTGATGTTGTGGGCCAATCGCAACGGCTTTCTGTACGTGCTCGACCGCACGAATGGGCAGTTCCTGCTCGGCAAGCCGTTCGTGAAGGTGACGTGGGCCAGCGGGCTCGACGACAAAGGCCGCCCCATCCGTGTGCAGAGTCCAACCGAGGAAGGCGTCGTCATTTTCCCGCACGCCGTCGGCGGCACCAATTGGATGTCGCCGTCGTTCAGCCCGCGCACCGGCCTGTTCTACATTCCGAGCCTGATGGACAGTTACGCGACGTTTCCCAGGCGCGCGGTCGAGTTCGTCGAGGGACGTGTGTTCGTGGGAGCGTTCCCCGTCGGGCCCATCCAGGCGCTGCGCGGCGGCCCCATCAACCGTCGAATCCCCGAGCAGGGGTACGGCGCCATTCAGGCGTTCGATCCGAAGACCGGCACCCAGAAATGGATCTTCAAACTGGCCGATCTCACCGACAGTGGTGTGCTGAGCACTGCATCTGATCTGGTATTCGCGGGTAGCCGTGAGGGATATTTCTTTGCGCTGGATGCCCGCGACGGCTCGCTCCTGTGGAAGGCGAACCTGGGCGGCAATGTGGCATCAGGCCCCATCACGTATGCCGTCAACGGACGCCAATATGTCGCGGTCTCGGCCGGCAATTCGCTCTTCGCCTACGCGTTGCGGTAGGAGAACCTCAAGATTGCTCTGGGAGGGCGCCATGCGTGTACTTCGCTCAAAGTCTGGCGGCACGACGACGGGCCTGCTGATGGCGATTGCGCTGTCGGTCGTCGCCGGGGCATTGACACATTCTGCGGGTCCGGCCACTCCGAACTGGAACATGCCACCGACCCGGGATTTTCCACTCGCGGGCGGCAGTTACTCGAACCAGCGCTACTCCGCGCTGAACCAGATCAATCGCTCGAATATCTCGAAGCTGGGCGGGGTCTGGTCCATGCGCGTCGAAGAACGCGGTCGGGGTGCAACGCTGGACGGCACGCCGATCGTGGTTGATGGGGTGATGTACGTCACGACCGGCGCGAGAAGCGTGCTGGCCATCGACGCGAAGACCGGAGACGTCAAGTGGCGATATCGTCCGGAACCAGACGAGGGCACCGGCGCCAACAAAGGCGTCGTCGTCGCCGATGGCAAAGTCGTGTTCGGCAGGCGCGACAACATGCTCATCGCGCTCGATCAGCAAACGGGTCGCGTCGTCTGGCAAACGCGCACGACCACACAGCGGGCCGCGTACTCGTCGGCAGCGCCCGTGTATTTCGATGGGCTCGTGTTCATTGGCGTCGCGGGCGGCGACGGCGCCGTTCGGGGTCAAGTGGCGGCCTATGATGTGAAAACGGGAACACAGGTGTGGAAGTTCAACACCATCCCAGGACCTGGCGAACCGTTTTCGGGCACATGGGAAGCGGACGCACACCGATGGGGCGGCGGCGTGTGGAACCACGTGGCGCTCGATCCTGATCTTGGGATGATCTACGTCGGGGTGGGAAACGCCGGTCCGGATACGGACGGGCGGCTGCGCGGAGGAGATAACCTGTTCACGGCCTCAATCCTGGCGCTCGATCTCAGGACGGGCGCATACAAGTGGCACTTCCAGGAAGTGCATCACGACATCTGGGATTACGATGCCGCCTCGCCGCCGGTCCTCGCAGATATCACCTATCGTGGGAGACCTCGCAAGGTCCTGATGCATCCTGGCAAGACCGGTTTTCTGTACATTCTCGACCGAACCAACGGCAAACCGCTCATCGGCGTCGAAGAGAAATCCGTTCGGCAGGAACCGCGAATGAA
>JBGPKK010000258.1:0-5877 GCA_041485905.1 Vicinamibacteria bacterium
GAAGGGCTTTCGGCTGTCGCGTACGCCCCTCGACTACCGCGCGGGGTGCGTGACGGGCTACGAAGGGCGGGAACCCGGCGACAGCGTGCCGCATTACGCGCCGGACAGGAATCCGTTCGTCGACGAGTTCGTGAAGCTCTACCACCTGCCGCGCGAGGCGGTGCTCGGCTATCGCGAGACGCTCTATCCGGAATACCGGAAGAAGATTAAGGACACCTACGTCCCGCCTCCGCCATGCACCGAATCCTGTGGCGTCGCGGGCAACTTCGTGCTCCGCCGGTGAGATGAGTCGTGCGCTGTCTCAGCGCCAGGGGTGATGAAGGTGTTGCGTTCAGTCTGAAGAGCATTGGTACTAGAACTAGAACTAGTTCGCACCGCTGCTGTCGAGGGCAGCGTCGAAGCCAACGCATTCGAAGGGCCTGACATCAACGCGGCGATGCCGTTCTACGGCTGGCCATCCGGGGCGGCGGCTCCGTCCCCCTGCGAAACGTCATTGCGCCGGCAGGGCTCCTCGCCTAGTCTTACGGCCATGCAAAGGACAGTGCTGACTCTATCCCTCATGCTGGCGGTGTACGGGCTGTCGCTGACGGCCCAAACGCCGTCGACGAGTGCGGCTCAGGAGGTTCGCGCCGACTTGAACCAACTGATGCGCGGCGTCCTGTATCCCGCCGCCAACGTGGTGTTCTTCGCGCAAGCCGACAATCCTGGAGACGTGAAGCCTATCCCTGGCCAAGACCCCTCGATGGCGACCGACCCTCTCACCAGTACATTTGGGGGGTGGCTGGCGGTCGAGAACGCGGCGCTGGCGCTCGCCGAGTCCGCCAACTTGCTGTCGATCCCAGGGCGACGCTGCTCCAACGGCGCGCCCGCTCCGACGAAGGACCCGGCCTGGGCGATGTTCGTGCAGGAGCTTCGTGACGCCAGCATGAAGGCGTACAAAGCGGCCCAAGCCAAAGATCAGGACAAGATGATCGACCTCTCCGAGACGCTGAGCGCGGCGTGTGCCGGCTGCCACCGCAAGTGGCGCGACCGCAGGACACCCGCGAACCGCTGTAAGTAGCCCGGCCGTCTGGACCCAACCGGCCTGCGCCTCTGACCACACGCGCTGTCGGCCGCGCGTTCGGGAAGCCATTCGATCCGGAGACGGCGGTGGCCAACGAGATCGTCGGCCACAAATGGCTGGACCAGCCAGTCGACGACGCGACGCTACGTCGAGTCTAGGAGCTGGCTCGATGGCCTCCGACTTCGGCCAACTCGAAGCCCCTGAGGCTGGTCTTCGTGAAGAGCGCCGCGAGCAAAGCCCGGTTATGTGCGGCACTCGATCCAGGCAACGTCGAGCAGACGATGGCCGCGCCGGTGACCAAGTTCGTCGCTCACGATATGCGTTTCTTCGAGTTGATGCCGAAGCTGACTCCCTCCAGACCGGAGATGGCCGCGCGATTCGGATCGTCGCCTGAAGCCGTTCGCGAGCGACTTGCCTTTCAGAGTGGCACGCTTCAGGGTGCCTACCTCATGCTCGCGGCGCGGGCCGTGGGCCTCGATTGCGGTCCCATGGGAGGATTCGACCGCGGCAAGGTCGATGCAGAATTCTTCCCAGACGGAACGCTTGCATCGGAGCGTTTCTGTCGTCGCCGTAAGTTGTTGAGGAAATTGGCTCCTCAGGCTGGATTCGCCCCCGGTACCGACGAGCGTGGTTTGAGGATTCGCCTGTTTCAGAGCCTGTTTACAACACTATTTAGATAGTCTATAGTCTATTAAATTAAGTAATTACAATATGTCACAGACTATTGATAAAGCGAGACTCGCGGCCCAATCGCGGGCGCATCTTGACGACCGCTTCAGGGAGCTGGGGCCCGTCACTCGCTACAGCCCACCCGTGCGCGGCTGGATCCAAGCCGTCCGCGAGGCTCTCGGCATGACGACGGCGCAACTGGCGAAGCGGCTGGGCGTGAAGCAACCGTCCGTTGTCGCCATCGAGCAATCCGAGGCGAAGGGCACCATCGAACTGGCGACGTTGCGGCGCGTGGCTGAAGCCCTCGACTGCACCCTTGTCTACGCGCTCGTGCCCAACAGACCGCTGCAGGTCACGGTCCGTGACCGCGCGCGTGCGTTCTTGCGTCGGCGGCAGGGACCTATCGAGCACTCGATGCTGCTCGAGGACCAGAAGGCCAAGGGCAAGGACTCCGAGGCCCGGCTCGACGAACTCGTGCGCGAGACGAACCCGCGTCTCTTCTGGGACGAGCGATGAACGATCGTTTCGAGGAGCCCGATGATGCAACGCCGCTCACGGCCGAGGAACGGGCCGACCTGATACCGGCGCACATCGCCTATCGGAGCGAGTTGAATGATGTCGAGCAGGAAAACATTGTGCGGGGCCAGGACTGGGCGCTTCGCCGGCGCCGGGATCTGCTGACCGAGAAATTCACGAAGGATCTGCACCGCCACATGCTGGGCGATGTCTGGCGTTGGGCCGGACGGTTCAGGACAACCGAAAAGAATCTCGGGATTCCCTACTATGAGATTCCTGTGGCCCTGCGCCAGCTGCTCGACGATACGAAGGCGTGGATCGAACACGGAGCCTATCAGCCCGACGAAATCACTGTGCGTTTCCATCACCGGCTGGTGCAAATCCACCCGTTCCCGAACGGCAACGGACGCCACGCCCGCCTCATGGCGGATCTCCTCGTCATGAGTCTCGGCAAAGAGAGGTTTTCCTGGGGCCGGGCGAATGTACAGGATGCCGGCGCGCTGCGTCGCGGCTACATCACTGCCATGCAGGCCGCCGACAATTACGACTTCGGCCCGCTGCTGGCGTTTGCTCGTTCATAGGGACCGGCCAACGGCGCTGGCGTACTGCAACCGCATGAGGAGCGTGGATGGCATGCTGGAGCTCTTTAGCAAGCTCCGAACGCAAGGGTGAATCAGCCGCGGTCGTCCCTACAGTTGGGCCCCGGCACTGGCAATTGTCGGATGAGCTGAGTCGGGCGCTATCTCAGCGCCCGTCGGTCCGCACGTCGATTGTTGATCCGCAGATTCTGCGCGAGTGCATGTATGGCCGGTCACGCGGTCACGCCGCGTCACCCGCCAGGCGATATTTAGTGGTGTCCGCCCAGAATCGGCGTGGCGACCAGCCCCGAAAAGACGTATCCGTCGACAAACGTCGTTCTTGACGGCGGGGCCAGCATCGTGCCGTGTGGGCTGGCGTGCGCGGCGGAGTTATGCAGCGGCTTGGACCGTAGGCAACATTAAGGCAACATTAGCGGCCTCTCGAGATTGGCCCACCGAGCGCCTCGTGGGCTTCGAGCACGCGCACGCACGTTCCGCTCCCGACATCCCAAGTGCGCACAGTCTGATTGGCGACCCGGCTATCGTCACACGCAACGACCGGACTCTCGACCTGCGCGAAGTCTCTTTCCTTCGCTAATTGCCGGAAGGCCGCTCCGCGTGGTCGATAACGATTACCTCAACCGGTCCCTTCGTGGATTCCAGCTTCAGGCCGAGCTGTTCCTGGAGTGCGGACAGAATCGACGGGGTCTTCGATTCGAGAGCCGCCGCCACATCCGGCGGTGGAGGCGGCATGGCGGGCGTGCTTTCGTCCGGCAGGAACGTCATCTGGACGTCGAAGAGGCCGCCGAATCCCGTCCGATCGATGACGGTGCGACTCGTGACCAGCGAGAGCGTTCGAGCAAACTCGGCCATCGGAACCTTGCCGCCCAGCGCCCTTGCGCCGCCGGGTTCTAACATCACGCGAACAGCGCCGCAGCGCGTCAGCGGAGGCCGTCCCGCCTGAGGCGGCGCCATGATGCCTCCCGCCCAATCGGGCGGCGTGCCAGGCGTTGGTTCCACACAGGCGCCTTCCCGGGGCGACGGCAGTTTGAGGCCGCCTTTCGCGGCGACTAGGGCATACACAGGCAACTCCCGCATCTCGCGATGGAACGTCAACTGATAACGCTCCTCCAGCAGCGACTGCAGCATCAGAAACATCTGATCGCGCGTCGCGTTGCCGTCGGCTTTCGCTTCGATCTCGAAACGGTCCGAATTGATCCAACCCGGCCCGCCCTCGATCTGAAACGCCTGCACCGCGTACGCGTTCTGCATGAGCATCTGCAGTGTTGCATTGGCGGTCAGACGCCCGGGAAGAGGCCGCACCAACATAAGACCTTCCGGCAACGCAGGCTTCACCGACGCGACTTCAAACTGTGGCCGCGGAGCCTGCTGCCCGAATAACGCAAGTGTCGTTGCGGCGATGATCATCGCGGCCACGATGGTTCCGGATCCGGAGAATGTGCGCGGAGCAGGACGCGGCCGTCCCGCCAGCCTGGCGATCCGGTTCACGAGCGATCCGCCGCTCGCCGCCATGACGATTCCCGCGTGGGCCGGGCGTGCGGATTCCAATCCCGCCAGCGCGCGCGCGTACGTCAGAACATCGCCGCTTGCCGCGACAGCCAGGTCGTCGCAACACAGTTCGCGCTCCACGCGAATGTGTCCAGAAATCCACCAGACCGCGGGATGGTAGAAGAGGATGGCCTCTACCACGCCTTGTAGAAGGTTGACCAGATAGTCATGGCGGCGGATGTGGGCCAGTTCGTGGAGCAATAGCGCTTCGAGCTGATCGGCGGGCAAACCGGCGAGCGCCCCAACGGGCACCAGCACCGCCGGACGGAGCCATCCCACCACCACCGGCGCCTGCACCAGCGACGACACCAGCAACTGCACCGGTCGTGACACGCGAAGGCGAGTCTTAAGCCGATCGAGAGCCTGTTGCCATTCGCCGGACGCACGGCGAACGAGCCTCGATCGAAGCCGTTCGGCCAGTATCCAGCCTCCAAACATCCGGACCCAGAACGCCATCGCTCCCACAAGCCATATGGCAACCACCCACAGCAGGAGCGGGGCCGCGCCGCCGCCAGGCGCGCCGCCGGGAAGCAACACAGGAGCGCTCCGGAAGGCGGACGGCGCAGAATCCGAAAGCGGCGCGGCGAACGAAGCCGCAACAGATTCCGCCGCCGGAGGGCTCAGGAAAATCGAGGTCACGACAGGCGCCGCCGCCATCATCGCCAGCGCCACGCAGGCCACGATGTACCGGGCATTTGGCCCGAAGCTGCGTTCGGTCCATCTGCGTCCAACCGCATAAACCGCGGCGATCGCCAGGCCCTCCCACAGGAAGTGCAACAGCGTGGAACCGAGCCGCTCCACCCACGGCTGGGTCGACATGATCTGGATCGCGCTCATTTGGACCCTCGTTTCCTCTTTTCCAACGCATCGATCATCTTGCGGATTTCCGCCAGATCCTCTTTCGACGCGGACTGCGCGCCCAGCGCACCTATGACCAGGTTCTTCGCGGAACCGCCGAAGACCCGTCTCATCAGGTCGCCCGCAATCCGCTTCTGCATTTGCTCCATCGGCACGCCCGATTCGTAGACGTGCGCGCCGAAACGCTCCGTGCGCACCAGCAGCCCCTTGTCCATCATTAATTGCATCTGTTTGAGCGTGGTGTTGTAGCCGCTGTCTTTGTCCAGGGCGTCATGCACTTCCCGGACAGTGGCCGGTCCAAGCCGCCAAAGGGCAGCCAGAATGTCGACCTCGGCCGCGGTCGGCATCGGAGGCGACGTTGAATTGCGGTTACTGGAATGGGAAGTCATGTGCCAGCGACGGTACAACGATATAAATCGTATGTCAACGACAAACATCTTAGTGATTGTGATGCTCGTCCAGCGCACTCGCCGCGCGGACGACGCCCGAAATCGTCTCGAAGGGCTTTCGGCTGTCGCGTACGCCCCTCGACTACCGCGCGGGGTGCGTGACGGGCTACGAAGGGCGGGAACCCGGCGACAGCGTGCCGCATTACGCGCCGGACAGGAATCCGTTCGTCGACGA
>JBGPKK010000259.1:0-5765 GCA_041485905.1 Vicinamibacteria bacterium
ACGGTACCGTCGGCGGCGTCGCCGCGGATGGCTTGTTCGGTCGCGACGTAGATGTACCCGTCCGGACCTTGCTGCACGTCGCGGATTCTGACGTTCAGCGATGCCAGCAGCGGTTCACGCCGCTCGGCCTGCGACGGCTGATTGAACGACATCCGCAGCAGCATCCTCGTCGTCAGCGCGCCGACGAAGAGGCTGTTCTTCCAGTTCGGGAACTTGTCGCCCGTGTGGAACATGATGCTCGACGGGCTGATCGAGGGCACCCAGTGGATGCGCGGGTTGTCCATGCCGGGACGGGCCCACGGCTGATCGGAGACCGAGGAAACCACGGCGGCGGCAGCGAGTCCCAGGGTCATGCCCACGAACACGGGCCGGAGGCTCTGCAGTACGACGTTCTGCAATACATTCCTCGACGTCGCGCCAAGGGCCATCCGGATTCCGATCTCCTTGGTGCGCTGACTTACCAAGTACGGTACGCGATAACACCGTAGATTCCGACGGCTGCTAGAGTCACGGCTAAGACCGCAAGAATCGCCGCCAGCGATGCCAACGATTGCGACACCGCCTTCTGAGGGCGCACTTCGCCGTCTTCCAGGTTGATCAAACGCAAGCTCGGCAGCAGGTCACGGTCGAACGCTGCGACCAACTCGCCATCAATCAAGGCACGCTGTACCCCGCTCTCCTGAAGCTGCAACAGCATGGGTGGATTTCGAGGACGGCCAAAGCACGCTGACGGTCGCCCTGCACCCGCACCAGCTAAACTATGGCACCGTCGAGTGCACGCTCTTAACCACGATGTTATCGACCGCGACGCCGCAGGTGTGGCCGGGCCTGACGTCGGCACACGTCCCAATCGCGTCCTGCGTGAACTCGAAGCGCAGCTGGACGCTGCTTCCCGTCATTCCCGGCAGTCGCAGGTGGACGTGCTTGAACCCGTGAGACTCACCCGCCCATGCCGAAACGTCCTCGAAGTACGCCGGGTTGCTGTTGCGGGGCAGGTGCTTCGGGTAGTGGAAGAACCCGTCGGTCGTGAACTCGTCTTCGAACGCCTCGACCATCACCGAGCGGAGAAGGCGACCGGGCGTCAGGTCGGTCACGCGCAGAAACAGGCCGTCGTACGCCAGCACGTTGAAGCTCGGGTCGTCTTCGGTGTCATGGCAGACGTCCATGTCGATCGTCACGTAGTCGGAGTCACCCGGCACGACGAACTGCGGACTGAAGAGTCGTTCCCAACGTGTGTTCGTAAACGGACTCGGTCCTGGACCGTCGGCGGCGTTCTGATGGAACGCCGTATTCGAGGTCGCGCCACAGAACGTGTTGCTCGTTATCCAACGCACGACATTGGCCCCGCCGCCGTGGGCCGACGTCCAACCGACGGGTAGCGTTCCCGGCGAGACCCCGTCGAAGTTCTCGGTCAGTAGCGACGTGGCCTGCGGCGTACCCGTGAAGAGCGTGTGGAAAAGCGTGATCCGACCGTGCTCAGCACTCCGTAACTTCAAAGCGAGCTCGATCGGTGTGCCGGGAACGAAGGCCGGCTCGATTTTGAGAACGAACGGAGTCTGGTTCGAATCTGTGACGCCCGGCCGCAAAGTCCGGTAGTTCGAATCGTCTTGCAGCACGCGCACCCCGGGCGTGCTCGTGGTCAGGCCGGCGTGAACCCCACGAATCGTTTCCGCATTCAGCGGATTGGTCACGTAGTTGCGAACCGGCATCGTCAGCCTCACGAAGTCACCCGGGTCGATGAAGCCGTTACCGCCGCTTTCGGCGAACGTGACCGTGGCAAGATCCAGCGTGGTCGCGTGCGAGTCGCGATCGTCGAAGTCGTGGTGCTCGAACTCGTGATGTCGAAAGAAATGAAACTCATGGTCTTCGTTGGAGATGCGTCCGAACACCACGTCCGGCACTGTCATGCTCGTAGACGTCGGCTGCCCATCGGCGAAGCCGGCCGGCGGGCGCGTCGCTTCGGCATACGTGAGGAACAGGTCGCCGGACTGGGCGACGCCCTGGTTGTAGTCGCCGAGATTTGGCTGGCTCGAGTCGTTTCCCCACCCCGCGTGGAACGGCGGGCGGGTGAGTGGGAGCGGCGCTTCCCACGATTTCCCACCGTCGTCGGAGAACGTGTGCGTCACCTGCGTCAAGTCACCGCTCGAGGCGATGCCCTGGTCGTAGTAGAAGACGTGGATCCGTCCGGTGTCCGAATCGACGGTCACCCACGGGAACCACTGCGCGCGGTCCTCGCCAGGCCGACTATTCAACAGGAGAGGCGCCGAGAAGGTCACGCCATCGTCCGTGCTGCGCTGGAACGCAATGTCGGCGCCGTCGCCAAGGTCGTTCGTCGCGTAGACGACGTAGACGTCGCCTCGATGATGGCTGGAGGAGTTGTCGACCGCCAGCGAGGGAAACGAGTGCAC
Organism: Vicinamibacteria bacterium; assembly: GCA_041485905.1. Classification (GTDB taxonomy): domain Bacteria; phylum Acidobacteriota; class Vicinamibacteria; order Vicinamibacterales; family CAVVIG01; genus JAHFUI01. The sequence goes on from JBGPKK010000259.1 coordinate 2,409, forward strand.
GCGGTCGTTGCCCAGGACGTAGTCCATCGTGAAGAAATGGCCCGGCGGAATCTCGATTGGCGCGCTCCATGTCGCCCCGTTGTCGGTCGAGCGGGAAAACGCGATCGTGTTCGTCAGGTCCTCGAAGAACCGCTCCCAGGCGATGTAGGCGTTCCGGGAATGGTGCCCGGCAAAACGTGGAATCGACCCCTGCCCGTCCGCGTCGGTATTCGCCACGATCTTCCTCGGCGACCATGTCGGCGGGTTGGCCATGATGTTGTCGGTGTACGACGTCGAGATTTCGACGGCGCTTGCACCGAAGTTCGTCCAGCTCATGATGACACGGCCCGTATCACGGTCGACGTCCAAGTATTCTTTGTCGGCATCGTCGAGCGGTGCGCCATTTATGTCCACCAGCCCGTTCGGATTCGTGGCCGCGGTGACTTCGAACGGTCCGGTCCACGTGTGACCGCAATCGGTGGAGCGATGGACGCCCATCGTTTGCGCCGCTGTCGTGGCCGAGAACTTTTTCACCATGATTGACGAGTAGATGAACGTGCAGTCGCCGACGTACTTGACATCCGGATCGCCAAATACCAGAGGGAATCGCGTGGTGCCGATCGTGTCGGTGCCCGGAGACGGCAGTTGACCGCCGTCGACGAATGTGTGACCACCATCGTCTGAGTACATGAAGCCAGAGATGGAAAGCGGGTTATTCGAGAATCCTCGAAAGTCATTGAAGCCAACCACGATGTGTTGGCCCGTCCGATCTACGGCGATGGACGTTTCCGACTGGGTTTGAGCGGGTAAGTCCGGCGGGAACGCCTCGTCACCGCAGTCCGCCTCGTTGAGGCACGACCCGGTCTGCTCGGGATCTCTTACCGACCCGCCGCGCACCCTCGCTTCGACCGCAGTGAGCGTCCGCACGGCAGCGCGCCCCATCGACGACATATGTTTTTCGTGTGGTTTGGGCTCCCGTCTGTCACGGGATGCCGACCGGAGTTGGCCGCCGCTCGTTGCCACGATGCAGGCAAAGAGCATGATGGCCAGGACGCGCTGTGTCGGGCGGAGCATCTGGAACCTCCTGGGTTGGTGCACCCTAGCTTAGCTATACGACTGAGAGGGTCAGCGGTCCGTTGATTGCAAACCGTTCTCTGCGCCTCGCCAGCCCCTGGAGGATGCTTGCCAGGGGCTACGACCAACGGTCGCAAAGGAGAGAACGGTATAGCGCCCGCGCTCGTCGCGTGTCAAGCGCGACGCCCTAGGCCAGTGCACCCGCTGGACAGCGAATCGGTATAGAGTGTCGCGGTAGATTTTGAGTGTCGCGCGTCGAGTAGCATGGACAAGGAGGGAATATGTGCGATCAGGACCATTTTGAGACAGATCGACAGGCGTACGAGGCCCGCGGTTTGGTGACACGGCGCCAATTCGGCGTCCTGTTGGGAGCCGGCGTGGCGATGCTGCTGCCGCAGGTCGCGAACGCGGTCGCCGTCACGGAATCGGATGTGACTGTGATGACGCCGGACGGCACCGCCGACTGCTACTTCGTGCACCCGGCGAGCGGGACGGCTCCGGGCGTTCTCGTGTGGCCGGACATCTTCGGGCTGCGGCCGGCGTTCCGCACGATGGGGAAACGGCTCGCCGAATCGGGCTATTCGGTGCTCGTGGTGAATCCGTTCTATCGCGTGAAGAAAGCCCCGACCGCGGAGAAGGGCGCCGCAACGCCCATTCCGGAGCTGCTGCCGCTCGCGCAGGCGCTGAACGAGACGACGCACATGAGCGATGCGAAGGCGTTCATCGGATGGCTGGACCAGCAGTCGTCAGTGGCCAAGAATAAGAAGATCGGCACTCAGGGGTATTGCATGGGCGGTCCGATCGCGTTCCGCACCGCGGCCGCGGTCCCCGATCGCGTCGGCGCGATCGCCTCGTTCCATGGCGGCGGACTCGTGACGAACATGCCGAACAGCCCGCACCTGCAGGCCTCGAAGACCAAGGCGCAGCTCCTCATCGCGATCGCCGCAAACGACGACATGCAAAGGCCCGATGAGAAGAACGTGTTGAAGGACACGTTCGCCAAGTCGAACCAGCCCGCGGAAATCGAGGTGTACACCGGTGCCGCCCATGGCTGGTGCCCTCCGGATTCGGGGGTCTACAACGAGCCACAGGCCGAGAAGGCATGGACCCGTTTGATGGCGCTGTACGGAAAAGCCCTGGCCTGACCATCAAATCCGGCTGCGGATTTCAGGTTGGCGTCGCGCGAAGCGACCCAACCTGAAACTCGTGTCTGGCGTTCGCGCGCCGCCCATTGCACTGGCGAGCCGAACTTCCAGTCGGTCCCCGAAAGTCGACCAGTGTAGAGGTTGGGCGGCTTCCGCTCGCCGAACGCTTTGCGCATCGCCTCGGCGAGGTTGGGGTTCGTCGCGTCGCGGTCGCTGAGTTTCGCCAACCGCGTAATCGCCAACGCGGTGAAGCCCGTCCCGTAGGCGTTCGTCTGCTGCTGACGCTCATCGCCCCGGCAGCATCCGCGCAACACATCCCAGCGTTTGCCGTGCAGAGGGTCGGCAAGGGCTCCCCTGATCCTCATCCCCTGATTGCCGTCGTCAAGCGAGGGCTGGAAGACCACTCCGGTGTGCGCGAAGAGCACGCCAAGGAGAATAGAAGGGTGGAACAGTCGTTCGCCGCAGAAGGTGACCCGATCAGCAAGCGACCGATGCTGAATCGGACTGGGTACATGTCCGATCGCGACTGGCCCCAGCCGATTTGGCCTTGCCGTGGTAGGGTAAACCCATGGCAGCGGGGCTCTAGAGCAGCGCGTTTCGAGCCGGGGGGACATCATGAAGGTCGTTGTCGATCGGAGCATATGCAACCTCCACGGGCTCTGCGTGGAGACGGCGCCTGAGGTGTTCGAGATTGGCGACGACGGCGAACTACGCGTCCTGCACGAGACGCCGCCGGAGGGTATGCGCGCGAAGGTGGACAAGGCCGTGCGGGAGTGTCCAACGGGCGCAATTTCGATCGAAGAGTGAGCAGCTTCCATGCTGCATCGCATCGTGATCGTTGGCGCGTCGCTCGCGGGCCTGCGCGCGGCCGAGACGCTGCGCGACCGAGGCTTCGACGGTGAGCTGACGCTCATTGGCGAGGAGCCGCATCGCCCCTACGACCGCCCGCCGCTCTCGAAGCAGGTGCTCCAAGGTACCTGGGAGCCGGAGCAGACCTTTTTCCGCAGGAAGGACGGGTACGACGCGCTTGCGCTCGACATGCGGCTTGGCGTGCGCGCGACCTCAGTCGACCTTCGCGCCAGACGCGTCACGCTTGCCGGTGGCACGTTCGCCGACTACGACCGGCTGATCATCGCGACGGGGGCGCGCGTCCGGAACC
>JBGPKK010000260.1:0-5744 GCA_041485905.1 Vicinamibacteria bacterium
GCGGCATCAGCGGGAGTACCGCGGACGGCAAAGACGCCGTCGGCCTTTCTCTCATACGTGACGCTGCCGGACGTCATGCTGCCGCTGGTCCCGCTCATATTCGTGGCAGGCGCCACCACCGTTACTTGATGTCCGGCGGCAACGAGGGTCTCGCGCATGACCCGCAGTCCAGGCGCGTCGTAGCCGTCGTCGTTCGTCAGAAGGATCTTGAGCGGCCGGTTCTGAGCATGAAGGCTGGCCGCAAGCGACGCGGCGCACAGGCCAACGATCAGTCCGTTCAGCACGCGCGATGTCGCGGCCATCGGCTGCACGATAACACGACTGTCGCAACAGGCAGAGGACCGTCCTCAACGCGTGGTCGAGGCCAATGCGGTCATCGCCCACGCGGTTGCCGCTGCAGAGATCCACTGATCGGTGCGGTGTGGGAACCCGCTCTCGAAATACGCCTGAATCGGCTCTGCCCTCGATCGCACGTACCACGAGCCGTCCTGGAACCGCCCGCCACTTTACCGACGCCGACGCAGGCATCCTGACCGAGTCGTGGCGGCGTCTGACAGTCGCGCGGGCGAATTACCGTATAGAATGCACCCCGATTCGCACCGGACGCGATCCCTCACAACGGGTGGCCATCATGAGAACGATGAGACGCGCGGCGATCGGTGTCGGGTGTGTCGTGGCGCTGTCGGGGTGGCAGCCGGCGAGTCTCGGACAGACACCGAGCCCGCGGCCACCGGGCTTCACCGAAGCGCAGGCGTCGGCTGGCGCCGCGGCCTACCGGCAGCATTGCGCGTCGTGTCACGGCGCACAGCTCGAGGGACAGCACCTGGCGCCGAGTCTCACCGGAGAACGGTTCGATCGCACGTGGCGCGGGAAGACGGTCGACACGCTCATGTTCCACGTCCAGCGCATGCCGCCGAGACCGGGCGCGACATCGGGGGGTCTCGACGACGGCACGTACGCGAACATCCTCGCGTACATCCTTCAGGTGAATCACTTCGAGCCGGCGGGCAGCGAATTGCCGTCGAGGATCGATTTGCTTGCCGCGGTGACGATCCCGCGACAGGAGAAAACGGAGCTCGATCTCGATGCGCCTATCAATGGGTCGCCGAGCAGATCGGCGCGCTTGACGGGGTTGAGCGCCGTCACCAGCAGCATGCTGCAGAGCCCGCCTCCCGCCGATTGGTTGCAGTGGGGACGCACTTACGACGGTCAGAATTTCAGTCCGCTTGAATTGATTACCCGGACGAACGTGCAGAACCTCAAGCCGGCATGGCGGGTCCCGCTGCGCGCCGGCACGAGCATGCCGACGCCGCTGGTCCACGACGGCGTGGTGTTCCTGCAGACGATTCCGGACACGGTGCTCGCGCTCGACGGCTCGAACGGCGAGATCCTGTGGAGATTTCAATACAAAGCGTCGCAGTCGAGCAGCAAGATGGGGCTCTCGCTGTTTGGCGACAGAGTGTTCGTACCGACGTCGGACCTGCACGTCGTGGCGCTGCACTCGAAGACCGGCGAGGTGATGTGGGATCACGAGGTCGCGCCGGCCAACCAGCTGACTGGACGAACCCGATACCAGTTGCGCGGCGGGCCTCTCGTGGTCCGCGACAAGGTCATCCAGGGTGTGACGTCGAGCTTCTCGCCAGAAGGAGGATTCATCGTCGGGCTCGATATCAACTCGGGCAAGGAACTCTGGCGCTTCAACACGATCGCGCGACCCGGCGAACAAGGAGGTGACAGCTGGAATGGACTTGGCCTGGACAAACGGAGCGGCGGGTCGGTCTGGCAGCACGGCACGTACGATGCGGAGCTGAATCTCGTCTACTTCGGTGTGGCGCCGACCTACGACACCGGACCGCTGCTGCATCCGGTGAACGACGCGGCAGTCACCAGCGACGCTCTGTACACGAATTGCACGATCGCGCTGAATCCCGACACGGGGAAGCTGGTGTGGTACTACCAGCACGTGGCGAACGATCAGTGGGACCTCGACTGGGTCTTCGAGCGCCAGATCGTCAGCATGACCGTTGACGGGCGCCCGCGAAAAATCGTGATGAACGTCGGGAAGATGGCGATTCTCGACGCGCTCGACGCGGCAACGGGCGAGTATCTGTTTTCGGTCGATGCGGGCGTGCAGAACGTCATCACCCACATCGATCCGAAGACCGGCGCGAAGACCATCGATCCGCAGAGATGGCCGGATCCTGATCGGCCGACCGTCATTTGTCCCGGCGTGTCCGGCGCGCGGGCGTGGCCGCCAACCTCCTACAGTCCGCAGACGGCGATGCTCTATCTCCCGTTGAGCGAGTTTTGCAACCGCTTCGGTCCTGAAGGATCCAGGCTGCTCACCTCCGGCATCGGGCTCAGCCCGGCGGAGCATCCGGACAGCGCAGACGGCACGATGGGCCGGCTGCAGGCCATCGACGTCAAGGGGAAGAAGTTGGCGTGGGTGCACCATCAGTCGTCTCCCCTGTCGACGTCGCTGCTGGCCACGGCCGGTGGAGTGATCTTCTCAGGGGACCTCGACCCAGCGCTCAAGGCGTTCGACGACACTTCCGGCAAGCTGTTGTGGCAGGCGAAGCTCGACGACCTACCGAGTGGGAGCCTCGTGACGTACAGCATCGGTAAGACGCAGTACGTCGCCGTAGTCGTAGGACTGCGCAACAATCACGTTAGCGATCTGTCGAGGACCTACAACGCGTTTCGAAAGAGAAGAGGCACTGAAATCGAGGCGGCCAGCGGCGGCGCTGCGATCTGGGTCTTCGCGTTGTAACGCAAGCCTGGACTTCGTCGGCTGGTCTCGGCGTGACACACCACGAAAGGACAGCGGGGGACGCAGGCGACGAACCGCCCTGCGACCCCGTGCTCCGCAATAACTACGCGCGGCGACATGCGCGGCCACGGTTTACGCTGCCGACGATTCGGCCGAGGGCGCCGAAGCCAGATTTCCCGATTCTGCGAGTTCCGTGCTCGGGTCAGTGGCCGAACGCCAGAATTTCGTCCTTGGTACGGATGAACAGCCGGCCATCCGAGATCGCCGGCGTCGCCAGCATCGGCGCGTCTAGCCGGTTCGTCGCGACCAGGTCGAAGGCCGGCCCCGCCTTGATCACATAGACTTCTCCGTCCTCGGTCGCAAAATACACATGACCACCGCTCGCCACCGGCGACGCGGTAAAGGCGGTCGCGCCGGCGCCCAGCCGCTGTTGATACGTGAGCTTACCGGTTCGCGCCTCGTACACTCCGAGAATGCCATTCCACCGGACCACGTACAAGTAATCGCCGTAGAGGAGCGGTGTCGCCATGTACGAACCGGCGCGCGGCACGCTCCACGCGACGTTCGCACTGCTGGTCTCGTCGCCCTTGAGCGAGATGTCACCGGTCGCGGTGGCGCGAATGGCGTGCACCGGCGACTCGTCGCCGTGTGCGCTGGTGATGAAGATCAGACCGTCGCCGGCAATCGGTGTCGGTGTCGGAATATCGCCGCCGCCCGTCAACTTCCAGAGCTCACGGCCGGTTTCGAAGTCGTACCCACCGGTATGCTTCCATCCGTTGACGACGACTTGTCGGCGGCCGCCCGTGTCGACGACGGCCGGTGTCCCGAACGTGGGCACGTCGGTGCGAACCACGCGCCAGATCTCCCGGCCGGTACCGACGTCGAACGCGGCGAGAAACGAGTTCTTCTGTACGTCGGCCTGCACGATCAGAATGCCGTTGTGAATGATCGGCGAACTCGCGAATCCCCATTGCGCTTCCGGCACCATGAAGAACCCGGAGTCGAGCACGCCGAAGCTCTTGCTCCAGAGCCGCTTGCCCGCGAGATCGTAGACGTGCAGACCCTCCGACCCGAAAAACGCGGCGAGGTGAACGCCGTCGGTTGCGAGCGTGGCGTTCGCCTGCGTGCTCTTGGGATGGCGCTTGATAGCGGGCACGCCCTGGTGAACTGTCTGCTCCCATCGGACCGCGCCGCTCCGCTTGTCGAGGCAGATCACCTTCCACTCGTGCGGGCTGGTGTCGTTCACGGGCTCGATGTTGCCGTAGAGTCCCGGCTTGAAGGAGTTGTCCTTCGCGCTGATCGCGGTCGTCACGCACAAGAGATCGTTCCAGACGATCGGACTCGAGTTCCCGAGCCCGGGGATCTTCGTGCGCCAAACCGCGGACGCTGGCGCAAATGTCGTCGGTGTTGGCCGTCCTTGCGCCGCAACGCCGCTGGCGTCGATGCCCCGGAAGGCGGGCCAGTCGATTCCGGGACGCGGCGCACGTACGGCGCCGCCGCGCTGTTGCGCCGCGGCGACGATGCCGCCGAGGGCCGCTATCAGGATGACCGTAGAGAAGCTGAAGGACTTCATCATCGCTTCACTCCGAGAAAATGCGCCACGAAGTGCGAGCTGAAACGCCATGCGAAACGAAGCCGAACCGTTTCAGAGGATCCTAGCAGAACTCCTCTCACCAATTTAGTGTACGCACGCGGTTCTGCCCGGCGAGTTCGAGTCCAAAAACTTCATTCCAGGCGCCGTGCGCGGGTGTAGCATGCCGACGACCTTGCACGCCGAAACGAACACTCTGGTTTTCAGGACTCACCGAGCCTGAGGGAGCGCATGATGACCGACGAGCGACATCCTCGTTCACCGCGATTCAGTCGTCGGGAAGCGATCGGCCTGCTGGGCGTGAGCGCCGGTTTCGGGCTGGCGTCCGCGTGGACGGCGGATGCCGCATGGTTCATGGACTGGCGGACGGCCACGAGCGCCAAGAAGCTCCAGCTGCCGCGGGGCGCGATCATCCGGACGCTCCTCAAAGACATCTCGCCGGACGCGATCACCGGCGCGACGCTCTTCCATGAGCATCTGTCCATCGACATGTCGATCATCACGTCTCCCGGGCGGTACGCTCTTCCTCCGCAACCAGGCCGCGGCGCAGCCCCCGCGGGGCCGCCACCCAGCGCGGACGTCGATCTCATGGTCGAGCAGGTGAAGGCAGCCGCTCGAGACGGGGTCGGCTGCATCGTCGACGGCGGGCATCCTGATATGGGCCGCAAGCTCGAGAACCTGAAACAGATCGCGGAGCGGACCGGCGTCCACATCGTTGCGAGCGGCGGGTACTACATGGATCGCTCGTATCCACCGGAGATCGCCGCTAAGAGCGAGGATCAGATTGCGAACGAACTGGCACAAGAGGCGACGGCGCAGCGTCTGGGCGCATTCGGCGAGATCGGCGCGGATCCAAACGAGCCGGAGCTGACGCCGGCCGAACGGAAGGTGTTCCGTGCCGTGGGCAAGGCGCACCTCCGGACGAATCTGCCGATCTTCACGCACAACGCCTACGGCACCGGGCCGAACGTGCCGAAGGAGGCCGGCTTGCGTCAACTCGACGTGCTCGAGTCAGTGGGCGTGAAACCTGAACATGTCGCCATCGGCCATTGCGATTCCCTCGTCGATCCGTCAGCGGACCTGATCAAACAGGTCGCCAAGCGCGGGGCGTGGGTCGGCTTCGATCGCACGGGTGGGCAGCCCGCGGCGGACGAAGTACGAGTCCGCACTCTGCTGGCGTTCTTCGACGCCGGCTACGCGGATCGATTGCTTCTCTCCTCTGATAACACTGGCGGCAGGACGCTCGATCTTCCTTCGTACCGCCGGGTGACGTCGGTGTTCGTGCCGCAGTTGCTCAAGGCCGGCGTGAAGGACGAAGTGATTCACGCCATTCTGGTAGACAACTCACGCCGCTTCCTCTCCTTCGTCCCGAAGTCGGCATGA
>JBGPKK010000261.1:0-5640 GCA_041485905.1 Vicinamibacteria bacterium
CCCGGCCCGAGCTTCTCTCCCGTGATCAGCCGGGCACGCCGCTGAAAGGTGACGTAGGCCCAGGCCCACTCGCCGATCACGGCCAGCCGGCTCCGAAAACCGATCAGCCAGAAGATATGGATAAACAGCCAGATCATCCACGCCATGAAGCCGGACACCTCCAGCGATGCGATCTCGGCCACGGCGGACCCGCGGCCAATCGTCGCCATGTTGCCGTAGTCGCGGTAGCGGAACGGCAGCAGGGGCTCGCTGCGAATGGCGCGTACCGCGTTTCGCGCCGCGTGCGCACCTTCCTGCTTGGCGACCTGCGCCACGCCCGGGAGCGGCCTGCCGTCCTGCTGCAGCGCGCACACGTCGCCAACGACGAAAATGTCCGGACGGCCGGGAACGATCAACGTCGGATTGGCGATCACGCGGCCCGCGCGATCGAGCGGCGCGCCAAGCGAGGTGACGAGCGGCGAGGCGGCCACCCCGGCCGCCCACAACACGGTCTGCGCCGCGATGCGATGCTCGCCGATGCTCACCCCGTCGGCGCTCACGTCGGTCACGACGGCGTTGGTTCGCACCTCCACTCCGAGCCGCGTGAGTGAGTCGTGCGCCGCCTGGCGCAACTTCTCGGGAAACGTGGAGAGCACGTGCGGCCCGCCCTCCAGCAAGACGATGCGCGCCGATTCCGGATGAATCGAACGGAAGTCCTGTCTCAGCGTGCGGCGCGCAATCTCGGCGAGCGCACCGGCGAGCTCGACGCCCGTTGGTCCGCCGCCGATGATCACGAACGTCAGCAGCCGCGTGCGCGCTCCGGCATCGGGCTCGCGCTCGGCGGCTTCGAACGCGAGGAGGATCTGCCGCCGGATATCCAGCCCATCGTCCAATGTCTTGAGCCCCGGCGCGCGCGCGGCCCATTCGGGATGGCCGAAGTACGCATGCGTCGCACCGGTCGCGACGATCAGGTAATCGTAATCGACGTATCGTCCGGCTTCGGCGGGGCCGGTCTCGATCAGGACCCGGCGCCGCTCCGGTTCGATGGCTCGCGCGTCGGCGAGCAGCACCTGCGCGTTCGATTGATGCCTGAGGATCCATCGAATCGGCGATGCGATGTCGGCCGGCGACAGCGATGCGGTGGCGACTTGGTACAGGAGCGGCTGAAAGAGATGGTAGTTGTGACGATCGATCAGCGTGACACGGACGGGCGCGGCGGCGAGGGCCCGCGCCGCGTCGAGACCACCGAAGCCACCGCCAAGAATCACGACGTGAGGGCGGGTCGTCACCTGAAAGTCTCAAGTCTCAAGTGCCAAGTCTGACATGGGTCCAGACTTCAGACTTGAGACTTGTGAGTCCACCGATGATAATTTCGACATGGCCGTTCCCCGCGCCCGAAAAGACGCCGACAGCTCTGGACCCTCGGCGGTCGTCAACACCGCGTGTCCCCTCGATTGTCCCGACGCGTGCAGTCTCGCGGTGACCGTTCAACGCGGCCGCGTCGTCGAGATCGACGGAGCGCGCAAGAACCCGGTAACCAACGGGTTCATCTGCGCGAAGGTCAGAAAATTCGGCGAGCGCGTGTACGGCGAGGATCGGCTGCTCCATCCGGCGATTCGCACGGGGGCGAAGGGTCAGGGCCGGTTCACACGTATTCCGTGGGACGACGCGCTCGAGCTCGTGGCCGATCGGTTCCGTCGTGCGAAGTCCGACGCCGGCGCCGAATCGATTCTGCCGTTCTCGTACGGCGGCTCGAACGGCCTGCTCACTCAGGACAATCTCGACGCGCAGCTGTGGCGGCGGTTCGGGACGTCGCGCCTCGCGCGCACAGTCTGCGCCGCGCCGACCGGCGTGGCCAACCAGGCCCTCTACGGGAAGATGCCGTCGGTCACGTATCAGGACTATCCGCATGCCGGGCTGATCGTGCTCTGGGGCGTCAACCCGTCGGCGTCGGGCATTCATCTGGTGCCCTACGTGCGCGAGGCCCAGAAGCGCGGCGCCAAGCTCGTAGTCGTCGATCCGCGGACGACGGCGCTCGCGCGGTCGGCCGATATCCATCTGCGAGTCAAACCTGGGACCGATGTCGCCGTCGCGCTGGCGATTCACCGGCATCTGTTCGAGGGCGGCCACGCCGACGAGACGTTTCTGCGCGAGCACACGACCGGCGCCGAACGGCTTCGCGAGCGAGCGCTGCCATGGACGATCGAGCGGGCGGCGGACACCGCGGGCATCGACGCGCTCGCGCTCGGCCGCTTCGCCGACCTATATGCCTCGAGCTCGCCGGCCCTCCTGCGCTGCGGATGGGGCCTCGAGCGCAATCGGAACGGCGGGAACGCGGCGATGGCAGTACTCTCGCTTCCGGCCGTTGGCGGCAAATTCGGCGTCCGCGGGGGCGGATATTCGATGAGCAACTCGGCGTCCTGGAGCATCGACCGCACGTGGATTGGCGCCGACGAGCCGCCGACGCGGCTGGTCAACATGAACCACCTCGGCCGCGCGCTGACGGAGTACGACGATCCGCCGGTGAACGTGTTGTTCGTCTACAACTGCAATCCTGCGGTGACCGTACCGGATCAACGCCGCATCCTGCGCGGACTCGAGCGCGACGATCTGTTCACGGTGGTGTTCGACCAGGTGATGACGGACACGGCGCTGTACGCCGACCTCGTGCTGCCGGCGACCACGTTCCTCGAAGGGTACGATTTCGCGAAGGCGTACGGCCCCATCGCGATGGACCTGGTGCGACCCGTGATCGACGTCGTCGGCGAGGCACGTTCGAACGCCGACGTGTTCGGCGCCCTGTGCGGGCGGCTGGGCCTGCTCTCGGACGCCGAGCCGAAGGACGAGCTCGAGTTGACCGTGCGGGTGCTGGATACGCTGCCAGGAGAGATCGGACAGGAGTTGCGCACCGGCACGCCGCCGTCACCGGCATTCGGCATCGCGCCGATTCAGTTCGTCGACGTGTTTCCCAAGACACCCGACCGCAAGGTGAATCTGTTCCCGGCCGACCTCGAGTCGGCCGCGCCGATCGGTCTGTACCGGTTCCAGGCGGATCCGGCGACCGATCGCTTTCCGCTGACGCTCATCTCACCCGCCAGCGATCGGACGATCAGCTCGACGCTCGGCGAGCTGCCGCGGCCCGACGTCAAGCTCTCGATGCACCCCGCCGATGCCGACGCGCGCGGCCTGACCCAGGGGGATCTGGTGCGGATCTTCAACGAGCTCGGTGAGGTGCACTGCACGCTGGCCGTCACCGCAGGCATTCGTGGGGGTTCCGTCAGTCTGCCGAAAGGACTGTGGCGTCGAAGCACGCGCAATGGCTTCACGGCCACTGCACTCGCGCCGGACACGTTGACGGATCTGGGCGGCGGCGCCTGCTTCAACGACGCGCGGGTGCAGGTCGCGTCGCTTCCAGCCGCGTGAACGTGGCCGCCTGAGACATCGTGCATTGTGCATTGTGCATTGTGCATTTCGAGGTACCTCAAAACGCCTGTCCGATGCTGAAGTGCACGCGCCACCGGCGGGTCTCGGGCTGACCGTTCACCACCAGGCCGGGAATCGGGTTGAGTTGATAGCCGAAATCGAAGCGCACCGGGCCGACCGGCGTCTCATAGCGCAATCCCGGCCCCACCGCGTATCGCAGATCGTTCAGCTTGAGGCCAAACGCACCCGCCCAGACGTTGCCCGCATCGATGAACACGACGCCGCCGAAGTTGCCGCGTAGCACCGCGCGAAGCTCGGCGCTCAGCGCCATCATGCTGTCGCCGCCGATCGGCAGTCCGGATCCGCTGAGGGGGCTGATGTCGTAGCGGCCCCACCCGCGTACGCTCGTGGCGCCGCCGAGGAAGTACTTCTTCGAGAATGGCACGTTGGTTTCTTCGGTGCCCACTGCGTTGATGCTGCCGATCTGCATACGCGCCGCGAAGACAAGCCGATCGCTCCCCACCGGCAGGTAATGCCGTCCGTCGATGGCCGAAGCGAAGTAATTGAACGTGCCGGGGAAGATGCGGCCGGCCTGCTCGGCGTGGACGGCGATCTGATAACCATGGTGCGCGTTCAGGATGTTGTCGGCCGTCGAATGCTGGAAGTCGACGCCGAGCGCGTTCAGCGTTCCGTTCTGTTCGCCGGTCCGCGGATCGAGTCCGAGCGCGATGAGATTGTTCCGAAGCGTCAGATCGTTGAGCACCTCGTTCGAAATGGTGCTGCTGTCGTGCTCGTTGGACAGCGAGATCGACCACGACGTGCCGGGATCGGCCCGATGGGTGAGCGTGGCCTTGGCGCCGGTCACAATCGACTGGTACGCGGGCGTGAAGGTGTACCACTGCTGCGCCTCGCCGCCGAGCGAGAAATGCGGGTGAAACAGATACGGCTGGTTGAAGTCCAGGCGCACGCCGCGATCGAGCGACGAGTACCGCACGTGCGCGCCGGCCGACCGCGCGCCGCCGAGGAAGTTCAGGTGGTGGTACTCCCCGTCGACGCGTCCATTTTCCTCCGTGCCGTAGCCGACGCCGAAGTTCATGCGCTGGTGCTTGCCCTCGGCCACGGTGATGCGCGTCGGCACGTCCGTCGGCTGTAACTCGGGACTCAACGGCTCGACGTTGACGAACTGGAACAGCTCCATGCCATACAAACGCCGCTGCGTGTCCTGCATCAGGCTCCGGCGATAGAGATCGTCCGGCTTGTACGACAGCTCCCGACGGATGACGTTGTCGCCGACGCTCTGGTTGCCGGCAATCTCCACAGGGCCGAAGTGGGCGACCTGACCGGGTTCGGCCACAAACGTCAGCGACGCCTGCTTTCCGTTCGTCCCATCCTGCTCGTTCGTCGTCACCCTGGCGTACGGAAAACCGTGATCGCGCAGCTCGTTGATGGCCAGTTCGTGCGTGGACACGACAAGCTGGCGATCCCGCGGCTGCCCGACTTTGAGCGGGATCTGATTCTTGAGATCGACGAGATGCGCCGGCGGGATGACGTCGAAGCCGACGAAATCAACCGCGGCAACTTTGACCGGTTCGCCTTCCGACACGGTCACGCTGATGTCGGCCGCGTCCTGTTTGGCGTTGAGCTTGACGTCGAAGCCGGTGACGCGCGCGTCGGGATAGCCGCGATCGGCATAGAAGGCTTCAATCCGTTTGAGGTCGGTGTCGAACCTCGACCGAACGAAATAATTCTTCTTGCCCCAGGGGAGGAACGCGCTCTCCCGCGTCGCCAGCGCGCCTTTCAGCCGCGCCTCATCGACCGCGGTGACGCCCTGGAAGGCGATCTTCTTGACTTGGATGGTGCCCTCTTCTTGACACGCCGCCGACAGGGCGACGACGAAGAAGAACGCAAGAATGGCCGAAACACGTAGACCGACGCGCATGCTCAGCACATGGAACCACAAGCTGTGCCATCTTGGACAGGTGGGTCGGGTCGGGTCAGATTAGTCGAGTTGGCTACCGGTCAGGTGAGTCTAGTGGGTCAGGTTGGTTTTCTGCCACCAACCCGGCCCACCAGGGCCCACCCGACTTGGCCGGCTCGCTATTGCAGCCGCACCACCATGGCCGCGCGGCGGTTGAGGCGGCGCGTTTCTTCACGCGCGTTGTCGTACTTGGGCCGCTCCTCCCCGTAGCTGACGGTCTGCAGCCGGTCGGCGGCCACTCCGCGGCTGACCAGGTACTC
>JBGPKK010000262.1:0-5637 GCA_041485905.1 Vicinamibacteria bacterium
CGGACACGTGAAGCCAGAATCATCGGCATCGGACGAGAGGTGGTCGGCCTCCGCAAGGATGGCACGACGTTCCCCTTGGACATCGCGGTCGGCGAAATCGACCATCGCCGCCGCTTTACTGGCACGCTTCGCGATATCAGCGACCGCAGGCAGCTCGAATGGCGTCTGGCTGAAAGCCAGGTCGAGGAGCGCCTGCACATGGCCCGGGAGCTTCACGACGAAATGGGTGGACACATAACGGGCATGGGCATGCTGGCTCAAACGCTCCAGACGCGGCTGGAGGAGGCGGGATCGCCGTTGGCCGTGAAAGCCGAGGACCTCGTCAAGAGCATCGATGAGGCCCACAAGCACCTCCGGTCCGTCGTCCGCGGGCTGATGCCCGTCGAGGCCATACCCGAGGGGCTCATGGCGGCACTCCAAAACCTCGCAAAGCAGGCCGAGACGGTTCACGACATCTCGTGCCAATTTCAGTGTGACGCGCCCGTCCATCTCGTCGACATGACAGCCGCCACACATCTATTTCGCATCGCCCAAGAGGCGCTCAACAACGCCATACGCCACGGCAAGCCCCGACGCGTCACTATCAGTCTCACACAGACTGAGACGCGCCTCGAGGTCTCGGTGGCCAATGACGGAACCGGGCTGGAGGAGATTCCTGGAGGGCATGCTGGCATGGGCATGCAGAGCATGCGTGAGCGTGCTCGCCTGCTGGGAGGTGACCTGACTGTCCGCGCACGCGGAGGAGGTGGATCGGTGGTCGCGTGCCGGATCCCGTATCAACGAGGCGGGATTGCAGGCGCGCCAGCAGCGCGCGCCATGAGTGGACGTTGAGGGCGTTGCCCGATCGCTCCTGGCACCCGTCATTCGCTAATACTTTCAGTGGCCACGAACCGAGCAGTCAATTCAGGTGAAGGGGTCAACATGCCAGCACACGCAGCACCAGTCGAACCCAAGAGCCGGTCTCAAGCCAGGCGACTGAGGATCGTGATCGTCGACGATCACCCGATCGTTCGTAAAGGTCTGACCGAACTGATAAACCACGAACCTGACATGGCCGTATGCGGTGAAAGTGACACAGTCGCCGGGGCACTCGAGCGGATTCGCGTCGAGCGCCCCGATGTCGCGATCGTGGACTTGTCGCTGGGGTCCGCAAGCGGTCTCCAGCTCGTCAAGGATCTGGACGCTTCGCAGCCGGACGTGCGTGTGCTGATGCTCTCTATGCATGATGAGACGTTACACGCCGAGCGCGCCCTGTCGGCGGGCGCGAGCGGCTACATCATGAAACAAGGAGCGATGCACGACCTGATCACCGCCATCCGATGCGTGGCGAGCGGCAAGCGGTACGTGAGCCCCCGCATGTCGGAACACCTTGTGTCCCAAGTCACGGGCCGGCGAGGGCCTCGGGCCGACGCGGCGCCGCTGGTACGCCTGACAGATCGCGAGCGCGAAGTGTTCGAGCTGATCGGCCGGGCTCTTGAAACACGCGAGGTTGCCCGGCAGTTGCACCTCTCGGTCAAGACCGTCGAAACGTACCAGGCCCGCATCAAGGAAAAGCTCGGTCTCAAGAACGGCCACGAATTGATCCGCGCTGCCGTAAGCTGGATGCAGCCGTGAGTCGGCGGGTGAGCCGCGGGAAGTATCTTGGGATCCATTCTGCAGTCAGATCGACGTATTGTTGGCGAGAGTCAGACATTCGGAATCCGAGCGCTGAAGATCGTTGCCGGACGGCCTGACCTCCGACGTCCTAGTCACGAGGCGCGCTTCCACGCCGGCAGAGGAATGTTCAGCGGTTCGCGCTTGCCGCCGTCCGCTGCCTAATCCACGTCAAGACGATTGGCGAAGCACCTTGAGTACAGCGGAATGAAGGTGGCCGTTGGAAGCGACCAGGCCTTCGTTGCGAACCAAAGTGCGGCCGGCCCTGAAATCCAGCTCGATGCCCCGTCTATCCGTCACTCGTCCACCTGCCTCCTCGAGAATGACGGTACCCGCCGCCTGATCCCAGATCTTGTCGCGGAAGTCCGGTCGGGCTGGGAGCCTCAATAAGAGGTCGGCGCGCCCGGCCGCAATCACCGCGTGCTTGGCCTGGCTGTCCATCAACACCGGCGCAGCCTCGACACCCAGCGTTCGAACGATTTCGTTGAACGTGTCCAAGTCGATATGCTCGCTCTCATATGATCGAAGCACTCGCGCCAAGCGTGGCTCAATACATGGTGAGATGTCAGCCGGGTGAACTCGCCTCCCGTCAGCGGCGCGGCGAAGGCGCCGTGATGACGAACGGCGAATACGATCGAGCCGCCGTCACGTTCTGGATGATCACGTGTCGTCCGTGCATCGAGCCCATTCAATGACAGCCTCGGACAGCCGAGAATTCCAATTTCGACTTGACCTCGAACGACAAGGGCCAACGCAACCACGTATTGGTCACCGCGGACGAATCCCTGGGTGCCGTCAACCGGATCAAGCGTCCAGAATCGTTCGCCTGGCGACCCCGTACCGCGATCAATTGCCGCGAGCACGTAATCTTGATCGACCCCAGGGACGACGCGTTGGACGGCATTCACCACTGACGCGAGAGTCGACCGCTCTTGTGGGGTTCGAAGCGACGCGGAATCTTCCTCGGCCACCACGGGATCGCCAGGAAACGCGTCGCCGAGACGCCGGGCGACAACAGCCTGCACTGCGAAGTCCGCCACCGTGACGGGCGACCGGTCGGCCTTCAACAACGCTTCTTTGCCGATCTGCGTGCGAATGTCGCGGGCGAGAAGGGCGGCTTCCCGAACGGCGCCAAGGACCACATCGCACTCGTGCTGCCAGGGTTCGAAATTCATCGCTCCCGCGCGACTGGTGCGACCTTCACGTACCCTTTCTCTTCGAGCAGCCCCGCGATCGCACGAGCTGAGTTCTCCGGCGGCTCGCGGTCTCCCGAGACGACCAAGTCGGGGTGCTCTGGAGGCTCGTAGGATGTTTGGAGTCCCGGCACAGTGGTCGCTTCGCCGGCCCGACCCTTCCGATAGATGCCCTTCGGATCGCGCGCGATGCAGACTTCAACCGGACAGTCGATGTACACCTCGACGAACTGATCGATCGCCGAGCGTGCGCCGGCACGATAGACCCGCCGGTTCGCCGTCGCGTCACAAATGACGGGCACGCCGTGGCTTACCAAGAGCGTTCCGATATACGTCATGACCTGGTAAAACGTCTCTCGCTCCTCTTCGCTGTACGTCGCGTGCGGCGTCACGACCCGCCGCAGCGCATCCGACTCGAGCACCGCCACGTCGATGCCGCGATCTGTCAGCTCGCGCGCAAGAGCGCGAGCGACGGTCGACTTGCCCGATGCCGGCAACCCCGTGATCCACACCGCGAAGGCAGGTGCCATCGCTCACCCGCCGCAGTACTCGTTGATCCGTGACGGGTCGAAGGTCGGGGCATCGAGGACTCCGCGGACGAAGTTGAGCAGCTTCGTGCGAACACTCGGCGGAAGCTTCGGATACCAGACCGGACTCGCCACCACCAGCCCTCGAAACGCGAAGAACGGTCCAACGACTGCACGCAGCTCGTTGTCACCCGTCGCTTGCAGATAGCGCTGCCAGAACCGCGAGAACAGAACCTCGAGGTTGCCGTCCAGACGTTCGCGGCGCTGAAGCGAGAAGAACAGGTAGTTAATCGTCAGGCACGCGATGTCGTCAGCTGGGTCTCCCCACTCACCCCGCGAACGATCCAGAACAACGAAGTGTGCGGCGTCCTGGAACAGGATGTTCCAGGGATGAAAATCGCCGTGAACCTGTCTCAACCGGTGCGTGTAGCCCTTCAGACGCCAGCGCCAATCGATGCATGCATGTTCGATCGCCTTCAGGAGGCCGGCGGTGATCGAATCGACCTTCGGCGGATAGGAGTCGAGAATTCCCATGATGCACTCGTTATGGCCGACAAGCTCTCGGACGCGGCGGACGTACAGCCCGGAATCGGGTCCGCGAACCTGGTGAATGTCGACCAGGTAGTCGCAGAGCGCGTCGGCTCGGGCGAGATCGAGGTCCTGCACGTCGGCACTATCTCGAAGACGTTCGAGGTCCCGGTAATACCCGTCGCCCTGAACGAACTCGTTCACGATGAAGAATTCCTCCGTGTCTCCAAGCGACAGGAGCGAGCCATCTTTGAGGAACCCGCCAACGTCGAGGCTGTGAACATGCTTCGGCAAGCTGTTGAATGCCGCGTGACTCCAGAGCAGGATCTGGGCGCGATCCGCCATGTGTTCGTGACCGAAAGGCCCTGGCGTCACAGTCTCGAGGACCGCTGAACGGCGCTGCCCGCACAACTCGTAGTCGACCTTCAGGGGCACGCCGTACCCATAGCCCTTGAGGTCGCCGGTCCCTGGCTGTTGTCCGAGCACCGAGATTCCCCGGATCCGCACCGAGCCGCCGAAGCGCGTTTCGAAGTATTTCTGGACGTGCCGCTCATCGAGATCGAGCATGACGAACCTCCGACACTTCTTCAGGGAAGGAACCAGCGCCGGCTCGTGCACGTGGAGCGCCACAGACTCTGCACTCGTTTTCGGTGGCGACGCGTGCTTTCACAATGCCTCCCGATCGCGCAGTAGGCAGTCACGGCCAAGTGTCTGTGAGGCAACTGCGGTGCCAAGCGAGAGCGCGCTCGGCACGTCAGTTCCCGGCATTCGCCGGTTGGCCGATTGAGGGCTGCCGGGAATCCGGCGCAAGCCATCGGGGAAATCAAACATTTCAGCTCGTTTCGGCGCTTCGCCTGGTGTCTGGTTTGCAGCCGGAAAGGCAATGCTCGGATTGCTGTCCCCTGCGGACATAGAGGATCCGAGACGCTCGCAGAAGGCGAAGCGCGCGTCCGCAGTGGGAACGGTCATGCTTCGATCTGCCGAATCCACCTCTTTGAGAAAACGGACCGATGCGAGCGTCGCTGAGGCTCTCTGACACGCCCATGCCTGTTGCGCACCCGGCCACCGGCGCTGTCCTTGAAGGACAGGTCCTCGACATCGTCGGCGGTCTTGTCGCCGAACTGGCCGGAGGCGCCGTGCAACGGCCGGCGCTGGACGATTCACTCGACCGCGACCTGGGCATCGGCAGTCTGGAACGCGTGGAACTGTTGCTCCGCCTGGAGCAAGCGTGCGGCATTCGACTGCCCGATTCGGTCATGGCCGAGGCCGCGACGCCGAAAGAGTTGGTCACGGCGATTCTTCACGCCGCTCCCGCTGCCCCGGAAGCGGTCCCTCCCGTGCTTCAGCCGGCCACGCATTCGACGACGG
Source organism: Vicinamibacteria bacterium (assembly GCA_041485905.1). GTDB lineage: Bacteria > Acidobacteriota > Vicinamibacteria > Vicinamibacterales > CAVVIG01 > JAHFUI01. Next base: position 5,270 of record JBGPKK010000262.1, read on the forward strand.
CTCCGGCCTCGGCACGCACGCTCGTCGACGTGCTGCGCTGGCACGCCGAACGGACTCCCGACAGAATTCACATTCATCTGCGCCAGGACGACGGCACCGAGGGACCACTCACGTACGGCGAGCTTCTGAATGGCTCGATGGCCGTGAGCGCCGGCCTGCGAACGCTCGGGGTGGGAAAGGGCGACCGGATTGCGTTGATGCTCCGCACCGAGCAGGCCTTCTTCCCGGCTTTCTGCGGCGCGATCATGGCTGGTGCCGTGCCCGTTCCGATCTATCCGCCATTCCGAGCCGACCAGATCGAAGAGTACGCGCGCCGGCAACGCAGCATCCTTCGCAACGCCGGTGCGCGCGTGCTCATCACGTTCGAC
>JBGPKK010000263.1:0-5598 GCA_041485905.1 Vicinamibacteria bacterium
CGGGTCCGCGCGTCCTGGATGCCCTTCTCGACCGCCGGCACGAACTGACGCGGGATCGAGCCGCCGAAGATGTCGTCGACGAACTCGAAGTCGGACCCGCGCGGCAGCGGTTCGACGCGGATCTTGCAGTCGCCGAACTGGCCGTGGCCGCCGGTCTGTTTCTTGTGGCGGCCATGCGCCTCGGTCGAGGCTTTGATCGTCTCGCGATACGGAATCCGGGGCGGCTTGAGGTTCACGTCGACGCCGAAGCGTCTCTTGAGCTTGGCGACCGTGACTTCGATATGCAGCTGTCCCTGACCGGAGAGCAGGAGCTCCTTGGTCTGTGGATCGCGGCTGTACCGAATCGACGGGTCCTCTTCCTCGAGCCTGTGCATGGACGTGCTGATCTTGTCCTCGTCGCCGCGGGTCTTGGGCTCGATCGCGTAGGACAACACCGGCTCCGGAAACTTGATCGCGGGGAACGTCACCGGGTCGGCCTTGTCGCCGAGCGTGTCGTTGGTGAGCGTGTCTTTCAGCTTCGCCACCGCGCCGAGATCGCCGGCCTTGATTTCCGGCACGTTCGTCTGCGTCTTCCCCTGCATCAGCATGAGGCTTCCCAGCCGCTCCGGAGCGTCCTTGGTTTTGTTCAGCACCGTCGAATCGGACTTGAGCGACCCGGACACGACGCGGAACATCGTGATCCGTCCCGCGAACGGATCGGCGATCGTCTTCCAGACGAACGCCGCGGGCGGGTCCTTCTCGTTGGCCGCACGCTCGACTTCGGAGCCGTCCTTGCCGACGCCTGTGAACGGCCGTTCGGCGGGCGACGGCAGATACGCCACGATCGCATCGAGCAGCGGCTGCACGCCGACGTTCAGGAGGCCTGAGACGCACACCAGCGGAAAGAGCTTGCCGGCCATCGTCGCGACCCGCAGGCCGGCGACGAGCTCTTCATCGGTCAGCGTGCCGGCCTCGAAGAACCTCTCCATCAGCTTTTCGTCGGCCTCGGCGACCATCTCGATGAGCGCTTCGCGCGCGGCGTCGACGGCGGCCGTCATGTCGCCAGGGACATCACCGATAGTGAACTTGCCGCTCTCGTCGGTGTGAAAGACGAACGCCTTCCTCGAGATCAGGTCGACGACGCCTTTGAATGATTTCTCCTCGCCGATCGGCAGCTGGATGGGAACGACCGTCCGGTTGCACGCCTCGTGCAGCGACGTGAGCGAGCGTTCGAGGCTGGCGCGCTCGCGGTCCAGGCGGTTGACCACGACCAGTCGGGGCAGCGCGAGCTCGCTGGCCGCCGCCCACACCTTCTCGGTCTGCACCATCACGCCGGACACGCCGTCAACGACGAGGATGGCGGCGTCGGCGATGTGCAGCGCGGCGCCCGCGTCGCTCAGGAAGTTGCCCATCCCGGGCGTATCGATCAGGTTGATCTTCAGCTTGTTCCACTCGGCGTACGCCAGGCTGGCGGACAAGGTGTGCTTCCTCGCGATCTCCTCTTCGTCGAAATCGGTCACGGTGGTCCCGTCGTCCACCTTTCCGAAGCGGTTGATCATTCCTGCGTCGGCGAGAATCGCTGAGGCGAGCTGTGTCTTGCCCGATCCCGTGTGACCGACAAGGGCGACATTTCTGATGCTGGCGGCGTCGTAAACCTTCATACGCGGGTCCCCCAGGAAAAGATAGGTACTGAGGCGGATCATATTCGCGGGGCAGCGGGACACGCAAATGCAACCACGAAGACACGAAGACACGAAGACACGAAAAAGAAAAAGGATCTTCGTGTTTTCGTGGCCCCGGGGCCCTATTCGTAGCGCAGCGCTTCGATGGGGTCGAGCCGAGAGGCTTTGAACGCGGGATACATGCCGAAGAAGATGCCGACCGAGGCGGAGAAGCCGAGGCCGATCGCGAACGACCACCAGGGCAGCGAAATCGGAAATCCGGTCGCGAGGTGGACGGTCAGGCCGATGGCGCTGCCGAGCACGATCCCGAGCACGCCGCCGAGCGAGGTGAGGAACGCCGCCTCCATCAGGAACTGAAAGAGAATCTCCACGCGCCGCGCGCCAAGCGCCTTGCGCACGCCGATCTCGCGCGTCCGCTCGGTCACCGAGATCGACATGATCGCCATCACCCCGATGCCCCCGACCATCAACGCGATGGACGAGATGACGATGAGCGCGAAGAAGGTCGCCTGGCTGATGCGGTCGTACAACTGCAAGACCGAGTCCTGCGTCAGCAGATCGAAGTCGTCCGGCTCGTCGAGCTTGAGGCTGTGACGGATCCGCATGACGCGCTGGACGTCGGCCAGCGCCGCCTTCTGGCTCACGCCGTCACGCGGGAGCACGGAGATTTGGATGTTCATGATCGTCCCCAGGCGTCCGACGCTGAAGGCGCGAAGCCCGAAGTTGCGCTGATACGTCGTGTAGGGGATCACGTTGAAGTCGTCAGCGCCGAGGTTGAAGCCGCCCGGCGTCGGCCGCTTGTCGAAGACGCCGACGACCTCGAAGCGCTCGTTGCCGACGCGCACGAACTTGCCGATCGGATCGGTCCCCGACGGCTCGAAGAGCAACTTGTACGCCGTGTTGCCGAGGACGACGACATTGCGGCGATACTGCAGCTCGGTGCCGTTGAAAAAGCGGCCCGCCAGAATCGGAATGCTGGTGCCCACGGCAAAGAACTCGGACGTGCCGAGCACGACGAGGTTCTTGGTCTTCAGGGCCCGGTAGAACACGCGGCGCTGCGTCGCCGGCCCGATGCCGGCTCCCAGCTCGACGTCGACGTACTGGAGGGTGGTCGCTTGTGTCTCCAGCGCACGCGCGTCCGAGATGGACAGGTTCGGTCGTTTCAACAACGTCCGGATCTCCGGGTTGCCGCTGAAGCTGCCGATACCGAACCGCTGGATGAAAATCGTGGTGGGCCCGATCGATCCAATCGAGTCGCGCAGCGATTGGTCGAACCCGCGGATCATCGCCGTCATCCCGACGATCGAGGTGATACCGATGACGACGCCAAGGACGGTCAGACCGGAGCGCATCTTGTTGGAGCGCACCGTGTCGAACGCCATCGCGACGACTTCGCCGACGAGAGTGGCGCGGATGGCCATTATTCGCGCCTCAATGCTTCGATCGGATCCAGGCGCGCCGCCCGCATCGCCGGATACAGCCCGAAAAACAGCCCGACGAGCGCGGTGATGCCGATCCCGAGCACGACGGACCACACCTCGACCGCCGCCGGAATCGGCGTCAGCGCCGAGATGGCGACCGCGACCACTGTGCCCAGGAGGGTCCCCACGACGCCGCCAAACACCGACAGGACGACCGACTCGGTGAGCATCTGCGCCATGATGTCGGACCGGCGGGCGCCGAGCGCCTTGCGGAGGCCGATCTCGCGGGTCCGCTCGGTCACCACCATCAGCATGATGTTCATGATGACGATGCCGCCAACGACGAGTGACAGGCCTACGACGCCGACGAGGATGGCAAAGATGCCGCTCGTCGCCGAGTTGTAGATCCCGAGAATCGTGTCGGATGTGAACATGCCGAAGTTGTCCGGCTGCTTCGGCTTGAGCCGCCGCTGGATCCTGAGCGCCACCGTCGCCTCGTCCATCGTCTGCGAGATGCGGGAGAGGTCGCGTGGCTTCACGCTCACGGCCAGCTGACGGCGCGATCCGAAGATCGCCTGAAACTGTGCGAGCGGAATAATCGCGAATTCGTCCTGCGATCGCCCGAGCACCGTCCCGCGCTTGGCGCTGACGCCGACCACGCGGAAGTGGACGCCTTCGATCTGGATGATCTTCTCGAGGGGATCGATCTCGGTCCCGAACAGTCGGTCCGCCGTCTGCCATCCGATCACGGCGACGGGACGCGCGGTGTCAATCTCCGGGGGACTCATCAACCGGCCGCGCTCGGCGTCGAAGCTCGAGAAGTTGACGTACTCCGAGGTGACTCCCCGGATCTGCGTCTGGTCGATCGACTTGTCGCGATATGTGATCCGACCGCCGCTCGAGGAGTCGGCCATGACGGCGGCCGCGGTCGAACTGTAGCGCCGGATGGCGCGGAGGTCCTGCAGGCTCATGCGCGGGTTGCTCCGGATCTTGTCGAACTCGTCGTCGCTGCGCGTGATGGGGTACTGCTGGATGTTGAACGAGTCGGCACCGGCCTGATTGAGAATCGCGTCCTTGACCGACGCGTTGAGGCCCTGAATCAGCGACACCACCGCGATGATCGAGGTGACGGCCACGATGTTGCCGAGCACGGTCATCAACGACCGGAGCTTGGACGACCAGATGGCCGCGAGGGCGATGAAGGCGGATTCGATAAATTTGTTCATTGTTTACGCGCGTGGGGCCCCACCCCCACGCCTGAGGCGCTCGCACCGTTGTGCTCGCGCGTATCCAGAACAGGACGTCACAGAAGGTCTCGGCCTACTTGGCCTTCGTGGTCTGTTTGTTGTCGACTTTGACGAGGTCGCCGTCGCCCATGCCGCGCACCGAATTGTACGGGCCCGTAATCACCTGATCGCCTTCCTTGAGTCCGGTCAGCACCTCGAAGAACTTGTCGCCGGCGATCCCCAGCTTGATCGGCACAAATTCCGCGCGTCCATCGCGCAGCATGAACACGCCTTCCGTCTCCTTCCGCGTCTGGCCCGGCTTGAGCTCCGCCGCTGCGGCGGCCGTGGCCGCTTCCGGCGTACGTCGGCGCTTGTCGATGCGAGGCTCCTTCACGATCAGACCCTCGGCGTCGTAAATCAACTCGCGCACGGCGACAGCAGGGATGGGCACGGCGGTGACGTGCTGTCTGGTCGCGGTCGTGATGTCGGCCGTGCACGTGAAGCCGGGGCGCACCTCAGGCACCGGCTCGTCGAGAATGACCACCACCTTGAAATTTGTGGCTTGCGTCCCGGCGCCAGCGGCGGCCTGAATCGGACTGTTGCCGATTTCGCTGACGTGTCCCTTGAACGTGCGCTCGGGTATGGCGTCGATCGTGATTTTGGCGTGCTGTCCGAGATGCACGTTGGGGATATTGGTTTCGTCGACTTCGACCTCCGCCTGAATCACCGACATGTCCGCCAGCTCGAGCAGCACCGTGCCGGCGTTGTTCATCGTGCCGATGACCGCCGTTTCGCCTTCCTGGATATTGCGGCGCGTGACGATGCCGTCGATGGTCGACTCGATGCGGACCTTGCCCAGATCGTACCGCGCGTTTTCGAGCGTCGCGCGTTCCTGCATGATCCGGCTGTCCTGCGCCTTGGCGGTCTTTTCGCGTTCCTGCAGCGCGGACTGGGCCGCCTTGACGTCGGACTCGGCCTTCATGACGTCGTTCTCCGCCTTTTCGAGGCTCTCGCGGGTCGTGAGCTGGCGGCTCCACAGATCCTGCTGCCGTTTCAGATTCGCTTTCATCTGTTCCAACTGCACGCGCGGCTGTTCCAATTGCGTGCGCGCCGTCTCGATCGCCTGCCGCATCTGCTCGAGCGAAGCGGCCGCCACCTGCAGCGAGGCCTCGCCGCTGTCCACCCGGGTCCGCAGCGATTTCGGGTCGATCTGCAGCAGGAACTGGCCCTTCTTGATGCGATCGCCTTCGTTCACGGCGAGATCGACCACTCGGCCAGACGTCTCAGCGC
>JBGPKK010000264.1:0-5588 GCA_041485905.1 Vicinamibacteria bacterium
GGGGATCGGGGAAGAGCTGAATCTGCGGCGGCCGATCTACAAGAAGACGGCGGCGTTCGGCCATTTCGGCCGCACGGAGCCGGAATTCACCTGGGAGCGCACGGACAAGGCCGCGGCCCTCAAGGCCGGGGCGAAACTCTAGAGACGAGCAATGCGAAATGCACAATGCACAATGCGACGGTCATGATGTGTTGACGCATTTTGCGTTTGGCATTTTGCATTAGTTGTGAAGAAACTCTTGCTCCTGACGGCGGCCCTCGTGGCCGCCGTTGTCGTTTTGGTCGCCGTCAGCCTGCCACCGGCCCGCCTCACCCTCGAGACACCGTTCGCCGACGGCACGGTTCCCGGCATCATTCACGTCCATACGAATCGCTCCGATGGCCGCAGCGCGCCCGACGAGGTGGCGGCCTCGGCCGCGCGAGCCGGCCTGAAGTTCGTCGTCTTCACCGATCACGGAGATGGCACGCGCATGTCCGATCCCCCGGTGTACCGGTCGGGCGTCCTGTGCCTTGACGCTGTCGAGATCAGCACGGACGGCGGTCACTATCTCGCGCTCGACATGCCGGTGGCGCCCTATCCCCTCGCAGGCGAGGCGCGCGACGTCGTTGAAGACGTGAAGCGACTGGGCGGGTTCGGCGTCGTGGCGCATCCCAATTCGCCGAAGCCCGCGCTCGCGTGGCGGGATTGGAACGTCCCGTTCGACGCCGTCGAGTCGCTGAACCCGGATACGGCCTGGCGGGTCAAGATACGCGAGCCTGGATGGCGCGCTCGCTGGAACATCGTTGAGGCGCTTGCCGGATATCCGTTCCGATCGCCGGAAACGATCGCGCGGCTCCTGGGCGAGACCGGGCTCGGCGTCGATCGATGGGAATCGTTCGCTCACAAACGGCGGGTCGTCGTGCTGGCTGGCGCCGATGCGCACGCGAAGCTGGCGTTCACGAACGCCGATCCCGGCGACAACAGCTTCGCGCTTCCGATCCCCGGCTACGAAGTCTCGTTCCGCACGATGTCGGTCCATGCGCGGCCCGACCGCCCGATGACGGGCGACGCGTCCCGCGATGCCGCCACCATCGTGCAGGCGTTGAGACAGGGTCATGTCTACATCGCCATTGACGGCGTGGCGTCTCCGCCGGCGTTCGAGTTCACGGTCTCGAATGCCCGAGGAACCGCGAGCGAAGGCGACCAGCTGGAGGCCGGCGGACCCGGAACCTTGCGCGTGCGCAGCAACGCGCCCTCGTCTTTCCGGACGATACTCTGGCGGGACGGCGAGCCCATTGCCACCGTCCTTGATCAGGTCGAGATCACACGGTCGGTTTCAGACAAGGCGGCCATCTATCGTGTGGCGATCATCACGCCGGGAGAGCGCGCGTCCGTTCCGTGGATCATCAGCAACCCGATCTACGTCGGGATGGCGTCTGGAGCGGCGGCAGCGCCGGAACGGCGTGCGGCGTCGGAGTCGCGCCCGTTGTTCGATGGGCGAACCACGTCGCGATGGCGGATCGAACCCGACGCCACGTCGCTGGCGGCGCTCGACCTCGTGCCCGCCGGCAATGGAGCCGAGCTGCGGTTGCGGTACGGTCTTTCCGGCGGGGCGGCCATCGGACAGTACGCGGCGCTCGCCGTGGAGCTTCCTGACGGTGCCGCGCCGTCCGACCGCGTCACCTTCACCGCGCGTGCCGAGCATCCCATGAGGATTTCCGTGCAATTCCGCACGTTCTCTGGCGCCGAGCAACGATGGCAACGGTCGGTGTACCTCGACGAAGTCGCCCGCGAGCACACGGTGTACTTCAACGACGTGACGCCCATCGGCGTCACGCGCGAGCGGTATCCGGCCGCCAAGGACATTCACGATATGTTGTTCGTGGTCGAGACGACCCACACCAGGCCCGGTGCGTCCGGCCGGCTCTGGGTTCACAGCGCCGCACTCCAGCGATAGGGCAGCAACTTCAACTTCCGGCAGTTCCGGACCAGCGGACGCATCATAGAGAAGACGTAGGCCGGACCTTATGAGGTCCGGCGACCTCGGCGGGCCTGATAAGGCCCGCCCTACGTTCTGACCGTCAAGATCAAGTACGCGGCTGCGGCGCCGAAGAGGATGTTCGGCGCCCAGGCCGCCAGGGTGGGCGGGATCAACCCTCCCGCGCCGACCGCGCCGAACACGCTCAACATGGTCCAGTAAGTGATCGCCAGCACAATGCCCGCGCCGACGCCGTACAACGCGCCGCGGCGGCCGGTCGTGACCGCGAAGGGAATCGCGAGCAGCGTCATGATCAGCGTGATGAACGGAAAGGCGACCTTCCGCTGCAATTGCACCATGTACGGCACGACATGGAATCCGCTTGATTCAAGCTGAACGATGTAGCGCTTCAGCTGACCGTAGGTCATCCGGTCGGCCTCCGGCTCGTCGGTTTTGAAGTAGTTGGGCGGTTCGAGCGAGAGCTTCTGTGCGCCGAACGCCACATAGCTGATCACCCTGGTGCCGCGACGCTCGGTCGCAAAGCGCCGCGTCCACCCCTGACGGCCCTGCCACGCGTCCGATGGCTTGTCATCCGCGCCCGGCTGAGAAACGAGCACGACGTCCTTCGCGTATGTCAGCGACGTGAGCCGCCACGACTCCGGATCGAGATCGAAGAGCGTCATCTGTCTGAAGTGGTTGCGGCTGGGGTCGAAGTACTCGTAGTGGTAGATGTCCCCGTTCTGTCCGACAATCCAGCTCCGGTCGAGAACGCCGAACGTCTGGGCGGGAAAGCCGCGCATCACATGGAACGTCGCGTCGGCACGCCGGTTGGAGAGGGGAAGCACGTTTTCCTGCATTTCGTAGAGCAGGCCGCTCAGCAGCATCGCGAAGAGGACCAGCGGCGCGGCCGACCGATACAAGCTGACCCCGCAGGCCCGCATGACGATGAGCTCGCTGTTTTTCGTCAGCAGGCCGATGACGACAAGCGTGGCGACGAGCGCTGCCATGGGGATGATGTAGGAGAAATATCTCGGCGTCTCGAAGTACATGAATTGAAGCAGCATCGCGGTCGTCGCCGACCCCCGAAACAGCCGGTCTGCATTGTCGATGAACGTCGAGATGTAGAACAGACCGAGCAGTCCAACGAGCCCCACAAGAAACACGCGCAGGTACTGGCGCGTCACGTAGAGGTCGAGCAGCCGCGGGCGCGGCAAGTTGACGTGCTGGACCTTGATCACAAGCGTGACAACCCGTCGCCTCGGATTCATTGAGGGATGCAGATGACCGGCGGGATCGGGATTCAGCGGGCTTGCCGCTTCATCCGCACCCGCGCCCCATAACCGGGGCAGCATGATCCGGATGGGTTGGTCCGTCGAACCGGCGCGCCAGAGCAGCAGCACGATGCCTGCTGCGCCGAACACGATGTTCGGGAGCCAGGGCGCCAAGCTTGGCTGGAGTGCGCCGCTGAATGCCATCGCCCTCGACGTCCAGAGCAGCATGTAATAGACCATGATCACGACGAATCCGATGACGAATCCGCCGAGCTTCCCGTCTTTGCTGTTGGTGACGCCGAGGCCCACGCCGATCAGCCCGAGCACGACGCACGCGACCGGGATGACGAACTTCTGCTGGATCGTGTAGTAGTAGCTGTTCGCGGAGCCGCCCACGCGGGCGCTCTCGGCGATCTTCTGCCGCAGCTCGGCGATCGTCATCTCGTTGTCGCCCTTCAGGATCGTCGTCCGCGGAAAGGCGGCGTTGGCGTCGACGCTGAGGACCTGCGTGGTGAAGGACGTGCCGTCGTATTTGTCCGGCTCCCTTGCCAGCGTCGTATGGCTGGTGCCGTTGTCGAGGCGAAGGTCGACGGTCTTCTTCGTGCGATCGATGATCAGCCGTCCCTGTTTCGCCAAATACACCGTCGTCTCCTTGTCCGAGGAATCGGCCAGGAAGACGTCGCGCCAGCCGCCGGCGGAAACGACATCGCGGACGTACAATGCGCGGTTCTTGCCAAGCCCTTGAAAGAAGACGCGAGGCTTGACGTCCTGCTCGGCGGTGGTTGCGAGGAGGTTGAAGGTGATCTCGCGGAACCGCTGGTTCTCAGCCGGCAGCATGACGATCATCACGTACGCGGTGGCCGCCGTCGCCAGCGCCGCAAGCAGGGCGATGGGCCGCAGCAGCCGGAAGATGCTGATGCCGCACGACTGCAGCGCGACGAACTCGCGATCCCCGGACAGCCGCCCGAGTCCGATCAGCGTGCCCAGGAGCAGCGCCATCGGGATCGTGAGGCCGAGCGACTGGGGGAGGAGCGTGGCGAGGATGCGCAGGACAATCGTCCATTCCACGCCCTTCTCGATCAGCGGCTCACCCTGTTGCAGGATCGGCGGGATCTCGAGGACGAAGGTGAGGACGATCAGGCTCAGAAAGAAGGGGAGCAGGATCTCGCGGACGATGTAACGGTCGAGTATCTTGAACATGTAGGGGGCGGGTAACCTGCCCCAGATTAACACCTATGACCCAGGTCGCCATCCTCTGGCACATGCACCAGCCGTTCTACGAAGACCTCGTGACTCACGAGCACATCCTGCCGTGGGTCCGGCTGCACGCGCTCAAGGATTACTACGGCATGGTGGCGCTCCTGCGGGAATTCCCCGACGTCCGCGTCACCTTCAACCTGGTGCCGTCGATGCTCGTCCAGCTCGAGGCGTTCGCCGAGGACCGCGCCCGGGATCGTTTCCTGGATCTCAGCCTCAAACCCGCGTCTGACCTGACCGACGCGGACGTCGCCTTCATCCTCGACAACTTCTTCCACGCGCAGCGTCAGCGCATGATCGACGTCTATCCGCGGTACGCCGAGCTCCTCGCACGCCGTGGCGGCACGTTGTCGACCGCTGCCGACGCTCGGGCGGCGGCGCGCCGGTTCAGCCGCGACGACCTCCGCGACCTGCAGGTCTGGCACAAGCTCGCTTGGCTCGATCCCTCGTATCTGGAAGGCGACGCGCGGGTGCGCGGTCTGATCGACACAGGCCGGGGCTTCACCGAAGACGACAAGCTGCTGCTGCGGACCGTGGAGCTCGAACTGCTCAATCGGGTGATTCCGGAGTACCGGGAGGCCGCGGCGCGCGAACAAATCGAGCTGTCGACGTCACCGTTCTACCATCCGATTCTGCCGCTGCTGTGCGATACGGACATCTACCTGCGGACGCATCCCGACTCGCGGATGCCGCGGCAGCGGTTCACGCATCCGGAAGACGCGGCCGAACAGTTGGCGCGAGCGGCGTCGCTGCACGAGCGGCTCTTTGGTCATGTCCCGGTCGGGTTGTGGCCTTCCGAGGGCGCCGTGTCGGACGCCATCGTGCCGCTCGCGGCGGCCGCCGGCTTCACGTGGATGGCGACCGACGAACTGATTCTCGCGCGGACGCTCGGACAGACGTTCGGCCGTGACGAGAACGGTCATCTGGATCATCCGGAACGCCTGTATGTGCCGTACCGCGTGACCGCCGCGCGAGCGGCCATCGGCTGCGCGTTTCGCGATCATTACCTGTCGGATCTCATCGGCTTTACGTACGCCGGCTGGGCGCCCGGCGCGGCGGCCGATCACTTCGTCGCGCGCCTGCTCGAGGCCGGGCGGCGCTAC
>JBGPKK010000265.1:0-5495 GCA_041485905.1 Vicinamibacteria bacterium
CGTCCTCCTCCGATCGAGCCACACGCCAGTCAGCCCTGCCGCTCGCGCCGCCAGGGCATCGGTCTCGTAGCGGTCCCCCACATACAGACAGTTGTTCGGCGATTCGCCCGCTAACGCGCAGGCACGAAGAAAGATGTCCGGAGCCGGCTTGGCATGGCCATGCTCCTCGGAAATCACGATGCACTCAAATCTGTCCGCGATGCCGGTCCGCGCCAGCTTCCGACGTTGCTGAGAGCCTTGCCCGTTCGAGACGACGCCAAGACGACGGGGCGAGACGCGCTCGAAACATGGCAGGACGTCGGGAAACAACGACCAATTCGCTTCGTAGGTCGCCAGGTAGCCTTCAAAGAGGTCATCCGCGGCGGCGTCTGAGAGATCAGGATCGATCGTCTGCCTCACCCGATCGCGGCGTTGTCCTTGAAATGAGACTTCGCCGGCGAGATAGCGGCCGAAGTGTTGGTCCAAGGCGGCGCTCCAGCCCAGGAGGAACGCGTCAAGCTGTATCGGCAGGCCGGCGCTCTGATGGAGCTTCGTCGCGGCCGATCGCTCGGCCGCCGTGTGATCCAAGAGCGTGTCGTCTATGTCAAGGAGAACCAACACACGGCTTCTCCCACCTCCAGACCAGGCCGTATCCCTCTGCTGGCCGGATGCCAAAACTCTTTTCGTAGAGTTCCGGCCCTTCGATCAGAGCCAGGATGTGTTCCGGTGCCTGCCGGCACCAGCTCGAGGCCCGGTGTCTTTATCGTGATGGCAGATCCTGGAAGATCGCTGAGAGCTCCACGGTCAGATCCGGGAAAAGGGGACTCGTGAATCGGTCGCCCGCTTCATTGATGTACTCGCCAACCCGCCGGAAGGGAAGGTCCGAGCTCCCTCGTCGATACACCTTCACAGTCTCCTGCTCCGGATCGATCACCCAGTATTCGGAAACATCGAAGCGCTCATAGAGCCGTCGTTTTACGATGTTGTCGATCCGTCGACTGCTCGGCGACAGCACTTCGACCGCGAGATCCGGAGATCCGGCAATGTTCTTGTGTGTCAGGATTCCGTCCCGGGCGTGCGATACGAACAACAAGTCCGGCTCGACGACGTCGAACTGGGAAAAGACGACATCGAGGGGCGCCAGGAGGATTCGGCCAACCGGATGCGCTACCAGGTAGCCGCGGATCAGGAAATGGAGGTTTCCGATCACGATCTGGTGCGGCAACGCGGGTGACGCTGACACGTACAGCTTACCGTCGATGATTTCCCGCCGCAGCCCATCGTCCGGGAACAGCGCAAGATCTTCGTACGAGTAGCGGATCGATTCGCGCACCGCGTCCATCTTCGGCGGCTCCTCTCGCATAGCCGCGATTCTAGCATCGTCGTGAGCATTCACACGATGCACAGTTCGGGCCGCCGAGAACAGAGGCGATTCTTTAAGGAGATGGAGACGAGGCGAGGTGTTGGTGGCGGTATTTGCCACCGCGAGGATTGTGCGTTATCTCATTTGTTGCCGGTCCGGCTGTCCGCTGGTTCGCGCGATCTCATCGAGGAAGACCGGCAATGTCGGTCCGCACTCGAAACAGCGTCTTGCCCGCTGTGATGTAAAGCGTCTTCATATCCGGCCCGCCGAACGTATTGTTCGTGATGAAGTCTTCCGGGATCGGAATGAACTTGAGCAGCTTGCCCGCAGGCGAGATGACGTAGACGCCGGCCTTGGTGTCGAGCGTCTCGGAGCTTCCGCGAAGCTGGTTCATGCCGGCTGAGGCGTACAGATTTCCCTGCACATCGATGCTCATGCCGTCCGCGCTCCGGCCTGGATAGAAGTTGTAGTGCATCCGCATGTTGCGAACCGTCCCATCGGGCTGCAAGTCATAGGAGCGAATCATGCGCGCGCCGCCCTGCGCCTGATTGGACTCGACAAGGTACAGCTTCCGGTCATCCGGCGAGACTTGAATCCCATTGGGGCGCTGGACGTCGGGCGCCGAGAGGATCCGTGCCAGCTTGCCGGGTGCGTCAACCCGGTAAACGGCCGCGCCGGCCAGGTCGGTGAAGTACAGCCTGCCTCTGCCGTCGATGGTGACGTCGTTGGGCCCTTGCAGCGGTTTGCCGTCGTAGTTGTCGGCGAGCACCTCGATCCGGCCGGTCTTCAGGTCGGTTCGGGTTACCTGTGGCTTGCCCTTCAGTTTCACCCCCGGCCGCTCGAACTCCGCGCCTTCACACGCTATCAGCCGCCCCTGCGGATCGATCAGCAGACCATTGGCCAGGTTGCTCTTCTCGCGGTAGGTGGAGAGCACGCCGTCCTTGCCGAGCTTCATGATCCGCTGGTTGATGATGTCGGTGAAAAACACGTTGCCGTCCCGATCGGCGGCCGGGCCTTCGGTGAACGCCACCATCGTGGCGATCTCGGGCTGTTGGGCCGCCGCGGCCTTTGGCATCGCCAGACAGACGAGGACGATCGTCCTTGTCAGGATCTCGACGGAACGAAATCTCGAGATCATGGGGAGGTCAGAAACCGGAGATGTAAGGCAGCCGGTTCGCGACCGCGCGAACCTCATCGAACCGGTCGAGCAACATGGCGGTGGGATTCCACTGACCGCTGACGAATCCCTCCCGCAGCGCCGGCGATACCGAGCCCGCCACGCGAAGCGAACCGGCGGTGATCGCGCCGGATTCGACGTTGGCCTCCACGACGACCTCCGGCGTGCGCTCGATAAGTGTCTGCAACTGCTCGATCGACGCGCGGTCGGCCGCGAAGCACGGAAGGCCGAGCATCGCCGAGTTACCCTGGAAGATCTCCGAGAACGACTCGCCGATGACGGCGCGAATCCCGTACCGCGCCAGCCCCTGCGGCGCATGCTCGCGCGACGATCCGCAGCCGAAATTCCCGTTGACGACCAGCATCGTGGCGCCGGCGTAACGCCGATCGCCAAACGGATGCTGCGGGTTGGCCTTTTGGTCGTCCTCGAACAGATGGCCTTCGAGGCCTTCGAACGAGACGACCCGCAGATACCGGGCCGGCATGATGCGGTCCGTGTCGATGTCGTTGCCGCGCAGTGGGATGGCCCGACCGCTCAACGACACGACGGGGTCGGGTGCCCCGCCCTGAGCTGTTTCCAGGGTCATGCGGGCGCCCCTTCGAGGATTTCGCGGACGTCGGCCACTTCGCCGGCCAGGGCAGCGGCGGCCACCATCGCCGGGCTCATCAGCAGCGTGCGGCCGGTGGGGCTGCCTTGCCGGCCTTTGAAATTGCGGTTCGACGAAGAGGCGCAGACCTGCTGACCCTCCAGCCGGTCGGTGTTCATGCCCAGGCACATCGAGCAGCCGGCGCCCCGCCACTCGAACCCGGCGGCCATGAAGACCTCGTGCAGGCCGCGTGCTTCCGCGTCGCGCGCGACCGTATTCGATCCGGGCACGACGAGCGCTTTCACATGCTTCGCCACGTGGTGACCTCGGACCACCCGCGCCGCCTCTTCCAGATCCGAAAGACGGCCGTTGGTGCACGATCCGATGAAGGCGACGTCGATTTTCGTGCCCCGCACGCGCGCGCCGCGGGAGAACCCCATGAAGGCGAGCGCTTCCTCGTCCGCATCGCCTGGAATCGACTCGCCGATGCTCACCGATTGCCCGGGGTTGATGCCCCACGTCACGGTTGGTTCGATGTCGGCGGCTTCCAACCGCACGCGGTCGTCATACGGCGCGTTCGCGTCGGAAGCGACGTCTCGCCACCACGTCACGGCCCGGTCGAAGCCGTCTCCGGCCGGCGCGAAGCGCCGCCCCCGCAGGTATGCAAACGTGGTGTCGTCCGGATTGACGTACCCGGCGCGCGCGCCGCCTTCGATCGACATGTTGCAGATCGTCATCCGCTCGTCGATCGTCATCCCGTCAATCGCGCTGCCGCCGTACTCGTACGCGTAGCCATTACCGCCCTGCACGCCCAGGCGCCTGATGATCGTCAGGATCACGTCCTTCGCGTACACGCCGGGCGACAGCCGCCCGTTCACGTCGATGCGGCGGACCTTCAGCGGCTCGAGCGCCAGGCACTGCGACGCGAGCACGTCACGCACCTGCGACGTGCCGATGCCGAACGCGATCGCTCCGACAGCGCCGTGCGTCGAGGTGTGGCTGTCGCCGCACGCGATCGTCATGCCGGGCTGCGTCAAACCGAGCGCCGGACCGATAACATGGACGATGCCCTGTTCCGGACTATCGGGCGCCCAGAGATTGATCCCGAATTCGCGGCAGTTGCGCTCCAGCGCGGTCGTCATCTCCTCGGCCATCAGATCGAGGAACGGCCGCCGCCGTGAATCGGTGGGGACGATGTGATCGACGGTGGCGAAGGTGCGCTGCGGATAGGCGACGCGCCAGCCGTGTTGGCGCAACATGTCGAACGCCTGCGGGCTGGTCACCTCATGCACGAGGTGCAGACCCACGAAGAGCTGAGTCTGTCCGCTCGGCAGCGTGCGCACAGTATGGGCGTTCCAGACTTTCTGAAAGAGTGTTTCAGCCATATGAGTGATGACAGCAGCTAGAATACCTGAATGCGTTGTTTTCGTGTTCCCCTGTTTTTGCTCGCGCTGTCGGTCGGCCTGTTCAACATTTTCGGCGCCGCCGGCCGCGGACAGACGTCGAGCCTCGCGCCGCTCGACGTGGTGCTGGGTCTCGGTCTTCCGGCCATCGATCGCGGCGTCGTCGAGGACGTCTCACGCGGCCCGGTATCGGGTCTTCACTCGATCCGCTCGAGCGCTGCCGTGCCGGATCGGATTGGCGCTGGCTTCCGGTACATGCCGGGCCGGGTCATCGTGAAATTCCGCGACGGTGTATCGTCCGCGGCGCGGCTGTCGGCGCTCTCGGCGGGTTCGCGCACCGCCTCAATCTCCGAGAAGCCTGCCTATGCGAACTTTGACGTGGTCCGCATCGACGAGGCTGAAGACGCGGAGGCCGTCGCGGCGTCGCTTCAGCAGCGCGCGGACGTCGAGTACGCGCAGGCGGACTATCGCATCCACGCGGAATTCAAGCCAAACGATCCCCTGTATGCGACGCGCCAGTGGAATCTTCCGATGATCGACATGGAGCGCGCCTGGGACATTCAACCTCAGGCCGGATCCTCGATCATCGTGGCGGTCATCGACACCGGCATCGCGTACGCGAACGCCACAATCGTCGCGACGGCGGGCGCGTGGTTCGAAGACTGCATCGGCAGGCCGCCGGGCTGCGTGGTGGGACCGCGTCCCGCGCTGGGCCGGATCACGTTGCCCTACGTGGCCGCCACGCAGCTTGGAGCCGGCAGTCGGTTCGTCGCGCCCCGCGATTTCATCTGGGACGGGAACGTCCCCCTGGACTTCGACGGCCACGGCACGCACGTCAGCGGCACGATCGGCCAGCTGACCAACGACGGCATCGGCACGGCCGGCGTGGCGTTTGGCGTGAGGCTGATGCCGGTCAAAGTACTCGACTCCGACTGGGACTTCATTTTCGGCTCGCCGCATCAGGCCACCGACGACGTGGTCGCGCAG
>JBGPKK010000266.1:0-5481 GCA_041485905.1 Vicinamibacteria bacterium
CTCCCGTCCCGGCTGCGCGCTGTCACGCGACACGATCCTGAATGCCGTCTGGGGGAATGCCGTCTTCGTCACCGGACGGAGCGTCGATCGGTGTGTCGCGACGCTGCGGGCCAAAGTGGAGCCGGATCCGCACCGCCCCGTCTATATTCGGACGATTCGTGACATCGGTTATCGCTTCGAGCCGGGCGGCGACTAAGAGCGCAACGCTCGCAAGGGCGGAGGGCTGAACGCTGAGGGCTTTCCGGCTTGGAACGTCACAAGCCGGTAACAAGAGACTACGAGACTACGCGCATGCGAAACGACTCGTTCATCATGAGCACGCATCGAAGAGCGTTGGAGGCCACTGGCATGAGGCAAGAACTGGTGATGCTGGCAGTGATTCTCTATGTAGCCACCCTGGCGTCCTCCGCGTACGCGCATCACAGCCACCCCTATTTCTACGATGAGTGCAAGAGCATCACGATCGAGGGGCGAGTCGAAAGGGTCGAATTCAAGGACCCGCACACCTGGATCGTTCTCAGACTGGACGACAAAACGGCCTATACCGTCGATTGGGCTCCGCTGAGCCGACTGACGAATAACCGCGTCATCGGCCCCGCGAAAGAAGCGCTGGTGTTTGGAGCGCGCGTCGTGGTTACGGGCAATCGAATAAGGGATGCGGCCCAGATACGGGAGCATTTTCCAGACTTCAAGAGCGACGTGAATCCGAACACCGTCGACCCGAGCTCGATACGGCGTGTGGGCGACAGTTTCAGCTGGGCGCTGTCCCCGAGGGCGAACCCTCCGAACTGCGACCGTAAGCAGCGCGCGTAATGTCGCGGATCAGATGAACATGAATGCACGTGTCTCACGTCGATGGATAGCCGGGGTGTTCACCGTCGCCGCGATCGCACTCGTGACGGCCCAGCCCGAATCGTCTGTACATCCCCAGCATGACGCTGATGGCGCTGATCTACACCGCATACGGTGACGGAGGATTCAACACGTCGATGCGTGTCACGGGAGGTCCGGACTGGATCAATAGGACGGCCTTTGCCGTCGAAGGTGTCGCGTCGGCGGAAGCGACGCCCCGGCAACTGCGGCTCATGCTGCAGACGCTCCTCGAGGAACGCTTTGCGTTGAAGATCCGCAACTTGACCCAGACCCAAGACATCCCGATGGACGACGTGTTGGCGCTGGTGGTGGACCGAAGCGACGGGACCCTCGGTCCAAAGGTCAAACAGTGGGACGGCACCTGTCCCCAGGTCTTGCCGGTGTTGTATCTCCAAGCGTCACGTCGACCCCTGCGGAACAGGCCGACTTCTGAGGCGGATGATCCTGCCGTGCCGTACTGTCCCACCCTCTATCGTGCAGATGGGGTGGAACAAGGCGGGGCAAGCGGCTCCGACGGCGCCGCAGGGCGACGAAACGGTCACCGCCGTCATTGCCCGCTGCCAACTGATGCCGCTTCGATCGAGCTCGGCGGAACGCGCGGTCGCCTCGGCGGGATGGGTACCGTTCCGACAGATTACTTCCCGTTCTTCAGCACGAATCGCTGCGCCCGGCGGTTCGTGACGATCTCCGCCGTGTAGAGATTGCCTTTCGAATCGGCTGCCATGTGGTGGACGATGTCGAAGTCGCCCGGCTTCGCGCCGCGCATGCCAATCGCGCCAATCTGCGTCATCGTCGGGCGATCGTAAATCACGACGCGCATCGGCCCGGAGTCGACGACGTAGAGAAACTGCTGCTTCCTGTCGGGCGAGAACGCGAAGCCCGCGGGGACCGGCACGACCGTGCTGCCGTCGTTCGTCACGCGCACCTGCCTGATGTACTTCCCGGCCGTCGTGAACATCTGGATCCGGTTGTTGATTCGGTCTGCGAGGTAGACGACGCCGTCGCGTGACACTTTCACCGCGTGCGGCAGCCCGAAGTCCTGTGGTCCCTCGGGAGCGGTCTGCGGCTGCGGCACCGCGGGATTCGGGGCCAGTGTTGGAGGCGGCATGTTGCCGAATGCGCCCCACATACGCTTGAACTTCCCGGTGTCTGAATCGAACACCACCACACGCTTATTGCCGTAACCGTCGGCGACGTAGATTTCTTTCGCTGACGTGTCGACGAAGGTATCGGTGGGCTGGTGGACGTTTTCCGTGTCGGCGTTGCCTTTGCTCTGCCCGCGATGGCCGATCTGCATGACGAACTTTCCAGCCATCGTGAATTTCAGAATCATGTCGTCGCTGGTGCCGGGCGTCGCCGGCCGCGGCCAGCCGCCGCGCCCACCGATCCAGACGAAGTCGTTCGCGTCCACGAAGATGCCGTGCTCGCGCTCGGGCCACTCGAAGCCGTCGCCCGGCCCGCCCCAGCTTGTCAGCAGTGTTCCCGCGGCGTCGAACTCGAGCACCGGCGGCGCCGCGTTCGCGCGCTGCGGCTGGGGAATCGACTGCGGGACGTGCAGCACCCAGATGTGGTCTTTCCTGTCGACGGAGATCGACGTCACTTCGCCGAGCACCCAGTTGTTCGGCACGGAGGGCCATTTCGGATCGAGCTCGAACGCTGGCGCCTTCCGCTGCTGCGCGTGGATGGCTGGCGCAAGAAGCGAGACGGCGAGGGCGATTGTGGCGACTTTACACATGGTGATCGAAATCATATGACATGTTCGCGATATCTTTGCGGCTCGGGTAGCCAGCTGGCGCCATAACAAAATACTTTGTGTGACAAAGCCATTCGTGATTAAATCGCGGCTATGTTCACGGGTATCTGGCGTGATCTGGTTTATGCCGGCCGGTCGCTGGCGAAGGCCCGAGCGTTCACGTTCGTGTGTGTCGTGTCGCTGGGAATCGGCATGGCGCCGGTCATCGCGATTCCGTACGGCGCGCGAATACTGAAGATGCCGCCTCCCGGCGTGAACACGGAGGGTCTGGTCGAACTCGTCATGTCGCCACGTGGCTCGCGCGCCGCCAGCAACGATTGGTCCTATCCGGACTTTGTGGATCTGCGCGACGCCGACACGGGCATGGCCATCATCGGCTGGACCGATGGAGTCGAAGTCACCGTTCAGACTCCAGGAGAACAGAAGACGGCGTCGTCGACGATGTTTGTCTCGGCCAACTACTTCAGGGCGATCGGCGTGGCGCTGGCGCGGGGACCTGGATTCGACGAGAAGACGGATGACGCGCCAGCGGCGAAGCCCGTCGTGATTGTGGGATACAACTTCTGGCGGAACCGGCTGGCCTCCGATCCGGACATCGTCGGGAAGACGCTCACGTTGGATCGTATTCCCCCATGTCGTGGTCGGCATCGCACCGGATCACTTTGAGGGGCACCTCGCTCTTCAGGGAAGAGCACTCTTTGTTCCGCTCGAACGGCATCCACGTCTCCGCGCTGACAACAACGTTCGTTCCAATCGGGACATCGGGTGGGTGCATATCCACGCACGTTTGTCGCCTGGAGCCGGCTTGGCGCAGGCGAGCGCGGCGGTTGCTGCCGTCACAGCGCGGTTGGCCAAACAGTATCCGTCGACGAACGAGTTCAAGGCCGGTATCGTCGAGCGGTACGACGCCGCCGGAAGTCTGGATCGCTCCCAATTTGCGATCATTGAGGCCGTCGCGCTGACCCTGACCGGCACGGTGCTTGTGGTCGTGTGCCTGAATATCTCCGGCATGATGCAGGTTCGCGGCGTGATGCGTGAGCGGGAACTGTCGATCCGCCAGGCGATCGGCGCGAGCCGGGGACGGCTGGTGCAGCATCTCTTGTCCGAAGCGATCGTACTGGCGGGTCTGGGAGGGGCTCTCGGCTCCGTTGTGCTCTTCAACATTCCCTCAGTGTTGTCCTGGTGGGTCGATCGACCCCTCCCGCTTCAAATGCAAGAGGCGCTGAGAGTGGATCTATCCATCATCGCGATCTGTGTCGGGCTGTGCCTTGTGACAAGCGTGGTGTGCGGATTCTTGTCGGCAACTCGATTCAGTCGTCCGGTGATCATCTCCTCCCTGAAGGATGATGCCGGCGTCGGCGGGTTCCGCGCGGGCCGCGTTCATCGCGTGACGGCTGCGTTGCAGGTCGCGATCGCGGTGCCCTTGATCGTGATGAGTGGCATGTCGCTCGATCGGGTACGCGCAACCGCGACATCCGACCTCGGATTTGCATCGGACTTGCTCTACGCAGCGCCGTTGAAGCTCGACGCCGCTGCGCATGAAAGCGCCGGTTTTCGAATCCGAACCGTCCGGGACAATCTCGCAAAGGCAAGCGGTGTGGCATCCGTCACGGTGGCTGATGGCCTGCCGCTGGATTTCTCGGGCCGCACCGCGAAGGTCTCGCTGCCGGCGGACGCGAACGTGGCTCCGACGTTCGTCTCCGTCCACGTGACGCGCGTCGGTGACGGCTATCTGAACACGATGGGCATCCCGCTGTTGCGCGGGCGTGGCTTCAGCGTTGATGACGGCGCTGGCGCGGAAATGGTGACCGTCATCTCGAAACCGCTCGCCGACCAACTCTTTCCGAAGGCCGACGCGGCCGAAGCCATTGGCAAGCGGTTGACGTTCGGGGCCGCCGATGCCGAAGACAAGACGCAGCAAACACTCACCATCGTGGGTGTGACCGGCGATTTCCCCACGTCGCAGATGAGCACGCAGCGGGAACAGTTACTGTTGCCGTTGGCACAGCACTCGTCGCCGACGGTGTTTCTGATTGCGCGCAGTGCGCCCGGCGAACAACCGATGAAGTTGAACGCGGCTCTCGAGAACGCGGTCCGCGATCTTGGTCCGGATTTCAACCAGAACGTGAAGACGCCTGACGGCGTGCCCTATTCCAAGGTCGTCACCGGCGTGTGGCTCCGGCAAAACAGCATGCGCGACTTCCTGGTGCAGTCGGCGGTCGGGGGCACCGCCGGCAGTGTGATCCTGATGCTGGCTGCACTCGGAATATACGGCGTCGTCGGATTGATGGTCGCGACGCGCACGCGCGAGATTGCCGTGCGGGTCGCGCTGGGCGCCTCGCGTCGACGAGTGTTTCGCATGATCCTGGTCGACGTCGTGAAGCTCGTCATGCCCGGCGTGGCCGTCGGACTCGTCCTTACGGCCGCCCTCGTTCGCCTCAACGGCGAAAACATGGGCATCCCGCTGAGCAACGTGGAACCCCTGGCTTACGTCGTCGGCGCCGCGATCGCAGTACTCGTCGCAGTCCTGGCCAGCCTCGCCCCTGCACGCCGCGCCGCGTCGGTCCAGCCGATGGTGGCCATGCGATCGGTATAGGATTTCTAAAGCCCGCGAATCCGCAGATCGACTTCCCCAATCGGCCGATACAAGTTTGGAACGGACATATACGGGTGCGCCTCGTGCAAATCTTCGATCTTTTTGCGGAGGATAGTTGGCGCAATGTTTATGCGGGTGAACTCGAAGTGCGCCCACCAGGTGCGCCCACCACTGGGCCGCATACATGGGAGCGCGGCCGTTGGGCAAACCCTTGGCGACAAGGCAGGACCGATCCGAGAACCCGCCAACTGCTGCACAG
>JBGPKK010000267.1:0-5463 GCA_041485905.1 Vicinamibacteria bacterium
ATCTGGCCATCTCGTCATTGATCTGGTCATTTGAACAATCAATGACCAGATGATCAGATGACCAAATGACCAGATTCGTTACTCGCCAGCGTGAGACGGCCGCGGGAGAGCGGCCAACAGTTCCCGTTCGATCTCGTCGACGGTCGCCATTCGCAGGATCCGGCGTACCATCGCCCGCAGCTCGCCGCTGTGCACGTCGGCGAGCACCTGCTTGGCGAGCGGGATTGCGCCGGGCGTCATGCTGAATTCCCTCAACCCGAGCCCCACCAGCAGCGCCAGCAGCGCCGGGTCCGACGCCATCTCCCCGCACAGCGACACGGGAATGCGGCGCCGCGCCGCCGCCCGCCGCACCATCACAATCATCCGGAGGATTGCCGGATGCAGCGGCTCGTACAGGAGCGACACGCGCTCGTCTGCGCGATCGACCGCGAGACAATATTGAATCAAGTCGTTGGTTCCGATGGTGAAGAAGTCGACCTCGCGGGCGAGGAGATCCGCCGTGTACGCGGCGGCTGGGACCTCGATCATCACCCCGATCGGCACGGGCGACGCCGATTCGCCGCGGCGCGCGAGCTCGGAGGCGGCCTCGTTCACGAGGCGGCGCGCGTCGCGCAGTTGCTCGACGCCGGACACGAATGGAAACATGATCCGCAGCGTGCCGTGACGGGCGGCCCGGAGCAGGGCGCGTAACTGCACCTGGAACAGCTCCGGGCGCGAGAGGCTGAGCCGAAGTCCCCGCAGGCCCTGCCGGCTGCCGCGGTCTTCCTTCGCGGCCCACGCGCTCACGTCTTTGTTCGCCGCGTACGACGCGAGCTGGTCTTCGTCGACGTCAAACGTCCGAATCGTGACCGAGCCGGGCGCCATGCCCTCGAGCATTCCGCGGTAGATTTCGTACTGCTGATCCTCGTCGGCGATATCGCACGCCGCGCTCGTGAAGAGGAATTCAGACCGGTACAGCCCGATGCCCTCGGCGCCGGCATACCGCGCGGCGGCCAGATCGTCGGGAAACTCAATGTTCGCGTCGAGCCGCACGCGCACCCCGTCCGCCGTCGTCGCCGGACGTCGCCGTTCCGCGTCCGCGCCCACGGCGGGACGTCGATCGTCGGCGTGTCGCGCGACACCCGCCAGCACTTCTTCAGTGGGATCCACGATTAGCGCGCTGCCGGTGCCGTCCACCACAACGAGCTGGCCGGCCTCGATCGAACGGCTCGCGTTGTGCAGCCCGACCACGGCGGGCACTTCGAGAGACCGCGCGAGAATCGCGGTGTGATAGGTGCGGCTGCCGGCGTCGGTCGCGAAGCCGCGGACCTTGGTCCAGTCCACCTGCGCCGCGAGAGAAGGCGTGAGCTCGTCGGCGATGAGCACTGACGACTCGTCGAGCTCGCGCAGCAGATCGCGCGGCGTCTCGAGCCCCTGCCGCAGATTCATTTTCAGCCGGCCGACCAGATCGGCGACGTCGCCGCGCCGCTCTCGAAGGTAGGGATCCGCCACTTCATCGAAGACGGCGCTGAACTCGTTGAACACCTGCTGCACGGCCCATTCGGCGTTGACCCGCTGTTCGCGGACGATCGCGGCCGCGCGTGGAATGACCATCGGATCGTCGAGCATCAGGAGCTGCGCGTCGAACAGTGAGGCCAGCTCGGGGCCGCGGCGCCTCGCCATATTGTCGCGGATGTCGGACAGCTGCTGTCGCGAGCGACTGCGGCTCTGCTCGAGACGCGCCAGCTCGTGGTCCACACGGCCCGGCGCGATTTGATAGCGAAGAACCTGTGCACGCTGGATGAGGATGACCGCGCGTCCGGCGACGATACCCGGAGAGACGCCGATACCGGTCAGGCGCCGCATGCCGTGTCCTCGCCGAAACCCGATTGCACCAGCGCCGTCAACGCCTCGACCGCATCGTGTTCGTCGGCGCCCTCGGCCGTGATCGTAATCGTCGACCCGCACGCGGCCGCGAGCAGGAGAATCCCCATAATGCTCTTGCCGTCCATCTGCCGCGCGTCGCGCGCCACGCGGACATGCGATTGAAACCTGGTCGCGAGGTGGACGAATTTCGCCGCCGCGCGCGCGTGCATGCCGAGCTGATTCACGACAGTGACGCGACGCGCTGTCAACCCGTCTTGTCTCCACGCAGAAGGTCCGATGCCACCCAGATCGCGTTCCGGCCGTGATCGCGCATCTCGCGAGCGACGCCGAGGAGATCCGACGAGCTCCGCAAGCCGGCGAGCTTGATGAGCATCGGCAGATTGACGCCCGTAATCACCTCGACGCGATCCGTCGCCAGAAACGTCATCCCGAGGTTCGACGGCGTGCCTCCGAACATGTCTGTCAGCAAGAGGACCCCTGCCTCGGCGTCCACGCGCTCGATGGCCTGGGCAATCTCCTCACTGGCATCGTTCACGTCGTCATGCCAGCCAATCGACACCGCCGTAAAGCTGGGCAGGTCACCGACGATCATTTCGGCGGCGTTGACCAGCTCGGTCGCCAATTGGCCGTGCGTGACGACGACGACCCCAATCACAGGTGACTATCCTAGGCCAGGTGGGTCGGGCAGGTCACCAGACCTACCTGACCACTCTCACGCATGGCCGATGTCCCGATGCCGGACCCGCATCCGCACGCCGAGGTTCGCGAGCGAGCGGCGCAGGCGCTCCGCGATCATGACTGATCGGTGCCGGCCGCCAGTGCAGCCAACCGCGATGGTCAGGTAGCTCTTGCCTTCCGCGATGTAGTGCGGCACGACGTAGCGCAGGTATTCCTCGAGCCGGTCAATGAACTCGCGCGTCCCGGCGTCGCGCTCCATGTACGTCACCACGGCGCGGTCGCGTCCAGTACGCCGGCGGAGCGCGGGGACGAAGTGCGGATTCGGCAGACAGCGCGCGTCGAACACCAGGTCGGCGTCGACGGGCACGCCGTGTTTGTAGCCGAAGCTCAGGAGCGTGATGACGATCCGTCCTTGCGATCGGCCGCGCGACAGAGTCATGAAGGACCGTCGCAGCTCGTGGACCGTCATGTCCGACGTGTCGATGATCTGGTCAGCCAGCTCCCGGACCGGCATGATGCGCGCCCGCTCCTCGCGAATCCCTTCGCCCACCGATCGGTCACGTGCGAGTGGATGGGGGCGGCGCGTCTCGCTGAAGCGGCGGACGAGGGCCGACGTGCTGGCGTCGAGAAAGATCAGAATTGGATTGAGCCCGCGCATCTTCCGCAGGCGGTTGAAGACCTTGGGGAACTGCGCCAGAAAGTTCCGTTCCCGGACGTCGACGACGATGGCGACCTTTTCGATACCGTCGCCGCGCAGCGAGAGTTGCGCGAGGGTCGGGATGAGCGTCGTCGGCAGGTTGTCGACGCAGAAATATCCGAGGTCTTCCAGCGCGCGGATCGCCTGCGACTTCCCCGAGCCGGACAGGCCGGTGAGCACGATGAATGGCTGCCTGGCCTTGGTGCCTTTCAGAGCCGCGCTGCCCTTCCGATCGGTCCGTTTTCGATTCTCCCGGGGCACGATTTTCGCCCGCGGTGTCACCTGCGGCCTCCCGGTTCGAGCTCGTCATCCTCTTCGTCGTCTGGCTGGGGCGACGGCATACGGGAGCTCCGCAGGGTCTGCTCGAGCCTGGCGGCGAGCTCGCGCGCCGCATGGTGGCCGCGCGCGCGCAGCAGCTGATTGCGCGAGGCCACCTCGACGAGGATCGCGACGCTCCGCCCGGGCGCGACCGGCATGCGGATAAGCGGCACGCGCAACCCGAGGATCTCGAAGAACTCATCGTCGAGGCCCAGCCGCTCGTATTCCCGCGTGGCATCCCAGCGCTCGAGCTGGACGACGAGCTCCACGCGCTTGGAGGATCGCGTCGAGGCGATGCCGAACAGATCCTTCACGTTGATCAGGCCGAGTCCGCGGAGCTCCATGTGGTGCTGCGTCAGCTCCGGGCATGTCCCGATCAGGATCGACTCGGCCCGACGACGAATATCGACCGTGTCGTCGGCCACCAGCCGGTGGCCGCGGACGATGAGGTCGAGCGCGCACTCGCTCTTCCCGATCCCGCTTTCGCCGACGATGAGCACGCCGAGGCCGAGAATGTCCATCAGCACGGCGTGCGTGACCGTGTGTTCGGCCAGCCAGTCCTCGAGAATCGCCGTCAGCTTTGCGATCGCCGTCGGTGTGGCCACCGGCGTTTTCAGCAGTGGAAGTTGGACCCGGTCGGCCTCGATGACCAGTTCGGCCGGCGGGGTGAACCCGCCCGTGATGAGGACACAGGGGAAATCGAGCGTGAGCGCCAGACCGAGCGAGTTCATGCGCGCCGACGTCTCCAGGCTCTCGAGATACCGGATCTCGCTCTCGCCGAAAATGAGCACGCGCCCCGGCTTCAGATATTCATGAAAGCCGGCGAGCGCCAGGCCCGTCTTCTGAATGTAGGGGCTTGTGATGCGGCGCTCGAAGCCACCGGCGCCGGCCAGCACTTCGCACGGGAGGCCGAACGCCTCGGGCCGGCTGCCGAGCAGCGCGCCGACGGTGACGCCTGGAGTTGAGGGCATGTCAGACAGTGTAGGGCACGGTCTTCAGACCGTGCCAGCTGCGTGCTGTCGCCAGGCCAGGTCTGAAGACCCGGCCCTGCAAGATGGCTACGCTTCGGTTTCGACCAGCGCCAGCTCGCCGTTCTGCTGGCGGTAGAGAACGCTGACCGATGCGCGCCCGGGGTCGAGAAAAATGACACAGCCCTCGCGCCGCGCGTCCATTTCGCGCGCCGCCTCGGCCACCGACATCGACTTGATCGCCTGACGCGACGAGCGAAACACGCGAGGCATCCGCGGCTTCTCGCGCGTAGCGGCCCGCGCCGCCGGCGCGCTCGGCTCACGTATTTCGGCCGTCGCGTCGGTGGTCCGGGCGCCCCGGCGCTTACGTTCCTGCCATTTCCCTTTCACCTTCTGCGCCTGCTGCGCAATCTTGTCGATCGCCTGGGTCAGCGAGGTTCCCCAGGCGGCCGCGCTGCCGACGCCGTGCAGGAACTTCTCGCCGCGGGCGTGGAGCGTGATCTCGGCGCGTAGACGGTACTTCTCTTTCGTGAGCACGGCTTGCGCCGAGACGGCGCTGTCTTTCAACAGCCGCTCCAGCTTGGCCAGCTTGGCGTCGACGAGTCGCCGCAAGGCCGGAGTGATGTCAACGTGTCGACCGGTCAGTTCGAGTCGCACGCTAATACAACACCTTCCGCTGATTCGACGTCGAGATCTTGAGCTCCTCGCGGTACTTCGCGATCGTCCGCCTCGCCAGCATCAGGCCTTCGCGCTGCAGGATGCTGACGATCTTCGAATCGCTCAACGGTTTTCGCGCGTCTTCGTTCTCGATGATCTTGCGGATGCGCTGCTTGATGGTCACCGACGAGACGCTCTCGCCGTACGAGCTGCTGATCCCGCTGTGGAAGAAGTACTTCATCTCGAACACGCCCTGCGGCGTGTGCATGTACTTGTTGG
>JBGPKK010000268.1:0-5444 GCA_041485905.1 Vicinamibacteria bacterium
ATCGACGCATCATGGACATGCTCCTATTGTCCCGCTCTAGCAGAACAGATGCCAGCCACACATGGTGAAATACCTTCAAAAATACTCGGAGTGCCTCGGCGTGTCTCTCGGTGGTATCAGATTGTCCGGACTAATCGACAGCGGAGCTGCGCCAACGACGGATGGTGTCGAGCATGGGCGGATGGATCCGGCCGTTGGTCGCGACGATGTCCCCGAGCTGTGGGGTGAACGGGGCCCCGTCCATGGCCGTCACGCGGCCCCCCGCCTCGGCGACAATCAGCGCGCCGGCGGCGATGTCCCACGGTTTGAGACTCACTTCCCAGAACCCGTCCATGCGTCCGGCCGCAACCCAGCACAGATCGATCGCCGCCGAACCGAGGCGGCGCACCGCGCGCGCCACGCCGAGGAAATCTGCAAACAGGCCCACGAGCTCGCCGACCCGGTCGTGGATGTCATACGGGAAGCCTGTGACCAGCATCGCATCGACAAGCGCATCGGTCGACGACACACGGAGCGGCCGTCCGTTCAGAAACGCACCACTGCCCCGC
Organism: Vicinamibacteria bacterium; assembly: GCA_041485905.1. Taxonomy (GTDB): domain Bacteria; phylum Acidobacteriota; class Vicinamibacteria; order Vicinamibacterales; family CAVVIG01; genus JAHFUI01. Next base: position 549 of record JBGPKK010000268.1, read on the forward strand.
TCGGCCGTGAACAGCTCCCGGCGGCTCGGATCGAAAACCGCGGCCACTTCGGCAACGCCGTCGATTTCGAGCGCGAGCGACGCGCAGAAGATCGGCAGTCCATGCGCGTAGTTCGTCGTGCCGTCGAGCGGATCGAACACCCAGCACGGCCCGCCGGGCACCAATGTGCCGTCCCCCAGTTCTTCCGCCAGCACGTGATGATCGGGAAAGCGTTCGGCAATGAGATGCCGGAACATCCGCTCCACGGCGAGATCGACCTCGGTGACGAGATCGATGGTCCCTTTTTTGTCGACGTGAATGTCGCGGCCGAAGCGCGCCATCTGGATCTCGCCGGCGCGAACGACCGTCTCGACGGCGGTCGCCAGAAACAGAGGGTCGACAGCCACTCAGGTGTTGTCGGCGGGATTGGCGGACTCGGCCGGGTGCAGCCGCTTGACCATCCGGATTTCCATCCCGCCTTCGGGCGCCCGCCGCAGACGCACTTCGTCCATGAAGTTGCGGATCAGGAAGATGCCGCGGCCGCTGGATTTCAGCAGGTTCTCCGGATCCAGAGGACTTTCAAGCGTCTCAGGGTCGAACCCTTCACCCTGGTCGCGCACGGAGATGGTCAGGACCGCCACCTCGTCGGCCGGCGCGACGCCGAACTCGACGAAGACATGCTTCGACACGTCGTTCCGGTTGCCGTGGCGGATGGCGTTGATCACCGACTCGCGGATCGCCACCCCGACCCAATGGAGCGCGTCATCGTCGAGGCCGAACGTGCGGCCGACGTGATCGCTCACGACCTGGACGAAGTCCACCATCTCGACAGCGCTCGTGAACTCGAGCCGGACCACCTGTTGTCGGTTGATCATCATGCACGCGACGCGACTGGGGCGCGAGTGAATACCATCTGGTCGATCATGTCAAGAGTGACTGACCCCGCCCTCGTCCGTCGGTCGTGAGTATCATAAGATTTATCCATGTCCGCGACGACGATCGATCCGGCCCGGCGGATTCAGGGCCGACTGCGTGTGCCTGGCGACAAATCCATTTCGCATCGGTATGCGCTGCTCGCGGCGCTGGCGGAAGGCCGGTCCCCCTTGTCCGGGTATGCGCCGGGCGCCGATTGTCAATCGACGCTCGCGTGCCTCCGACATCTGGGCATCGACATCGAAGCCGACGCCGACGGCGCCGTTGCCGTTCTTGGACAAGGATTCCGCGGTCTTCGTTCGCCGGGGGGTCCGCTCGACGCCGGCAACTCCGGCACGACGATGAGAATGCTGGCCGGCGTGTTGGCGGGCCAGCCGTTCACGAGCACTCTGGTCGGCGATCCCTCGCTGTCGCAGCGTCCGATGGGGCGCGTCATGGAGCCGCTCGCACGGATGGGCGCGCGCATCGAGTCGACCGACGGTCACGCACCGCTCGTCATTCACGGCCGGCACGGCGGGCCGCTGCATGGCATCGACCATCGACCCACGTCTCCCAGCGCCCAGGTGAAATCGGCCGTGCTGCTGGCGGGGCTCGACGCCGACGGCACCACGTCGGTGACCGAGCCGGCCCAGACGCGGGATCACACCGAGCACGCCCTGACGGCCTTTGGCGCTGACATCACGCGCGAGGGAACGAGCGTCTCGCTCCGCGGCGGTCAGCGCTTGACGGGCCGCGCGTTGTCGATCCCCGGCGATTTTTCCTCCGCCGCGTTCTGGATGGTCGCCGCCGCCGCGCTGCCCGGATCGCGCATCGACATCGAGGACGTGGGCCTCAATCCGACGCGAACCGCGCTCATTTCGGTCCTGCGACGCTTCGGAGCCATTGTCGCCGTGGAGGTCTCCGGGACGGATGCCGGCGAGCCGCGCGGGACGATTTCGGTCGAAGGCCAGCGGGCTGGCGCGGTCGTGATCTTGCCGGAGGAGGTGCCCGGACTCATCGACGAACTGCCGGCGATCGCGGCGCTCGCGGCGCACGGCGGCGAGGTGACGGTCCGCGGGGCGTCAGAGCTGCGGGTCAAGGAGAGCGACCGCATTGCGACACTGGTCGCCGGCTTTCGCCATCTCGGCATCGACGCCGACGAGCACGCGGACGGCTTCACCATCCACGGCAACGGCGCGGCACGGGGCGGTGTCGCCCACGCGCACGGCGACCACCGGATTGCCATGGCATTGGCCATCGCCGCGCTTGGCGCGCGCGGGCCCTCGACTATCGACGGCTCCGAAGCGGTCGCCATCTCATATCCCGGCTTTTTCGACATGCTGGGCCGGCTCGTGGCGTGAAGGCCGACAAGATTTACCTGGTCGGTTTCATGGCCGCGGGCAAGACGACGCTCGCCCGCGCGCTCGCCAGGCGGCTCGACTGGTCGGCGGTGGACATCGACGAGCTGATCGAGAAGCGCGAGCATATGAGGGTCGCCGACATCTTCGCGCGCCACGGCGAGTCGCACTTTCGCGCGATCGAACGCGCCGTGCTCCTCGATCAGCTGCTACCGCGGCACGCCGTGGTCGCCACCGGCGGCGGCACGTTCGTCGATCCGTCGAATCGGGCGGCCATCAATGCGGACGGCGTCTCCATCTGGCTCGACGCGCCGCTCGACCGCGTCATCGCCCGGCTGCCGACCGACGGACGCCGGCCGCTGGCCGCCGACCGCACCGAGCTCGAGCATCTGTACTATCAGCGTCGCGCGGCCTATCAGCAGGCGCACCGGCGGCTGGATGCCAGCCGTGCGAGCGTGGACGCGCTGGCCGAAGAGGTGATGGATTGGCTGAAATCGTGATGCGCTACCTCGTTCTCACCGACATTCACGGAAACCTCGAGGCGCTCGAGGCATGCCTGGCCGACGCCGCCGTCCACAAGTACGACGGAACGCTCGTTCTGGGCGACCTGGTCGGCTACGGCGCCGACCCCAACGCCGTGGTGGACCGCATACGCGGCCTGAATCCTGTGGCCATAGTCCGCGGGAACCACGATAAGGTGGCGTGCGGTCTGGAGGAGGCGGACGGCTTCAACTCGGTCGCGCGGAACGCCGTGCGCTGGACCTTCGACACGCTGACCGCCGAAAACCGCGCGTGGCTCGCCGAGCTTCCGCAGGGTCCGATTCAGGTCAGCGAGATGGTGGAAATCTGCCACGGCTCCCCGTTCGATGAGGACTCCTACGTCTTCGACGAGCTCGACGCCGCGCGCGCGCTCAAGACGTCCTCACGGCCGCTGTGCCTGTTCGGCCACACGCATTGCCCCGCCGCGTTCGAGCTCTCGCTCGATGCGCTCGACAGCGCCGTCCCGTTCGTCCAGTCGCGCGTGCAACTGGTCGACGGCTCCAAGCATCTCGTGAATCCCGGGTCCGTGGGTCAGCCGCGCGACGGCGATCCGCGCGCCGCCTACGCCATCGTGGACGAGGCCGCGCGGCGCGTGGACATGTTTCGTGTGAAGTATGCGGTAAGCGACGCGCAGGCGAAGGTCATCAGGGCCGGCCTGCCCGAAGTGCTTGCGCAGCGGCTGGCGGTGGGACGGTAGCAGGTCGGGCAAGAGCTCGCTTTACCTACCAGACCTACCAGACTCACCTGCCCCGCCAGACCGCGCAAGCCTTTCCTCGCGTCTCCGCAGCTCTGCCGCGTACGCGTCGCCGGCGGCTCGGGAACCTAGAATCCACCCGAGCACGATACCGACCAGCAGCACTGCCGGGATGAAAATGAAGTGGCCGGCAGTCACCGGGCGCGGCTCCGACGCTCGAGAGCCTGCATCTCCTTCTCGACTTTATTCAGCCGCCGCCAGATCGTCCACACATAGAACAGGACGGCAACCCACACGAACGCATACGCCGCGATCAAGAGCGGGGCCGCTGGCAGTTGCTCGCTCGGAGGAACCCCGGTCACGGGCTCGAATCCGCTTAGCCCCGCCGGGGGCTGGAAGCCGAAGGCGGGCGCGACGAGAGCGAGGGAGAAGACGAGAGTCAGCAGTCGTTTCACCATAGTTTGCCGTGGCAGAGTTCTCATACCGCGCCGTCCTCTTCAGCCAGGTACAGCTCGTCAAGCGTCGCCCGCCGCTCCTGGAGACGGACGCGCAGCGTCAGCAGCAGGCCGAACAGCAGCATGAAGGCGAGGACGCAGAACCAGAACGCGCCGCGCATGCCCGGACCCAGAGTCGGCACCACGGTCGTCTTCGGATGCAGCGTGCGCCAGATGTTCACCGAGACGTACACGAACGGCACGTTCGCCATGCCGAAGATCCCCATCGCGGCTGCCAGCTTATCGGACCCGGGTCCTCCGTAAGTGCGCACGAGCAAGTACGCCAGGAAGATGAGCTCGAGCAGGAACGCCATCGTCAGCCGCGGATCCCACTCCCACCAGACGCCCCACGCCTTTCTTCCCCAGAGCGGACCCGTGACCAGGCCGATCGCACCGAAGAGCACCGCGATCTCCGCGGCAGACACCGCGATCCGGTCCGCCTCGCGACGTCCCTTGAACAGGTAAATCGCGCTCGCCGCCCCGCAGACGAACACGGAGGTGAACATCGCGAACCAGGCCGGCACGTGGAAATAGAAAATCTTCTGCACGAGCCCCATGGTCGACTCGAACAGGGCGTTGGCAATCATCACCGGCGCGTAGGCGAACATCAGGGCCGTCACGATCACGAGTGGGACAAACAGCTTTCGCATAAGGTTCTTATAGGTTAGGCGGGGCAGGGCCTACCTGACCAACCCGGCCTACCCGACGCATATGTCTACGATCACTCCGTCATCAACGGCTCGAACGTCCACAACGCGAGCGTGACGAAGACGACGTCGAAGCTGAGAAGCAGCGCCAGCCACATCGTCGCGACCGGCTCGTCTGGCGGCGACGCCAGCAGGGCCGCCGTGCCGCGCACGCCAGCAATCATCACCGGAACCGTGATCGGATACAACAGGATCGGCAACAGCACGTCGCG
>JBGPKK010000269.1:0-5345 GCA_041485905.1 Vicinamibacteria bacterium
AGATCCGAAAGCCCATGAAAACGGGATCTGGCGGCAATCGATGCGTTGGAGAAGCCAAAGTACTTGAGATCACGGCCGTCGTAAGCGTGGCAGTCCGAACAGTGGGCGCGAATCTGCGGGGCATTTGGGAGGGTGCTTGCCTTGAGGTGGGCGCTCAGCCAAAGTTCCTGCCCGGCCCGTATGGAATCGGGATCGCGCAAGGGCGGCGTCCACGTGTCGGGGTCTTCCTGCGTGAATGCGTCAGGCTCCAGAACCTTGCTCGAATCACCGGTAAGAAGATTGAAGGCCACTACTCGAAAACCGCTGACGACCCCATCGGACTGGTTGAAGCGGAACCGAATAGTGTTGGCGCCCTCAACCACGGCGTCCGCAGGGAGCGTCAGGGTCACCTTGAGCGTCGAGAAACCCCCGCCTATTCCGCCATAGCTCTTGCCAGGCTCCGCGACGGCGACTGTGTCGTTGTTCAGAGAAAACCAGGCGCTCTTGTTGACCTGGACGCTCACCATGTCGGCGTAGCTCAAACCATGGATCTGCATCCACAGCGACCGAACCTCGCGCGCGCGCCGATCCGGAACTTCGACGGTAACACTCGATGTTGTGCCGTTCTCACCCACAATCTCGACGGGAAGAGTCACGGTCGTCCCGAGGGTTGCGACGCTCGCCAGGCACGAAGTGAAAACGGCCACCGCGAGAGTCGCGGCAAGACGCTGAAGTCTCGTCCCTGGGATTTCCATTTTGGCTACCGGCTTCGGGCCACTATACTCCCCGCCGCCTTCCTTTTTCAGCGGCGCTCAAATCCACGATCCGGCGACTCGCCGGCAACACCGGTAGGTCCCCGCAAGTACTCATTTTGCGCCTGTTAACCGAAGGGTTCCGTGAAACTTCAGGACGGGGCACCTAGTCCGCAAGTCTTAGCTGCGCCGGGGCGTCCAACGGTGTAAGATCAGCGCTGCCACGACCCGGTCGCGAGCCGGTTGCTCGACGCTCGTTCGCTGGACTTTTGAAGAGGCAGGGCCTGAGATGCGCACTCCACGGACTTCCAGATGGCTGCTGACGTCGTTGCTGTCGCTCGTCATCCTGCTTCCCGCCGTGGGCGGACAAGCCGCCGCCGACAGCCCCCTGGTCGCTGCCGCCGAGAACGGCGACCTCCGGGCTGTTCGCGCGCTGATTGCCAAGCGCGCGGATGTGAACGAGCACGCGCGCGACGGGTCCACGGCGATTCTGTGGGCGACCTACCATTCCAATCTGGAGATGGCGCGGGCGCTCATTGCCGCGGGTGCCGCCGTCAACACGCCGAATCACTACGGCATCACGCCGCTGCTTCAGGCCAGCCGCTCGGGTGATGCGCCCCTCATCGCGGCGCTGCTGAAGGCTGGGGCCGACCTCGCGGTCACCCATCCTGACGGCGAGACGCCACTCATGGCTGCGTCGCGCACCGGCCACCTGGACGCCGTGCGGCTGCTCCTCGATGCGGGCGCGAACGCGAACGTCAACGCTGCCGACTCGTACCAGCAGGAGACGGCACTCATGTGGGCGGCGGCGGAAGGTCACGGGGACGTCGCCACGGCGCTGCTAAAGGCGGGCGCGGATCCCAATCGCAAGGCTCACGTCACCGCCATCGATGAACGGAAGCATGGCGACCACGCAACAGGCGGCTTCACGGCCCTGATGTTTGCCGCTCGCAACGGGCACACGGATGTCGCCAGCGCGCTCATCAAGGGCGGGGCCGATCCGAAGCTGACCAACGGCGACGGCCTCACGGCGACGATGGTCGCCATTGTCAACGATTGGTTCGATCTGGCGGGCAAACTGGTCGACCTCGGCGCCGACCCGAACGACGGGTCGTTGTACTTCGCCGTTGACATGCACGATGCCACGACCGACATGCGCGCCCACGACGGATCGCGGCTGCGCGCGACCCATCCCAACAAGCTGACCGCGCTCGACCTCGTCACGCTGCTGCTCGATCGCAAGGCCGATCCGAACAAGCCGTTCGTCGGCCAGATGCACTCCACCACGCTGTGCTGCGACCCCGAACAGAACGCGTCGCCGTTCTATCGCGCGGCCCAGGCGTCCGACGTCGAAGCGCTGAAGTTGATGCTCGCGCACGGTGCTCAGGTCGAATGGAGTCCGACCGAGGTCAAGAAGGCGGCGAAAGCCGGAGCCGCGGCGGGCGGCGGCGGCCGCGGGAACCCCAATATTGGAAAGACTCCGGTCATGGTCACGATGACCGGTGGTCGGGGCGCGGCGTTCGCCGCCGGTCCCGGGTTCGGCCGTCTCGGACCTCCGCCCTTCCGTGAGGCATCGAATCGTGAGCCGCTCGACGCGATCAAGGTTCTCCTTGCCGCCGAGGCGAACCCGAATACCAAAGCACCGGACGGCGCGACGCCGCTGCACCAGGCGGTCCAGGCCCGACAGGTGGAGATCATTCGCGCGCTGGTCGGAGCGGGTGCGAAGCTGGACGCGACCAACAAAGACAATCTGACGCCGCTGCTGCTGGCCGAAAAACCCGAGCCTCCGCCGCCAACAGGCAACAACAACGATCCGGACACGTTCAAGCCCAAGCGGGACACGCGCGAGGCGGTGATCGCAGCCGTGCGCGAGCTGATGCATCTCGGTCCCAACGACCCCGCGCCTGTGCCGCCGCCGGTCGCCGAAAGCAAGGAGGCTGACGACAAGAAGGCCGACGACAAGAAGGCCGACCAATGAAGAGCGTGCTGGCGACTGCGGCCCTGGTCTGTGCCGGCGCAGCGGCGCTGCTGGCGCAATCGCCGAGCGCCACGCGTGCGAAGTCGGTGACCCGCGCCAGCGCGCAGTCGCTGTCACCAGCAGCCGAAGCGGCGAAATACCGAGCCTGGGTGAATCAGTACTGCGTGGGTTGCCATAACAGCCGCACGGCATCACCGGCCAACGAGCCGTTGAACCTCGAGTCGGCCAGCCTGGACGAGGTGCTGCCCGGCGCGGCGACGTGGGAGCGCGTGCTCCGCAAACTGAGCGTGCGCGCGATGCCGCCCCAGGGCGTGCCGCACCCGAAGGAACCCGAGTACGCGGCCTTCACCAGCTGGCTGGCCGGATCGCTCGACCGCGCCTGGGAGGGGCGGAGCACTCCGGGCCGCTACGTGGTGCATCGCCTGAACCGCACCGAATACGGCAACGCGATCCGCGACCTGCTGGCGCTCGACATCAACGTGACCGAGTTGCTGCCGAGCGACGGCGCGAACTTCGGCTTCGACAACATCGCGGATTCTCTCAAGACGTCGCCGTTCCTGCTCGAGCAGTATCTCACCGCCGCGCAGCGCATCAGCGCGATGGCTGTGGGCGATCCGAACGTGCGGCCCGGGACGACCGAGTATTCGATCAGCCGTGAATTCACCCAGAGCGCGTACATCGACGGCCTGCCGCTCGGCACACGGGGCGGCACCGTGATCCGTCATGTGTTTCCGGCCGACGCCGAGTACAAGCTCTCGGGGCGACTGGTGAGGGGTGTAGAGGAAGGCTACGCCGGCGTTGAGGGGAACGACCAGCCGCACACATTCGTCATCACCGTTGACGGCGCCGAGGTGTACTCTGCTCAGATCGGCGGCCTCAAAGACCACGAGGTGCAGGCCAGGGACATGAACGAGGCGAAGGTGCTGATCGACGCGCGGATGACCGGACGTGTCGCCGTCACCGCGGGGCCGCACGACGTGGGCTTCACGTGGAAGGAGAGACCGTTCGAGCGGCAGGATGTGTGGCAGCCCGCGCTGCGCGACAGCCAGGAAGTCCACATGATTACCGGCCTGCCACGGTTGAAGACCGTGGGCGTCGAAGGCCCCTACAAGGTAACGGGGGTCAGCGCCACGCCAAGCCGCGAGCGGCTCTTCGTGTGTCACCCGGCGGCGATCTCCGAAGAGCCCGCTTGCGCCGATAAGATCCTCACGAACCTGGCACGGCGCGCCTACCGGCGGCCGGTCACGGCCGCCGATGTCGAGGCGCCGATCGTGTTCTACAAGCAGTCGCGTCAGAGCGGCGCCAACTTCGACGCCGGCATCCGCGCCGGGGTCGCGCGTATTCTGGCCAGCCCGTCGTTCCTCTACCGAATCGAACGCGATCCGGCCGGACTCCAGGCAGGCGCCGCGCACGCGGTCAGCGACGTCGAGCTCGCCTCACGCTTGTCGTTCTTTCTGTGGAGCAGCATCCCGGACGAGAAGCTGCTGAACCTGGCGACGGCCGGCCGGCTTCGCGAGCCCGGCGTGCTCGACGCCCAGGTGCGTCGCATGATCGCGGACAAACGCGCCGATGCCCTGGTCAGCAATTTCGCCGGGCAGTGGCTGCAGCTGCGCAACCTGGAGTCGAAGGTCGCTCCCGACCTGCTGCTCTTCCCCGATTTCGACGACAACATCCGGAAGGCGTTCCGCCGCGAGACCGAGCTGTTCTTCGCCTACATCATGCGCGAGAACCGAAGTGCCCTGGAGCTGCTGAGCGCCGACTACACGTTCCTGAACGAGCGACTCGCCAAGCACTACGGCATCCCCGGGGTGTACGGCGAGCGCTTCCGCCAGGTGAAGCTGACCGATCCGAACCGGCGAGGCCTTCTGGGACAAGGGAGCATCCTGTCGCTGACCGCTGTTGCGACCAGAACCTCGCCCGTGTTTCGCGGAAAGTTCGTTCTGAGCGCGCTCCTGGACACGCCGCCGCCCCCGCCGCCGCCGAACGTGCCGACGCTAGAGGAAAGCAACAAGGGAGCGGCGACTGCACCGAAGACGGTAAGGGAGCAGCTGGAGCTGCACCGGAAGAATGCGGTCTGCGCGTCCTGCCATCGCATCATCGATCCGCCCGGCTTTGCGCTCGAGAACTTCAATTCTGTGGGGCAGTGGCGCGATGCGGGCGCCGATGGCTCGCCGATCGATACCGCTGGAGTGCTGGCGGACGGGTCCAAGGTGGATGGGCCGGCAGCGCTGCGCGACGCCATCCTGAGCCGGCCCGATGCGTTCGTCACGACGCTCACCAATCGGATGTTGACCTACGCCTTGGGCCGCGGGATCGAACCGTCCGACATGCCCGTCGTCCGGAGGATCGTGAAAAAAGCGGCGCAGAACGATTACCGCTTCGAGTCGATCATCATCGGCATCGTCCAGAGCCCGTTATTCCAGATGCGGACCAGGCTGGAGCCGTCCGAAACGATCAACACAGTCGCACAAGCGAGGGTACAGCAGCCATGATCATTACAAAGAAGCATCTGTCCCGCCGCACGTTCATGCGCGGCACGTTTGGCGCCGCGATGGCGCTGCCCCTGCTGGAGGCGATGGTGCCGGCGCTCACGGCGCAGTCGCGCACGGCGGCGAGCGCGCCGTTCCGGTTCGGCG
>JBGPKK010000270.1:0-5278 GCA_041485905.1 Vicinamibacteria bacterium
CAAAGACGAGGGCCTCGACGTCCTGAGGCTCGGGCTGGACCCGGTGCAGAGCATCATCGCGATCACCGAGTTCGTCATGGAGCGGCGGCTCAGGAAAACTTAGAAGGGCAAAGGGCAAAGGGCAAAGTGAAGGGGACTGAACAGATGCGCCGTAACGGTATAGCGGTCGGCATTCTTCTTGCGGGAATCTCGTTTTCGGCAGCGGCGCAAACGCCGCCGATTGCGCCGCCCGCGACCGTGAACGTCGAAGCAGATCCCATCAGATGCTGGTGGCGAACGAGCGCGAGCGCGGTGCGGGTTGGAGAGCCCCTCACCCTCGTGCTGACATGCGCGGTCGTCGAGAACGAGACCACGACCGTCGTGCCCGACCAATCGCGGCTCGAGCCGACGGCGATGCAGCTGCCGCCCTTCGAGGTCAGCGGCGGATCGCGCGGCCCCGATCTGCACAGCGACCAGCGGCGGTTCTTCCAGTACCAATACAACCTGCGATTGATCAACGAGGAGCTGTTCGGCAAGGACGCCAGGATTCCTGGCGTGACGGTCAACTATCACCTCGAGAGCCGCGTGGGCCGGGGTGAAGCGGTTCGCGGCCGCGACCGGACCTACATGCTGCCGTCCGAGTCGATCCGAATCCTGTCGCTCGTTCCCAGCGATGCGACGGACATCCGTGACGCGCCGTCCTGGACGTTCGGCGACATCGAGGCGCAGCGTTTTCGTGCGCGGGTGTTCTTTGTCGCAGCCGGCGTGCTGTTCACCGCTGCGGCGCTGGTCATTCTCGTTGCCATCCTGCGGACTGCGCGCCGCTACCGCGAAGAGGGCGCGATCGGCCGACGCCTGCTGTCCGACGGCGCCATCCTGCGAGGCGTGGGCCGCGAGCTGTCCACCGTTCGGCGCTTGACCGGCCGGGAAGGCTGGACCCACGAGCTGGCGGCGCGGGCGCTGGCCGCGTTGCGGGTCGCCGGCACCATCGCGCTCGCGCGTCCCATCGGTCAGCAGGCGGCCCGCTCCGGTGTGAATCGGCACGAGGGTCAATTACTGATGCGGGGTGGGTGGCTTCGGGGCAAGCGGGTGCTCGTGTCCGGGTCAGCGACCTCTGACGCCGTGGCGCGAACACTGGCGGCCGATGTGCTCAGTAGCGGCCATCGTCAGGCACTCGAAGAGCTCCAGACCGCGCTCGCGCGGTTTACGACCGCGCAGTTTGGCCGCGACGACAAGCTCGATGACACGACGCTCGGCGAGTCGTTGACCGATGGGTTCCGAATCCTCCGGCGTTTGAAGCTCGAGAACCTCTGGGTCGCGAAGAAAATCAAGGGCATGACGCAGTTGGCAACAGAACTGGGCAATCGCGCGTGGTCACGCTAGCAGACATCAACGCGTTCTTCCGCGACAATCTCGCCGAGTGGCGGAGCGTGCGCGTGGCGGAGCTCTTGTTCTCGCACCGCAACGCCGCCCGCCTTACGGTCGTGGTGGTCCTGGCGATCTCGCTGGCCATCCTGATCGCGCGCGCAATGTTCGCCCGCCGGCCCGGCAGCAACCGCGTCGCGCTGCCGGCGATCCTTCCGATCATTCGCAGCTCGCCGTTCTCGTTCGTCCGGCACGGCGCGCTGCTGCTGTTTCTGGCGGGCCTCCCGTTCTTTATCCTCGCGTTCGCGGATCCGTTTACGTCGCTGACGCAGCAGGAGGTCTCGTTTCCGGGACGGCGGATCGGTCTGCTCATCGACGCCTCGTCCAGCATGATGGAGCCGTTCAAGGCGCCGCAGCTCGGCGCGAAGGCGCCAAGCGACGCCCGCTTCTTCACGGCCGTTGCGGCGGCGCAAATGTTCGTAAAAATGCGGATGAAGAGCCGGTTCCGCGATTTGATCTCGCTCATCGAATTCGGCGACGAGTCCTACGTCATCACGCCGTTCACCAACGACTACGACAACATCCTGCTCAGCATCTCGCTGATCGACGATTTGACCGAGTTCAACAAGTTTCCCGATCAGGGGACGACGATCGGGATGGCGATCAACCAGGCGGTCAAGCTGTTCACCGCCTTCGATTTTCTGAATGCGTCCGGGAACCTGCTGGTGATCTTCAGCGACGGCGAAGATACCAAGGTGAGCGGACCGCGTCTGGGTGGGATGAATGTCGACGAGATTCTGAGCGGCGCGACGCGGGCCAAGATTCCCGTCTATTTCCTCCGGGTGTCGTTCAATAAGGCGATCGGCCGTGCCTTCACGGATCCGATTTGGAAGCCGGTGATCGAGAAGACCGGCGGAAAGTTCTACGCCGCGTCCGACGAGGCCACGATTCTCAGTGCCATCGCAGAGATCGACAAGGTGGCCATCGGCAAGATTGCCATCAAGCAGTACAGCACCCAGCAGCCACGATTCACGAGCTTCGCGCTGGTGGCTGTCGGTCTGTGGACGCTGGCGCTCGGGTTGAAGCTTACCGTGCCGTATCTGAGTAAGTTCCCATAGGGCAAAGGGCTTAGGGCAAAGCGGCGCATCAGGCGGTTAGCCCTCAGCTCTGAGCTATCAGGAGGCGTGATGAAGAAGGTAGCTGGCCAGATTGTCGTCGCGCTCGTGCTCTTTGGTGTTGGCTTCGCCTGCTGGATGGCCGGCCAGCTCCAGCGTCGCGTCGCCGACGCGCACGAGGAACTGGCGCTCCTGCGGTACAACGCCCTCGATGCGGAATACGGCGACCTCGAGCAGGCGATGGGGTACCTGCGCCGCGTGCCGTGGGTGGCCGACAACCTCGTGAACGACGTCGAGGAACATCGCGCGACCGCGGAGTATTGGCAGGCGCGGTACGATGCGCTCGCGCCGCAGCGCGACGCCAACGGCACCGTCATCGAGCAGGAGCCCGCCTTGCAGGCGCTCGCCGCCAACGCCGCCTACCGCACGGGACAGCGGGAGAGCGGCGATCGCCAGGCGCTGCTGCGCCGGCTCGACGGGGCGCTCAAGACCTACACCGAGCTGCTGAAGAAGGATCCGAACAACATCGACGCCGCCTACAACTACGAGTACATGGTCCGGCTGCGCGACACCACGTCGAAGGCCAAGCAGACGCCGGCGAAGCGCGAGGATCCCGCCCGCGCGCTCCAGAAGCTCACCGGCATCGTCATGGCCGGAGATCTTCCTGAAGGCCGGACGGTTCACGGCGAGCCGGGAACGCCGCCGCCCAACACCGACATGACGCAGTTCAAGATGCACATCCCGATACGCCCCGACGAGTGGCAGGGTGGGTCGGACGCCGGCCAGGGCAAGCAGAAGATTCGGAAAGGATGACAGGACTTCTCAGTTCTAAGTTTGAGATGATCCCCAGTATCGATCTCGCAACGGTCCGGTTCGACGACCCGCGATTTCTGTGGCTTCTGCTGGCGCCAGTGGCGCTGCTGCTTCTGTGGTTCTGGCAGGCCGGGAAGCGGCGGGGGGATGCCCGTCGCTTTTCGCACCGGCGCACGCTGCCGGTTCGGCAGCGGTTCCGATTCTTCGGCGGCCTCCTGTTCTGGCTCTGTCTGATTCTCGCGACCGCCAGCGCCATCATCGCGCTGTCGCGTCCGCACGCACGCATCTCGCTGGTCCGGACGGCCGGCATCGATCTCGTGATCCTGCAGGACGGATCCACGTCCATGCGGGTCTCGGACGTCCCCGGCACGCGGTGGCAGCGCTCGATGCGGTTCCTGCGGCAACTGGGCGAATCGATCAGCTGGAAGGACGATCGCATCGCGATGGCGCTTTTCGCGCGGATTGCGACGCCGCAAATCCGTCTGACCAAGGATCCCAACACCTACTTTTTTTTCCTCGATCACCTCAGCGACGAGTCGCCGTTCCGGCTCGAGGACGACACGAGCTGGGACACCAACACCGAGCTGGGCATCTACTGGGGTCTGAAGCTCGTCGCGAGGGACGAGGAGATCCACGGCAAATCGCCGAACGCGAAAGCCTTCGTCCTGATATCGGATGGTCAGGACTGGAGCGGTGAAGTCGCGAAATCGATCGCGCTGGCGCGGATGAAGGGCATTCCAATTTTCGCGATCGGCGTCGGCACCAGCGGCGGCGGCTTCATCCCCAATCCGCCGCCGAATCCTGCCGGTGGCCCACCGCAGCCGGTCGTTTTTTCGATTCTCGATCGCACGTCGCTCAGCGTGATCGCGACGGCTGGTGGCGGCCGCTACTTCGAGCTCGACCGCGAATCCGATCGTGAGATCGCGAACGACATCATCGAATCCACGAGGCGGCGTGCAGGGTTTCAAGGGATCGAAGAGGGGACCCAACCGCTCTATTGGCGGTTCCTTTTCATCTCGGCCTGTCTCATCTGCGTCGGGTGTCTCTTCCTGCAGGAGCGCTCCGAGCTCGCCATCCAAGTCGCCGGCGCCGCCATCGTGCTCCTCATCGTCACCAGCCTGACTGGGTAGCCGGGACACCGCGAAATGCAACCCGTGGTTGCCTTTAGACAGGCAACTTGAGCAGCGCGGCCGCGTTGCGCCAGTAGATCCGCTCCCGGTCTTCGTCAGAGATGGGCAGCCGATCGACGATGGAGATGGTTTCGCGGATGTACATCGGTCCTTTCTCCGGGTCGAACGGCGCGTCGGACGCGAACACCACGTGGTCAACGCCGAAAAAGTCCAGCCCGCACACGGTCGCGGGGTACTCGCCGAAGAGCGCCGTGTCGCCGTAGAACATCCGGAAGTAGTCGATCGGCCGTTTCTTCAGCCTCTTCAGGACCAACGAGAGATCCTGGTCCGACGTGCGTGCGCCGAGCTGGTCCCAGCCCGGGCCGAGACGCCCGGCAAAGAACGGCGCCATGGCGCCCATGTGGTGCGCGATGATCTTGAGCTTCGGCAAACGATCGAAGAGGCCCTCGAAGACGACCCGTGCCATCGCGACGCTGGTCTCGTACGGCCATCCGAACGTCCACCAGATCTCGTACTGCGATTGAGCCTCGGTCGGGTAATCGGTGGAGGCCGCGCCCCGGTACGGATGCAGCCAGATAGGCAGGTCGTACGCCGCCATCGCGTCGAACAGCGGCAGGAATTCCGGCGCGGAGATCGGTTTGCCGAGCACGTTCGAGAACATCTGAATGCCCCGTGCGCCGAGCTCGTCCACGGCGCGGCGCGTTTCCCGCACCGCGGCGTCGGGGTCGTTGTACGGCAGCGACGCCACGAAGCCTGGGAAGCGCTGCGGATGACGCGAGACCAGTTCAGCCATGCCGTCGTTTGCCGATCGCGCGAGCGCGAGCGCCTGGGCGGGGCTGCCCATGACCTCGAGCGGCGGCGTCGGGAGCGACAGGA
>JBGPKK010000271.1:0-5205 GCA_041485905.1 Vicinamibacteria bacterium
CCGAGGTCGACGTGTACGCGACCGAATACGCCCGGACCCAATTCACCGGCGCCCTTCAGGGCTATCGGGTGCGGCGCGGCTCGGACCCCAAGAGCATCGCCGAGATGCATACGTTCTCAGGCCGTCCGATAGATGTGCCATCGATGTTCGTCGGAGGGAGGAGCGACTGGGGCGTCTATCAGACCCCGGGCGCCGTGGACAAAATGCGGAACAGCGCGTGCACGCGAATGGTGGGCTTCCATCTATTGGACGGAGCCGGGCACTGGGTGCAGCAGGAGCAGCCGGAACAAGTGAGCACGTTGCTCATACGGTTCCTACGCGACCAAGCTCCGCCACGCACCAAGCAGTGATCGGCCCGATGCCATTTCCAACGAATGCCAATGCGGCCTATGGTCATGAATCGCGGTTTGATGGAGAAGGCAGCATATGGGTCCTATGCGTAACGTCGCACTCGTCCTCTCGCTGCTCGCTGCGTCCTCCCGGCCGCTCCTCGCACAGCAGCAACGGTTCACGCTTGTCACGTCTGCTGGACCGATCGGGACCCTCACGGTGACGGAGAACGGTCGCTCCGTCGACAACGACTATCGCGTCGACGACAACGGGCGCGGGTCGAAGCTCCGCGAGCACGTGGATCTCGGTCCCGACGGGCTGCCGCGACGCTGGGAGATCCAGGGCACCAGTTGGTTTGGCGCGCCCGTGAAAGAAACCTTCACCGTCGAGAACGGACGCGCGAAATGGACCTCGCTCGACGACAGCGGTGACGCGGACGCGAAGAACGCGCTCTACATCGCGAACAACGCAACGCCGTGGGCCGTGGGCCTGTATCTGAAAGCGCTCCTCGCGACGAAGGATCACCAGCGAGCCGTGCTCCCTGGCGGAGTGATTCGTACAGAGGCAGTGCGCAGCGTCCAGATCGGACCCGAGAAAGACGAGGTCACAGCGTACGCAATCTGGGGCCTGGATGTGGCGCCTCAATTCGTTCTCGCGCGAAAGGATCATTTTGTTGCGGCGCTCTCGCCGGGCACGGTTCTGGTCGAGGACAAGCACCAAAAGGACTTCGCGGAGCTCTCGACGTTAGCTGGAGAGCTGTCAGGGGCAGCGTTGAAGACGTTCACGACGAAGCTGACCCACGCCGTCGCCGGTCCGCTCTGGTTGACCAACGTCCGGGTCTTCGACGCGATCACCGGCAGGGTCGGTGCGCAGACCAACGTCGGCGTCTTCCGCGACACCATCGTAGTCGTCGGCGCCGAGCCTCCGCCCGCCGACGCGTTCATCGTCGATGGTGGCGGCGGCACGCTGTTGCCCGGGCTCTTCGACTCGCACAGCCATCTCGCCGATTGGGCTGGCGCGCTCAATATTGCCGCCGGCGTCACGCTGGGCCGCGACCCGGGTAACGACAACGACACGCTGTTGCTGCTCGAGCGGCGCATCTCCGCCGGCGAAATCATGGGGCCGCGGATGAAGAACAGCGGCTTCCTCGAAGGACAGTCGCCGTATTCGGCGCATGCCGGATTCGTGATCTCCACGGTCGAAGAGGCCAAGGCGAAGGTGCAGTGGTACGCGGCGCACGGATATTGGGGCATCAAGATCTACAACTCGATGAATCCCGATTTCGTGAAGCCGATCGCCGAAGAGGCCCACCGGCTGGGGCTCCACGTCTCCGGTCACGTGCCGGCCTTCATGTCTTCCGAGCGCGCCGTGAGAGACGGCTACGACGAAATCAACCACATCAACCAGCTCGTGCTGAGTTTCATCATCGATCCGTTGAAGGACGATACGCGGACGACGTTCCGCTTCACCGCAGTGGGCGAACGGTTGCGGAACCTCGATCTGCAGAGCGAGCCTGTCCAGCGCATGGTCGCGTTGATGAAGGAACGACACACGGTGCTCGACCCGACGATGGCGACGTTCTCACCGGTGTTGCTCGCACGTCCCGGGACCGCGTGCCCGGCCGACGCCCCGTGGATCGATCATATGCCTGCCGCGGTACAGCGATCCCGGCGAAGCGCTGTGCTCGACGTGAAGCCTGTGCAGTACGCAGATTACGACGCGAGCTGGAAGAAGCTCGAGAACACGCTGCTGATGTTGTACAACAACGGCATTCCGCTGGTTCCCGGTACCGACGACGTGGCAGGAATGGTCCTGCACAGCGAGCTCGAGACGTGGGTGCACGCCGGAATTCCGGCGTCCGCGGTACTGCGTATGGCGACGCTCGGCGGCGCGCGCTTCCTCGGTCTCGACGGACAACAAGGAACCGTCGCACCGGGTAAGCTCGCCGACTTGTACTTGGTGGAGGGGGACCCGACTCAGGACATCGGTGCGGTCCGGAAAGGTCGCCTCGTCGTCAAAGGCGGGAATGTCTACTACCCTGACGAGATTCACGAGGCGCTCGGCATCAAGCCGTTCGCCGCGCACGCGGCGCTCCGCGCGCCAGCCGCCGCCAGGTAGAACGCCTGTCGCTACTTCTTGGCGCCCTTCGTAATCTCCTGGTACGCCGTTTCAACGAAGGTCAGCGCGGGAGGAGCGCCGCGGCCGCCGCCGGCCCCACCAGCACCTGGTGCGCCAGCGCCGCGAGCCGCACCGCCCGGTGCGCCACCACCAGGCGCGCCGCCGCCACGGGCGCCCGCCCCGCGAGCCGGTGCGCCCGGAGCCGGAGCGTCCGGCAATGCGGCCTTGATCTCGTCGAGCGTCTTGCCTTCTTTCACCATCGCGGCGATCTTGTTGCGCCGCTCGGTCGTCGCGGTCAGCTTTCGCTGAAGATCGGCTTTGGCCAGCAGATCTCCGTGACCGGTGACGTACGTATCGGCATTGAGCGCGATCATCCCCTTCACGTTCGCCAGCCAGCCTTCGGTCGAGCCGTTCTTCTCAAAATGAATGTTCGGATTGTCGTCGGCACGGTTCGTGACGACGATGTCGCCCGTCGACACGATCTTCTGGGAGGGCTGGTAAACGATGAGATCGCCGCTCGTGTGCGCCGGTGCGAAGTGGTACAGCTCGAGCTTCACGCCGTCGATCGTCATTTTTTCCTTGTTCTTCATCACGACCTGGTTCGGCAGCCTGTCGGCGGGCGGAGCGCCACGGCCGCCGGCGGCCAGCGCGGCCTCCTGCTCCTTCTTGTTCCCTTGGTGCGCGATGATCTTGATCCCCGCGGGAAACGCCACCAGGCCGTTCACGTGATCGCCATCGCTGTGCGTAATGATGGCCGTCGTCACGGGCTTCGGCGTGATCTTGGCGATTTCAGCGAGCAGATCCTTCGCGCCGGCCTCGGTTTGCTTGGCATCGACGACGATGACGCCGGTTTTGCCGATGATAATCGTGCTATTGCCGCCCGCGCCGCCGAGGCCCACCCACACATCGGGTTTCAACTGCTTCATGGTGATGGGCGGCGGCGCCGGTGGCGCTTGCTGCGCCCTGGCGGAGGTGGCAAGCGCGCCGCAGGCCACCACGGCGAGCCCGAATCGAAGAGTCTTCACATGTGACATATGCAATTCTCCTTGATCAATCGACGTGCTGTAAGTGTACGACACCTGAGCGACGAAACCGGCGCCGACTTGAGCCTGCATCCCAGACACGCCGGCGTTGTAGAACGATTCGCGTCGGCCACCTTCAACAGATGTCTACACCCGTTCGCCGCGGGTTGGACCTGAAAATGTGCGCGCGGCCCTGTCTGGTGCGGCCGGGGTTAGACATAATGCCGTTCGGAAATTCGGTATCCACGTCCTCACACGAGTGTGAACTGCACTGGTCCTTCGACCGATGCGGCCTCCATGAGCCGTGGCCACTTGCGTACGGGCTGACGCACCGCGCGTGGACAACTGCGCGAACGCCGCTTGGCCGTGACGCAGTGGCGCATGAGGGCATCGCCGCGCTGCACGATCTGAGCTTTTTGCTGGTCCGTCAACAGGTCGTCGCAGGGTCCCAGAAAGAACCACATCGACCGCACCACGGCGAGGACGACGCCAAACTTGACCCGCAAGACCGGCACCTGTCCGGCGGCGGCCCGCGCGCGTTCGCGCGCCAGCAGCGCCGTGGCCAAGATGATGGCCGCGATTTCCTGCGCGCCCGTCTCGACGGTGTGGCTCTGCAAGACGTCGGTCTGGCGCAACACGCGTTTCGCTTCGCGGAAGTACAACTCGTGTTCCCAGCGCGTGGCGTACAGTTTCGCGAGCTCCAGCGCCGGGGCGTTCCGATGATCCAACAGACTCGTGCACAAGCGCAGCTCGTGCCGGCGAAAACCCTTCCGCCCGACCTGTACGCGAATCTCGCGGATCTCCAGCCAGCGCTCGATGTGCCAGGGCCGACGCTTCTCCCGGACGGCCACGCGGATCCGGCGACTCCCGTCCGGGAGCTTGGCGATCACGCGCGCCTTGATGTGTCGCGGGACGCGAAACACAAAATGGCTCCCGACCCGTCGGCACGCCGCCCACGCCTCGACGATTACGGCCGGGACGCCGTACAAGCGATCGCCCAGCAACACGGCGCCCTTGGGCAGCTGTGCCAACAAGCGGCGCGCCATGGCCAATTCGGACTCGCCCTTGCGCGCGATGGCGGCGGCCAGCGGATTGTGCAGCGCCAGCTCCAGCAGCACCGTGACCCCGATCTTGGCGAAGGCCGCCCGCCCACGCCGCGACGCGGCTTTCGTCGTGGTCGCGGAGATCTGCGGCGTATTCGTCACACTGTATTGCGTGCCGTCGAGCGCGATGAGTCGCCAGCCGCGCCAGAAGGCCTCGGGTTGCTGCCGGCGGGTCGCGATCGGGCGCAGGGCCCGGCGCATCAGGTCGGCAAAAATCTCCCACGGCAGGCGGATCCGTCGATCGGACCAGGAGCTGTTGGCCAGGGGTTCCTGGAACAACTCGAAAAAGTGCTCGGCCAAGGTGCCGGCGCCTTGCATCACATGAAAGGTCAACGCCGACGCCAACTGGCTGACAGGGACGCGGGGTTTGCGTCCGCGTCGGCGGGGCAGCGGCGGTACCCAGTTGGGGACCATGTTCGCCCAGGCGGTGAGAAAGCCTGTGGGCGTCTTCGACGCCGGGACATTGGGCGGACGTCGGTGACGCGCGGTTCGGTTTCGAATCTGGGAAGGTGTTCGCATCCCCAGGGTAAGTACCGATTTCGTGTGAAATGTACAAGAGGATTCTCACATCACCGAATTTCCGAAAGGCATTAGGGCTAGGCCCTTCTATCGCGCCCATGCGGAGGCGGCAC
>JBGPKK010000272.1:0-5181 GCA_041485905.1 Vicinamibacteria bacterium
AGGGCAGCGCCAGCGCGATCAGCTCTCCCGGCATCTGCCGCGCTGAAATCGCGACGACGATGTACTGCTTGCCGTTGACCATGTAGGTCATCGGCGCGCCGCTGGTGCCCGCCGGCAGCTCCATTTCCCAGGCGATTCTTCCGCTCTTCTTGTCGAACGCCCGGAACATGTTGCCGCCGCCGCCATTCGGGAGCCCGACGCCGCTGTCGCTGCCTTCGCCCATGAACACAAAGGTCTTCGTGACGAGCGCCGCCAGACGTCCGGGCTTGCCGATCGGTGGAAGGTTCAGCCCCTTGAAGGCCGGGTGATTGCGAAGGCCGTCGCCGTTGGCGACCGACCAGAGGATGTCCCCCTTGTTCAAATCGATCGCGACGAGCCGCGAGTACGGCGGCTTGAAGGGGTCGGGCAGGCCCTGGGGACCCAGGAACTTCGGCTCCGTCTGTTTGACGAACGGCAGCGTGGATTCCGGATGCAGCGATTTGCCGAGCGCAATGATCGTCGGCATGTGAGCCGACGGCACGTAGAGGATGCCGGTCTCTTTATCGAGCGACGCGCCCCCCCAGTCGGCGCCGCCGTTGGTCCCTGGCACCAGAATTGTGCCCCTCGGTCCGTCCGCGCTGCCTTTCAGCACCGGAGGCGTGTAGAGCGGCCCGTACTTGTACTCGCTGAGGATCTTCAGCGCTTCCGCTTTCAGCTCGGGCGTGAAGTCGATGACGTCTTTCTCCGACACGCCCTGCTGATCGAAGGCCGGCGGTTTCGTAGGGGTCGGCTGCGTCGGAGAGTACCACTCGCCCGGCACGTTGCCCTGCGGCGCCGGGCGCTCTTCGATGGGCCACACCGGCTGACCGGTGACGCGATCGAGCACATAGACGAACGCCTGCTTCGAGACCTGCGCCACGGCTTTGATGTTGCGACCGTTGACCCTGATATCCGCCAGGACCGGCGCGGCGGGGAGGTCGTAATCCCAGATGCCATGATGCAGGGTCTGGAAGTGCCAGACGCGCTTCCCGGTTTTCGCGTCGAGACACATCAGGCTTTCGGCGAACAGGTTGTTGCCGGGCCGCGTCCCGCCGTAGTAGTCGCCGGTCGCTTCCTCGAACGGCAGGTAGACGTATCCGAGGTCTTCATCGGCGCTGATCAACGACCACGTGCCGCTGTTCCCTGAGTACGTCCACGAGTCGTTCAGCCACGTCTCGTTGCCGAATTCGCCTTTGCGGGGCACGACGTGAAATGTCCACAGCAGCTTTCCGGTGCGCACGTCGTAGCCGCGCACATCGTCGGGCGGCATTTCCTTCGGCGCCTTCGCGCGCTCGTTCAGGATGTCGGTGGCGGGCGCCGGCACGCCGGCGATGATGATCACGTCCTTGACGACGAGCGGTCCGCTGCTCCAGCGCCAGCCGGTGATGGGCCGCTCGAAGCCTTTCAGGAGATCGACCTGCCCGTTCTCGCCGAAATCGGCGTACCGTTTGCCGGTCTTCGCGTTCAGCGCGACGAGGTTGGTGCCGACGTTGGCGAGGATGCGCGCCTCGCGGCCGTCGGTCCAGTAGGCGATGCCACGCGTCGGCGCGCCGCGCGCCGGTCCCTGACCGTCGGGGCGCAGCGGGAGCAGGTCGAACCACAGCGTCTTGCCGGTCGCCGGGTCGAGCGCCGTCACCGCGCCGACGGCGGTGCTCATGTAGAGGATGCCGTCCACCATCAGCGGCGTGTGCTCGTAGTTGGCCGGCGCCTGCACGTTCGGGAACATCGCCCGCAGTTCCTCGGGCATCCCCGATCGGCGCCACGCGATCTTCAGGTTCTTGATGGTGTCCTTGTTGATTTGATCGAGGGCGGAGTACTTCGTACTGCCTTTGTCCCCTGCGTAAGCCGGCCAGTCGCGATTCTTGTCGGCCGCGCGGCCCGCCATGGTCGCGAGCGCGACGCCGAGCGCGACAACCGCGACGAGTCCCATCTTTCGGTGCATCTCGATCTCCTGTCGTTTATTGCGCCACGCGGCGGGCGACCTGCGCGAAATAGTTCGTGATGCCGTCGGGATCGGCGAGCCACACGGTGCGTAGATTCGCGGTGAAGTCGCTGAGCGGGCGATCGATGGTGACGCCCTTCGCTTTGGCGCGCGCGTCGATGGCCTCGACGTTGCCGACCACATACTGGATGCCGGCGCTGCTCTTGTTGATCGGCAGTCCCTTGCCGAACGACCAGATGTTAATCGTGGTCGATCCAAGGCGATAGGGGTACTTGGTGGTGCCGAGCAAGACGTCTTCGACCGGATTCAGCTCTTCGAGTCCGACGAACCCGCGATAAAAGGCGCGGGCCTTCTCGACATCCGAGACGGTCAACCCGATTTCGAGGCGGTCGTAACTTTCCGGGGTTCCCCCGAGGGCGACCACCAGCTCGGCCCATTGATTGCTCGGATCGCGAACCATGGCGACCCTGGTCGTTCCCCGTCCGCTTGTTCTGTTGCGGAATTCCGGCAGCGGGTAGCCGTGTTCCCGGAACCTGGCGGTCAGAGCGGCTTCATCCGGGAAGAAGAACGTCAGCACGCGGAGTCCGATGACGTCACGCACGCCGCCCGACGGAGCCTGGGTCTCCGATGCCGCCGGCTGCAGTTTGATTTCCGATGCGCCGGCGTGGAAGCGCGTCATTTGTCCGCCGCCGGGCATGTTGAGAGTCGGCAACGGCTTGAGCGCGAGCACCTCGCCGTAGAACTCCTTCATCTTCGCCAGGTCCACGGCAAACCGGCGAAAGACGTTCGTCGCCTGCTGCGTGAATACCGGAGCGGTGGCATCGATGTTCTTGGGCTGTGCCGACAAGACGACCGAAATCGCCGGCACTAACAGGAGCGAGACGATTCGTGCGCGCATCTGATTGTCCTCACTACTTGCGTTCATCCATCCACTCGTACAAGCGGCGTACGCCCCGGATGTCCGCGCCTGGGCGTTGGATGTCGGGAAAATCCGTCCGGTGCGACGTGAGGTCCACGCGCCTGGCTGCGTCGTCGGCCGACACGCCCTGCTTCCGCAGATCGGCGACCTGGTTCATGAGATCTCTCAGGTAGTTCTGAAACCCTGTGATCTTCGATTTTTCCTTGAACGGCACGCCGTGGCCCGGCAGCACCAGATCGAAGTCGAGCTTCTTGAGCGCGTCGAGCGTCGTGATCCATTCATCGAACATCGCGTCGCCCATGTAGGCGAGCGTCGATTCCATCAGGTCGCCGGTGCAGACGATCCGCTCGGCCGGCAGAAAGACCACCGTGTCGCCCTGCGTATGGCCGCGACCGAGGAACAGCAGTTGGATCTCACGCTGGCCTTCGTGCAGCACCATCTTCGAGGAGTACGTGACGCTGGGAGCGGTCGGCTTGATTTCCTTGAGCTGCTCCCATCCTGCCTGCGCCGACGCGAGCTGTCTCTCGAGCGTCGTCCGGCGCGCCGCGTCCTTCTCGTCAGCCAGCTGTTTCTTGAGCGTGTCGATCCGGTTCGGCACGTTCGTCAACTGGGACGTCTTGAAGGGCTCGCGCTCGAGCACGTTCAGATTCAGGATCGCGTAGCGCACATAGTCGTGCGCCATGATGTCGGCGCGCCCGGCGAACACCTGGTTGCCGTCCGTGTGATCGTAGTGAAAATGGGTGTTGACCACGTAGCGGATCGGCTTGTCGGTGATCTTCTTGACGTCCGTTTCGAGTGCGCGCGCGGCCGCGGGCGAGGTGCCGGTGTCGACGATCATCACGTCGCGATCGTTGACGATGACCGGGATGTTGCTGCCGGTGACCATGGCGCCGGTGGACGTCGCGTAGAACACGCCGTCGGCGACCTTCTCGAACTTGTAAGCCTGGCCGGTGACGACCGGGTAGGGCGAGGTGGCCGGAGCCTGCGTCGTCGTGACGATCGAGCACCACGCGAGCGCGACAGCGGCGAGAGCAAACGAGATGGCGCGCGATTTTGTCATCGTTTCAACCCTGAAATGCCGGACCCAATAGGGTCCGGCCTACGTACTATTTCTGCATCCTACGTACGTAGGGCGGACCCTATTGGGTCCGCCGATCTATTTCTGCGGTAACGCGAACACCATGTACTGACTCGGCCCCGGTGCGGGCGGGTCGCCGACCCGCGGCGGAAACAGGCCGGCGCCGCCGACCGAGATCGCGACGAACTGCCGTCCGTTGACCTCGTAAACAGCCGGAACGCCCTCGGCTGCCGCGGGAAGATCGCGTTGCCACAGGACCTTGCCGGTATCCTGGTCGTACGCGCGGATCTTTCGATCCGTCGAGGTGCCGATGAAAATCAACCCGCCGGCCGTCACCACCGGGCCGCCGCGCGGCGCGTGGCTGCCGGGCGCGAGGCCGGGGAACTCGCCGTCGGGAATCTGCCAGAGGATCGTGCCTTTATTCAGATCGTACGCGGTGATGTTCGACCACGGCGGACCGATCGCCGAGAGCCCGTTGCTCTGGAGCAGGAAATCGACCGGCGAGGTGTAGGCGACGAAGTCCGGACCGGCGTTGGGCGGCGGAGCGGCAGGCGCGGGTGGACCGCCGCGCGCGCCCCGTCCCCGCTGGCCCGGCGCCCCGGGCGGGACCAGTTTGTCGAGCGTCGGCAGATTCTTATTCACGACGTACATCGTGCCCTTCGTCGGATCGACAGCGGTGCTTCCCCAGTTGGCGCCGCCGTTGTGCCCGGGCATCGAAATCGTCCCCCGCAGGCTCGGCGGCGTGAACAACCCTTCGTTGCGCACGGTCTTGAACATCTCGCGCACCTTCGCCTGATCCGCCTCGGACAGGAACGGGTTGATGTCCTTCTCCGTGAACGACTGGCGCGCGAACGGCGGCGGCGCGGTGGGGAAGGGCTGTGTCGGCGACGTCCATTCGCCCGGCACATCGGTCTGCGGGACCGGCCGTTCTTCTATCGGGAAGATCGGCGTCCCGGTCACGCGATCGAACACGAACACGAACCCGTGCTTGGTGGCCTGCGCGACGACGTCGACATTGCGGCCGTCCCGGCGAATGGTCAGCAGCTTGGGCGCCTGCGGGAGATCGTAGTCCCACAGATCGTGGTGGATGATCTGGTAGTGCCACAGCCGCTTGCCGGTCCGCGCGTCGAGCGCCACCAGGCTGTTGCCGAAGAGATTGTTGCCTTTGCGGTTGCCGCCGTAGAAGTCGAACCGCGCGGTGCCGAACGGAATGTAGACGATGCC
>JBGPKK010000273.1:0-5042 GCA_041485905.1 Vicinamibacteria bacterium
AGGCGTCGTTCTGGGCCTGGTCGTCTTCATGCGGAAACCGGGCACCGCGACGCGGCGAAACCTGCTCAGCGAATGGTTCTTCATCGATAACAACAGGATTCGCACCATCTATGCGGCCATGTTCTATCCGCCGCCGGAGGCACCGGTGCCCAACTGGCCGCCCTACGATGGCAACTGGCCGCTTCCGGCCACATTTGTCCCGGCTCCCGCGCCGTCCGCTCCGAATCGGTGACGGCTGTGAAAAAGCCAACGATTGTTCTGAGTCTGGCATACGCGATCGCGTGTTCGTTCGCTGTTCACGCGCAGCAACGCCCGGGAGATGGTCCGCGGTACAGGAACGGAACGAGCCTGGTCCGTCCTTCCGATTATCGTGAGTGGATGTTTCTCAGCTCTGGCCTTGGCATGACCTACAACCCGCCAGTGGGTGCGCCGCCGGCGGGTTCACCATCGGGGCCCGGATTCGGCAACGTGTTCGTGAATCCTTCGTCGTATCGCCAGTTCATGCAAACCGGGAAGTGGCCGGACGGGACCGTCTTCATCCTCGAAGGCCGCAACTCTGGCAGCGAAGCGTCCATCAACAAGGCGGGGCGGTTTCAGACCGATCTCGCGGGAATCGAAGCCGAAGTGAAGGACTCACGATTCCCCGACGGCTGGGCGTTCTTCAATTTCGGACCGGCCCCGTCGATGAAAGAGGTGGCGGAGCCGCTTTCAGGCGACCTGCTCGCGGCGTGCGTCGAGTGCCACACCAAGAACACCGCGGTTGAACGAACGTTCGTGCAGTTCTATCCGACGCTGTTAGAGGTGGCGCGCCAGAAGCGCACGCTGAAACCGGGGTTCTAACGCAAGCGCCACCTCCGTCCGGCGGCGAGCACCTGATTCTTTACGACGGGGTGTGCGGCCTCTGCAATCGGCTGAACGCGTTCGTCCTGCCCCGTGACGCCCGAGGTCTCTTTGATTTCGCGTCGCTCCAAAGCGCGACGGCGCGTGCGTTGTTGCATCGGTTCGGCAGAAACCCGCAGGACCTGGACACGTTCTACGTCGTGACGAACTATCGCTCCGAGTTGCCGGCGCTGCTGTCCAAATCCCAAGCGGCACTGTTTGTCGCGAAGACGCTTGGCTGGCCGTGGCGGTGGCTCGGGGCGTTCCGAGTATTTCCGCGCACGCTGCTCGATTGGGGCTACGACCTGGTCGCTCGGCACCGCTACCGGCTGTTCGGGCAATACGAGACCTGTTTGATGCCGGGGCCCGAATACGCGCGCCGCTTCATCGACCTGTGAACGGGCCGACTAACGACGTACTCGAGGAGGCAGGGTCATGCTGAAAGGATTCCGACAGTTTCTACTCCGCGGCAACGTCCTCGATTTGGCGGTGGCCGTGGTCATCGGCGGCGCGTTCGGCGCCCTCATCACGGCGTTCGTCAAGGACCTCATCACCCCGCTTCTGGCGGCCCTGGTCGGCAAACCCGATTTCTCGGCCCTCGCCTTCACCGTTAACGGCAGCAGGTTCCTGATCGGCGATTTCCTCAACGCCCTGTTGGCGTTTGTGCTGATCGCCGCGGCCATCTATGTTTTCGTGGTCGTTCCGGTCAACGCGCTGATGGCCCGGATCCACCGCGGGCAAGCCCCGCCGGACCCGACGACCAAGCACTGTCCGGAATGCCTGAGTGAGGTGCCCGTCGCGGCCCGACGCTGCGCGTTCTGCGCGTCCACCATCAGCTAACGAGGAGTCGGCGGACCTCATAAGGTCCGCCCTACGTACCCGCCGGTTGTCAATAGGAGTACAGTGATAGAGGAGTTCCCCCTTGTTGGTCAGGCCAATCCGGAACAATCGAGGTGTCGATGCCCGCGCGCAACGTTGAGAAAGTCGGTGTGAAGGCCGGTGTGAAGAAGGACCGGAAAGATGCGGTCGTGCCCCGCCGGCCGCGCGCGCATTCGCCGGATCGCGAAGTCTGTCCGAAGTGCGGACGGGCGACCGCGCGGCTCATCGGACGATCCGAGATCTACCCCGTCCTCTATCTGCGGTGCGACGATTGCTCGCATACCTCGGTCGCGCCCGCCTGACTCGCAGGGCTGAAGCCCTGCCACATGTTCGATTGTCGAGTCATTCGCAGGGCGTCGGATTCCACCTGGAGCCGTCTGCCTCTTTCTTGAAGTGCGTGCTCGTGATGAACGGTTGGGTCAGGTACTTCGGGTCGTCGACGCTGGTCGTCACGGTAAACCAGTCGGTGCCGTACGCGGTGTGCCGATCGAAGTACTCCGTCATGACTGCGGTCTCGCTGTAGGGCACACCGTTTCTGCGGAAATACCCGGGTCGCATGTTGGTCGTCACGACCTTCAGCGAACCGTCGCGTGGCGGCGCCGCCGCGCCACGGCCGCCCGCGCCGCCGCCGCGACCTCCGACATTTTCCCATTCGGCGATGGAAGCTCCCTGCCAGGTGTGATCGCCCGCAGGCTTCTGCGACGACCCTGAGCCTGTCGTCCCTCGACCGGGCTCGGGACGAGGGTCGAACCGCAGCAGGCGCGTCTGCTGACCCGCGTCGGTCTCGATCTTCAACACGTTGTCGCTGTCCCAGGTCACGTGCAGCCGCCCCGGCACGCGCATGATCGTCGCCGCGCCGAATGGCTTGCAGCCATTCGTTGCCGCCTGCGCCGGATCCCAGGTGTCCGCCACTCTGCGCCCCTCCGCATTGAGCGGCACGCTGGTGTAGTCGCCCTTGGGCGGCACGATCATCCGCCAGCGCCAGTCTTCGGTCACCACCGACACCCAATAGCCGGTCAAATCGATGGGGGCCGCAGCCTTTGGAGTCGGCGGCGGCGCGGCCGGTGCCGCGGGCGGTTGCTGCGCGCCGACCACGGCGTACAGCAGCGCAAGCAGAATCGGCGTGAGGATCCATTTCATATCTCGACCTACTGGCGGCGACTGAGATCCCGATACGCAGCCTCGATGAACGTGTCGGATGGACCGTACCGCCCGTCATAATCGAGCGACGGCCGCGCCGCCTTCACCTGCTCGAGTGTTCGGTCCTTCTTGATCAGATCCTGGATACGATCGCGGACGATCGTGAGCATGTCGCGGTACTCGACGATGTCGGCCTGGTCGGCGAGCCGGCCGTGGCCAGGGACGATCATCGTGCCGCCTTCTTCCCAGTCCTTCGGGATCGCCAGATCGACGATGCGGTTGACCGCGTCGAGCAGCCCGGTGAACGTGCCGCCGTGTTCCGGGTCGATGACCGGGTAGCTCGTGAGGTCGAACAGTTCGCCGGTGGCGATGACGTCCGAGCGCCGGAAGAACACGATGCTGTCGCCGTCGGAGTGCGCGGCCGGCTGATGCAGCATCTGGACGGCTTCGCCGTTGAAGTGGATATTTCGGACGTCGGTGAAGTACGTGTCGGTGGGCCACGCGCCGGTCGGCGCCGCGGCCTGCTTGCCGGTCGGCGCGCTCATGGCGTTCAGCACTTTCTCGTGCGCCAGAATCGCCGCGCCCTCGCCCGCGAGCGCCGCCGCCACCATCTGCGTCCCGATCCGGCTGCCCGCCTTCGCGAGGCTTTCGTTGCCTCCACGGTGATCGGGGTCGGCGCTCGTGTTCATGACGTAATGAATCGGCTTGTCGCTGAGGCGCTTAATCGCCGCGATCACTTTGTCGCTTGCCTGCGCGTTACCGCTGTCCACGACGAGCACGCCGTCCTCGCCGACCTGCGCGACGATGTTGCCGCCCGCGCCCGCGAGCAGGTAGATGTTGTCCTGCACCTTGAGCGCTTCAATGTCGCCGGCCGGCGTCGGTTGCCTGCGAACCGGTTGATTCGGCGAGAGCACGACGGCGGGACGGGGAGTGTCGGGCTGCTGGATCCGCTTGAGGTATTCGGGATACGTCGTGTCCGCGCCGCCGGCGGCGCCCTCCGCCGGAACCGAATGGGCCTTCAGAAATGCGTTGACCTGATCGTTGGTGCCCGGCAGGTGATGCGAGACGTACCCGCGCGGGACCGCCACCTCGTCGCCCGCGGGTCCGCACGCGCCGAACGAGTTGAGCTGCTGGTTCAAGGCCAGGGACCAGCTCGATGTGCGGATGAATGGTTCCGAGAGATACACTGGATCGTTCACGATGGAGACGACCGTCATCGTGTCGCCATGGCGGATGAAGTGCTCGATCATCGTCGCCAGGTCGCTCGTCGCGGCGCCGTTGCGTTGAATCCATCCCGTCTTGATGTGCGTCGTCGTCACCGTGAGCTTGTTGCCTTCCCACGTTCCCGTGGAGAAGCCGGCCCAGGTGTGGGGCGCGTATTCTGAAGGGTGCGGGCGCCCGTCGAGCCAGATCGTCCGCGGCCGGCCATAGGTTCCGTAGATGCGATAGGCGAGGACCTGCCCGGTCAGCGGCTCGGTCTCTTTCCACATGCGAAGATTTGCCGGACCGCGCATGGCGTACGTCACGACATGGGGGATGCACTGACGCTCGCGCGTCGAGAGGATGCCGGCCTCCCAGCTCTCGGCTTTCAACCGGCCGGCCTCGTTGAGCGGCAGGCCGGTGTAGTCGCCGATTTCCGGACCGGCGCCGCGAGCCAGCGCGTCCTCATGCGGTCTGCCCGCCCACTCGCCGGTCAGATCGATCTGCGCCCGCGCGGGCCGCGCGACGAGCGTCGTCACGAGCAGAACGCCCGCGACGATGGTGAAGTGGCGCATATCAACTCCCTGCTGGATTTCGGCCATCCTATTGCAAAAATGGCTTTACGCCAACGCACGCCCTTTGGTGCGCGGGCCGAACGCCGTGATCAGGATCGCGACCAACGCCCAGCAGACGGCGATGTAGACGAAGACGCTCGTGTAGCCGTAGCGGCCGAACAGATACGCCACCAGCAGCGGCCCCGCGGCGTTGCCGAGCCGTCCGATGCCGTATGCCACGCCCGCGCCGGTGTTGCGCGCCTCGGTCGGGAAGCACTCGGGTGTGTAGGCGTACAGCAGCGGCGCAAACACCTGCTGGCCCATGGCGACAAGGAACCCGAAGATGACGATGGTGGACGTTCTGAAGCTGAGGCCGTAAATCATGCCGCA
>JBGPKK010000274.1:0-5012 GCA_041485905.1 Vicinamibacteria bacterium
CGGCTTGGGGTGTCCGCACCCGTTACGGTGCTCACGGCGGCGGCCTTCTCGACCGTGGTCGAAGAGAACAGGCTAGGCGAGGTAGCCAAGGATCCAGCACGGTTCCTTGTGGCGTTCTGCAACGATGCGGGCCGCCTGAAGCAGCTGGAGCGGCTAACGCGGCAACCCTGGAGTCCCGAAGCGCTTGCGGTGGGTAGCGTGGCGGCGTATCTGTGGTGCTCCTCGGGCATTCTCGAGAGTCGGCTCGCTGAAGCAGTCGGCCGTGTACTTGGCGAGTCCACGACCACTCGTAACTGGACGACGGTAACGAAGATCCATGCGGTTCTCTAAGAATTCCTTGACGACAGCCGACAGCGCGCTGCGCCGGCTAAGGGGATGGAGCTGACGAAGCCTGGTGAACTTCGGAGCTTCGCAGGTTATCCCCAGTGTTGGGCTACGATGACTATCGAGAAATGATAACGCTGCTCATCACCGCTTTTGTTCTCGGTCTGGTGTTCAACGCGACGCCAGGCCCGGTATTTGCCGAGACGGTGCGCCAAGGCATCCGCGGCGGCTTCCGTTCTGCATTGTCCGTGCAGATCGGCTCTCTTGTGGGCGACGCACTCTGGGCGGTCGTGGGCCTGGTTGGCGTGGGCCTGCTATTGCAGTTGGAATCGCTCCGCACCCCCATCAGCATCGCCGGTGTCATCTATTTGTTGTGGCTCGCATGGAGCGCCTGGCGTGCCAGCCGGGGCGAGTTCGCTGTGAGCCTGGCGCCTGAGGACGTCGATCATCACCAGGCTTGGCGCTCGGGTGTTTTACTGTCATTGACGAATCCGCAGAACGTCGCGTATTGGGCTGCGCTGGGAAGCGCCCTCGGTGCGATCGGCGTAAAGCAACCGACGGTCCTCGACAACATGGTCTTCTTCGTCGGATTCATGATGTCGTCGACTCTATGGGCATTCCTCGTGGCGGCGTTGGTAGACCGCGTGTTTCGTCGAGTGGGTGCTCGATGGGCACGACTGACCTATCGGGCCTGCGCGATCGCGTTCCTGGCGTTGGCCTTGTCTATGTTGCGGGAACTCCGGGTGTCACGCCAACCATCGCGGGTCATTCAGGCGCCGAGAGTCATCATGGGCGAGCCCTGACAGCAATATATGATCGTCTCGAGAAACGCCGCCGGGGTCGACGGCACGTTGCCATAGACCAGCACCTGGCCGGCCCTGTCGAGGATGCACACGTACATGGTCCTGACGTGGAGATCGATTCCGCAATAGTGACGTGCTGACAGTTGTAAAATCGCATCGGTCCTTCTCCTGCGCGGTTGCGCATTTGCCCTGCGCCAGCCTGCCGGCAATCAGTCGATGCAGGGGGAGGCCTGAATGAGAATCAAGCGGCTGCACGCGTCGGCCGCGTAGTCGAAGAACAATCAGCGGCCACGGGTGAGCCGCGATCGTCAGGCGCACACGGGACCGTCGTCTTCTCCATGGGTAACAGTGATTCGTTTTGCGGGTTCAGACGACTGAATGAGGAGGGCATATGAACCGACGGGCGCAGGTACTCGCAGATCGACTTCAGCAGGGCGCGGAGGTCCTTGCTGTTTTCGTTGAAGGCCTCTCCGATGCTGAGTGGCGCATGAAAGTGCCGAAGGACGGGCGCATGGTGGGGGTGATCGTTCATCATGTTGCGAGCGTCTATCCTCTTGAGATCCAGTTGGCTCAA
Organism: Vicinamibacteria bacterium; assembly: GCA_041485905.1. Taxonomy (GTDB): domain Bacteria; phylum Acidobacteriota; class Vicinamibacteria; order Vicinamibacterales; family CAVVIG01; genus JAHFUI01. The sequence goes on from JBGPKK010000274.1 coordinate 1,702, forward strand.
AGTGTCGCTGCCGGAAAGCCAGTCGTTGGCGTCACTTGGGACGCGGTGGCCGAAATGAATGCGAAGCACGCTCAAGAGCACGCCGGAGTGGGGAAACCGGAGGCGTTGGAACTGTTGCGCCGAAACAGCCGGGTAGCAGCAGACGCGGTCCGCACGTTTTCGGACGAGCAACTGGACCGCGCCGCCCCAGTATCGCTCAACAGCGACGCGCCGCTGACGGCCCAGTTTCTCATCGAAGATCACGCCCTGCGGCACAGCTTCCACCACCTGGCACGGATACGGACGACAGTTGGACGCTAGAGATGGTGCCTGACATGGACTGGACCCGGCGGCGCCGTGAATTGAAATGCGCCGCGAGTCAGTCCGGTCGTTGGGCAGACGACGAGACGGACGGGAATGCCGGTGCAAAGAACCAAGCTTGAAGTCGTGCCCTACGATCCTGGTTGGCCTGCGGCGTTCGAAGCAGAGGCTGTCCGGCTTCGCACTGCGCTTGGAGCGCTGGCCTTGCGCATTGACCATAATGGCTCGACTGCGATTCCCGGGCTGGGCGCCAAACCGATCATCGACATCCAGGTGTCAGTCGCCGCCCTTCAGCCAATTGCGGCGTACGGCGAACAGCTGCGGGCCATCGGATACGTGCACGTTTCTCATCCCGACGACTCGTTCTGTCCATTCTTCCATCGGCCGCCCCAGTGGCCTCACAGTCACCACGTGCACGTCGTTGAAGCAGGCGGCGCTGAAGAACGGCGAACACTGGCCTTTCGCGATTATCTCCGCGACCATACCGCCGCGGCTCGCGAATACGAACACCTCAAACAAGACTTGGCCATGCAACTCGCAACGACCACCGGCGAATCGCGTGAAGCGTATTCCCGTGCAAAGACAGACTTCATCGAGTGGGTTGTTGCATTGGCTTTACGCAGCGGCTATCCCCGAGATGTTTTTCAGACCGGCGAGCTGCACATATGACCCTCCCTTACTGAACACCGGCGATGTGATTACAATGTAGTCACATGATCACTAAGACCCGAATCGTTCAGATCGGCAACTCGAAGGGCATCCGTGTTCCCAAGGTGCTGCTCGAACATGCGCAACTGCCGGACGAAGTCGAGCTCCAGGCCGAACGTGGTCGGCTGATCGTCCGGGCGGCCCGTGGCCCGCGGGCGGGATGGGCCGACGCAGCAAGAGCGATGCGCGCGCGGGGCGACGATCAACTTCTTGATGCCACGACCTCCAGCCAGTTCGACGAGAAGGAGTGGCGGTGGCGGTAGCGCGGGCGCTCGTCACGCGCGGCGACGTGCATCTGGTCCGACTGGATCCGACGTCGGGCAGTGAAATCCGGAAGACCCGCCCCTGCCTGGTTATTTCACCGGACGAACTGAACCAGTACCTGCGCACCGTCATTGTGGCGCCGATGACCACCGGGGGGCGGGCGTATCCCTGGCGGATTGGCTGCCGCTTTCAGAACCGTTCGGGGTTCGTGGCTCTCGATCAGCTCCGAACGGTCGGCAGTGAACGTCTGGTGAAGCGCCTGGGTCGGCTATCATCCGGGACAACGACCGGCGTGTTGGAAACGTTGCAGGAGATGTTTGCGGAATAGCTTGAGCGGCGGACGCTAACCAGGCCCTGTAGACGGCCTGAGTCGGGAGAGAGAGGCGCGCCTGCGGGCGGCCCACCTGGGCATTAGTGTCCGTAGGACTGGCAGAAACCGCAGTGCGTGCACTGGACCGCTGGCTCAATCAGGCACGCGCCGTCATCGTCCCCGCTGCGCAGAACCTGGAACAGACCGTGGCTCGGATGCGCGTGGAGCGGACGCAGCGGTTGCGGCGCGGCGATCTCGCGGCCGAGGTGTCTGGCGACCGAATCGCGGACGAGGTCACGAAGCTCCTGGTCGGTCATCTATTACTTCGCGTGGGGCCCCACCGCCACGCGCCCACACGGCTTCGCTGGTCCTCGGCCTCGAGCGTAGACTCTCGGCCTCGGGAGAAGGCTGAGGGCTGCCATCATTCGGTTACGTCGATGGTATCGATGATCCCGATGATGGCGGCGTCGACCGGGGCGGCCTTCTTGCCGAGGGCCTCACCGGCGGCGCGACCTTCGAGGACGACCAGCACCTTCTCATGGACGCCAGCGCCGACACCATCCACGGCGAGCAGCGCCGATCCGCGCGGCGTATCGTCCAGGTTCAACGGCTGCACAAGCAGCAGCTTGGCCCCTTCGAACGTGCGGTGTTTCTGGGTGGAGACGACGGTCCCGATCACTCTTGCTATCTGCATTACTCGACATCCCAGTGATCGACGATCCCGACAATGCTGGCGTCGACCGGCGGCTCGATTGGGTAGAACGGAAACGTCGCTTCCCTGCCTCGGACGAAGAACACTTCCTCGCCGACCCCGGCGCCGACGGCATCGACGGCGACGAGCGTGCGGCCGGCATGCTCCCGCTGAGGGGTGAGCGGCTGCAGAATCAGCAGCTTGATGCCGACGAGGCTCTCGTCCTTGCGGGTCGCGACGATGTCGCCAATGACGCGGGCCAGCTGCACTATTCGTTCATCTCGATCTCGTCGACGATGCCGACGATCGCGGCGTCCACGGGGCAGTCTTTCAGTCCCGAGGCCATGCGGGCGGAGCTGCCGCTGACGACCAGCACGGTCTCGCCCACGCCGGCGTCGACCGTATCGATCGCGACGAGGTAGTTGCCTTCCGGTTTACCGCGCGGATCCATCGATCGCACCACCATCAGCTTGTTGCTGACCAGTCGCGGATCCTTTCTGGTCGCCACGACGGTCCCGACGATTTTCGCGAGAAGCATGTCAGTCGTCAGTCGACCGTCGACAGTCGACAGTCGGCATTTCTATGCTTTGGCCGCCGTGGCTTTACCGATCGGCAGGGCGTCCTCGAGGTTCGCGTGCGGACGCGGGATCACGTGGACCGACACGAGCTCGCCGACCCGGCGCGCCGCCGCGGCGCCCGCATCGGTCGCGGCCTTCACGGCGGCGACATCGCCGCGAACGATAGCCGTCACGTACCCTGCGCCGATTTTTTCCCAGCCGACCAAGGTCACCTTCGCCGCCTTGACCATGGCATCGGCGGCCTCGATCATGGCGACCAAGCCCTTGGTTTCGATCATCCCGAGCGCCTCGCCCATCTTCGGACTCCTTTAGTTAGTTCTCGCGGGGCCCCACCCCCGCTCGCTGGCAGAACTCTCCGACCCTCGGCCTCGAGCGTAGACTCTCGGCCTCGGGGTAAACCGCGGGCCCCACCCCCGCTCGCTGGCAGAACTTTCCGACCCTCGGCCTCGAGCGTAGACTC
>JBGPKK010000275.1:0-4995 GCA_041485905.1 Vicinamibacteria bacterium
TCTACAACGCGCAGCGCAAGTTCGATCAGGCCGCGGCTGCCAGCGCCAAGGCGACGGAGTTGTCGTCGACGCTGGGCGGCGGCAATTCGACCTCCGGCAGCGCCGACGCGCTGTACAACCAGGGCGTCATCCTCTGGAACGGCGGTAAGGTGGCCGAGGCCAAGAAATCGTTCGAGTCCGCGATTCAATCCAACCCGAACCACGCCGAGGCGCACTATCAGCTCGGCATGGCGCTGGTGAACGAAGGCAACCTCGCCGGAGCGACGACCGAATTCGAATCGTATCTGAAGCTCGCACCGGACGGTCCCAACGCCGCTACGGCCAAGGGGCTGGTGGCTCAGCTCAAGAAGTAGTGCTCGATTCCGCCGCGCTTCGAGCCCGGCTGGCTGACGTTCGCGAACGCATCGCGCGCGCTGCCGGTCGGGCCGGGCGCGACCCCACGTCCATCCGACTCGTCGCCATTTCCAAGACCTTCGGCGCTGATCATGTTCGGGCCGCGGCCGACGCCGGCCAGATCGACTTCGGCGAAAACAAGGTTCAGGAAGCCACGGAAAAAATGGACGGGGCGGCAGAACTGCCGCTCCGGTGGCACCTCGTCGGTCATCTGCAGTCGAACAAGACACGGAAGGCGGCAGAGCGCTTTGACACGATCCATTCGGTGGATGGTCTGGATCTCGCCAACAAGCTCGAGCGGGCAGCGGCCGCCGCCAATCGGACGCTCGAGTTGCTCGTCCAGGTCGACCTGGCGGGCGAACCGACGAAACATGGCGCCCGCGAAGACGAGCTGAGCAGCCTGTTCGACGCGGCGCGCGGCTGGCGCGCCGCCAGACTCGTGGGTCTCATGCTCCTGCCGCCGGCTGTCGACGATCCGGAGCGGGCCCGATACTACTTTCGCGCGCTCGGGTCGGTCCGCGACCGGCTCATGGCACGCGGCGTGGATGGCGCGATGCTGTCCGAGCTGTCCATGGGCATGAGCCACGACTTCGAGGTCGCCATCGAAGAAGGCGCGACCCTGGTGCGCGTGGGCAGCGCGATTTTCGGGAGCCGCACCCATGTTTGACCCAGCCCTGTCGCCCCGGTTGCCATCGGCCGATAATCCGACGGGAGAACACACACGCATGAACGTCAGTCCCCTCGACCTGCGCCAACAGCGGTTTCGCAACAAATTCCGGGGCTTCGACAAAATCGAGGTCACCTCGTTTCTCGCAGCCGTCGCCGACGATTACGAGCAGGCGCTGCGGGAGACCGACAAGCTCCGCCAGGATCTCGCCAAAATGGAAGCGGCCCTCAACGAGCACCGCGAGCACGAGCGGAACCTGCGTAACACGCTCCTGACCGCCCAGAGGCTGTCGGACGAAATCAAGGAGCACGCCGACCAGGAATCCCGCCGGGTCCTCCGCGAGGCGGAGGGCCGCGCCGACATGTTGATCGAGAAGACCCAGCTGCGGCTCGAAGACATTCAACGCGACATCGACGGCCTCAAGCTCAAGCGCCGAGAGGCCGAAAGCTCGATCGAGGGGACCATTCAGACGCTGCGCAATACGCTCGACTACGTCCGCGAGCGGGACGAGCGCGAAGCCGACGACAAGATCCTGCTCCATCGACCGCGCCAGATCTCCGATTCGCCGGCCGGCGAGCATACCGCCGCATGCGACCCACAGGACCGCCACCGCGTGCACGGCACGTAGTGATCCGGGAGACGGCCGCGGGCGTCGAGATAGACGTCCACGTCATCCCCCGGGCGCGCAAAAGCGAGATCGTTGGCGTTCGTCGGTCCGCGCTGCTCGTTCGGCTCGCCGCTCCTCCAGTCGACAACGCCGCCAACATCGCGCTCATCGAGCTTCTCAGCGACGCACTCGATCGTCCCCGTCGATCGATTCGCATCATCAGCGGCGATCGCGCGCGCCGAAAGCGTGTCGCCATCGCCGGCATGACGGCTGAGACCGTCGCACGGGCGCTCCCAATCTGACAGTCGTGCTGACCGACCACTCGCTACGCGAGCTGCTGGCAGCCTTCCCGCCGCGGTCGACCGTTGAGAGCAATCTCGGAGGCGTGACGGACGCCGCCTTTGTCGAAGCGGCAAGGCGGGAGTCGCACGGCTCTCCGCGAACGCATTCGCCGAGGGCGGACGCCGCCGACCGGCCACTAGCGATTCGGGCGTGAGGGCGGAGGGGTTCGGAGCGTGAACACGTCGATCTGCCACGAAAACGGCCAGGGATACCGGTAACCCGGCAGCAAATCCACGGGCTGGGTGTACGAGCCGTCGATAAAGGTGTGGTTTCGATCGTTGCGCCGGACCAACAACCCGTCTTCGGTGAGTGGGATGTCGTATTGCGACGCCAGATCGACGACGCGCTGCTGGAGCTCGGTGTCGGTCTTGTCGCCGCCGAACTGCGCCGCCTCGGTCACGGCATCCTTGAATCGATAGAACGTCAGGTACGCAGATCCCAGTCGCCACGCCGCATTGGCAAGAAGCGCCGCAAGCGCGAGCTTGATCAGGAGCTTCAGCATTTCATCTAATCTGGTGGAACATCCGATCCCACCGCGTGCGTGTGAAGAAGTGCACGAACACCGAGCCGAGCCCTTTCACCGTCGCGCCGGCGCCTTCGTCCTGATAGTCATCACGTCCGGCTTCGTAGGACCAGTAGATGATGAGCGCCTTGCCCTTGATGTACTCCCGCGGCAGGAACCCCCAATACCGGCTGTCCTGCGAGTTGTCGCGGTTGTCCCCCATCACGAAATACTGATTCGCGGGAACCGTTACCGGCCCATACCTGTCGCGGACGTCGAACGACGTGACCTCGCGGAATTCGGAGGGCGTGGTCGTCGCCTGGAGATAGTGGGCGTACGGCTCGTCGAGCGCCTGACCGTTGATGGAGACCTTCTTGTCCCGCACTTCGACCGTCTCCCCCGGCAGGCCGATTACCCGTTTGATGTAATCGCGATCGGGCTCCTCGGGGTACTTGAATACGACGACATCGTCGCGGCGTACGCTGCCGATCGGCAAGAGGGCGCGCTCGAGCCGCGACGCGGTCGGTGCCAGGATGAACTTGTTGACGAGCAGGTGATCGCCGATCAGCAGGTTCTCCTCCATCGATCCGGTCGGGATCTTGAACGCCTGCACGATGAACGTGCGGATGAACAACGCCAGAATCACGGCGACCACGATCGATTCGAAGTACTCGCGGACGGTTGATTTCCTGAATTCGCGCATCGTCCTTAATTCTCGCGGGGCCCCACCCCCGCTCGGTGGCAGAACTTCCCGACCCTCGGCCTCGAGCGTAGACTTTCGGCCTCGGGTGAAGGCTGCGGGCTACTCCGTATCCGTCCCCATCTTGAGCACGGCCAGGAAAGCTTCCTGCGGGATCTGGACCTTGCCGACCTGCTTCATGCGCTTCTTGCCTTCCTTCTGCTTCTCGAGCAGCTTACGCTTGCGGCTGATGTCCCCACCGTAGCACTTGGCGAGCACGTTCTTGCGCAGGGCCTTCACCGATTCGCGCGCGACGATGCGGCTGCCGATCGCCGCCTGAATGGCCACCTCGAACATCTGGCGCGGAATCAGCTCGCGCATTTTCGACGCCAGCGCCCGGCCGCGCTCGTAGGCGGTATCGCGGTGGACGATGATTGACAGCGCGTCGACCGGGTCGCCGTTCACGAGGATGTCCAGCTTCACGAGCGGCGACGGCCAGTATCCAGTGACATGATAGTCGAGTGACGCATACCCTCGCGAAATGGTCTTGAGCTTGTCGTAAAAGTCGAGGACGACCTCGTTGAAGGGCAGCTCGTAGGTGATGAGCACGCGGTCCGACGCCAGATACTCGAGCGCCTTCTGCACGCCGCGCTTGTCCTGGCAGAGCTTCAGGATTCCGCCGACGTACTCGGCAGGCGTCAGAATCATGGCCGTGATGACCGGCTCTTCTATGACCTTGATGCGGCCGGCGTCCGGCAGTTTGGCCGGGCTGTCGATCTCCTGCACGACGTCGTCGGTCGTCGTCACGCGATACAACACGCCTGGCGCCGTCGTCACCAGGTCCATGTCGAACTCCCGCTCGAGGCGTTCCTGGACGATCTCCATGTGGAGCAGACCGAGGAACCCGCAGCGGAACCCGAAGCCGAGCGCGACCGACGTCTCCGGCTCGTAGAAGAACGACGCGTCGTTCAGACGCAGCTTCTCGAGCGCGTCGCGCAGCTCCGGGTACTGGTGGCCCTCGACCGGATAGAAGCCGGCAAACACCATCGGTTTGAGCGGCTTGAAGCCGGGAAACGGTTCGAGCGCCGGGCGCCCGGTCTCGGTAATCGTGTCGCCGATTTTCGCGTCGCTGATCTTCTTGATGTTGGCGACGAGAAACCCGACTTCGCCGACCGCGAGCTCGCCGGCCTCCACCGCCTTCGGCGTGAAGATTCCCACCTGCAGCGATTCGTAGTCCTGCCCTTCGGCCATGAGCCGGATCTTCAAGCCGGGCCGCAGCACGCCGTCAATCACGCGGACCACGATCACCACGCCGCGGTACGGGTCGTACCAGGAGTCGAAGATCAGCGCTTTGAGCGGCGCGTCCGGGTGACCGGCCGGCGGCGGCAGGCGATGGACGATGGCTTCGAGAATCTCGGGGACGCCGGTCCCCACCTTCGCGCTGGCGAGCATCGCGTGGTCGCCGTCGAGGCCGATGATCTCGGTAATCTGCCGGCGGGCCTCCTCGGGTTGCGCGCCGGGCAAATCGATCTTGTTGATGACCGGAATAATCTCAAGGCCGTTCTCGACGGCGAGGTACGCGTTGGCCAGCGTCTGCGCCTCGACGCCCTGCGAGGCATCGACGAGCAGCAGCGCCCCTTCGCAGGCGGCCAGCGACCGGGTCACCTCGTACGAGAAGTCGACGTGTCCCGGCGTGTCGATGAGATTGAGAATATGCCCGCGATACTCCATGCGCACCGGTGGCATTTTGATTGTGATGCCGCGCTCGCGCTCGACGTCCATCGAGTCGAGCACCTGTTCTTGCA
>JBGPKK010000276.1:0-4974 GCA_041485905.1 Vicinamibacteria bacterium
CCGCATTCTTCCCGACGATCTGGAAGGGGAGTTCTACCGCTCGCGCAAGGCGCAGGAAGCGCAGTACTTGCAGGAGATCACGAACCGCTTTTCGGGCTTCCGACGAGCCGACATCCGCCAGCTCGCGCACGACGTGTACGGACTGGAGTCGCTGACGACGGTCAGCGAGCAGCTGCTGCGATAGCGCTACTTCTTCACGAACTTCAGCAGCGCGCTGTTCACCGAGTCAGCGACATAGATCTCGCCCTTGGGGCTGACCGCGATGAAATGCGCTTCGCCGAATTCTCCCGGCCCCGTACCGGCCTTTCCCGTGGCCGCGAGCACCTTGCCGTTCAGATCCATCTGCAGAATCTGGCCGGCAAAACCGTTGACCATGTAGATGTATTGGCGGCCGATATCCAGGCTGCACGGCAGGCCGGCGTACTTGAGCTCTCTCACGAACGTGCCGTCGCCGTCGAAGATCTGGATTCGCTGATTCTCGCGGTCGGCCACCCAGAGCAGGCCCCGGGCATCGATCGCGATGCCATGCGCGACCTCGAATTGCCCCGGGCCCTTGCCTTTGCCGCCCCACGATTTGATGAACTTGCCGGTCTTGTCGAACTTCAGCACCCGCGCGTCGCCCTGTGGCCCGGGCGTGTGTCCCTGGACGACGAAAAGGTCTCCGTTTCGCGCGATGGCGACGTCATTCGGCTGATTCAATTTGCGCGACCCGGCGGCCTCGTTCCACTCGCCGGCCTCGCCTTTGGTGCCCAGCGTGAGCAGCACCTGTCCTTGCGGATTCAGCTTGTAGACGACGTGGGCACCGACGTCGGTCGCCCAGATATTGCCGTCGCTATCGAGACGCACACCGTGCGCTCGTGTGAACAGTCCGTCGCCGAAGGCGCGAACGAATGTGCCGTTCTCGTCGAACTCGAAAAAGGGCTGAGCGCCACGAGTCAGCACCAGCAGGTGGCCTTTGGCGTCGAACGTCACGCTGGCGGAGGCCCCCATCGTGGTCCCGGCTGGAAGCGTCACCGGCGTGGGCACGGCCACGTAGTTCAGCTCCGGAGCCACTTGCGGAACAAGAAGCGCCGGATCCGATGGGCGTTGTGCGAGAGCGGAGTTCGCAACCAGCAACAGCACGATTCCAACACCGGGTTTTCTCATGTGGACTCCTTGCGGTTGGTCTGCGGGAAGTCTACTCGCGTCCGAGGGTCTGCGCGATACGTACGTAGGCCGGACCCTTTTGGGTCCGGCGACGGTTACAGCTTCAACAGCCGTTCGCGCAGAAACCGCGACTGCAGGCGGCTGACCTGGAGCTTCTGGCCGTTTGACAGCGTCGCCAGGTGAGTGCCCCCGGGCATCGCGCTGACTTTCTTGATGGCGTCAACGTTGGCGAGCGTGCCACGCCCGAGCCTGATGAAGCGCGCCGGATCCAACCGCCCCTCGATGTCCTTCAATCGGTACGTAATCGTGTGCCGTTCGTTTCGGAGCGTGGTGATATTGAGCAGCTCGCCGTCGGCGACGATCGACGCGATGTCGCCGACCGGCACGATGAGGACGTCCTCGCGATGGCGGACCGGAATGCGTTCGAGGAAGGGTGGCTGGGCGGCGGCTTCATACGCGTCGATGGCCGCGCCGACTCGAGACGCCTGCTCTAACACAATCTCGGCGTGCTCGATGCGCTCCTGCGCGCGGTTGATGGTTTCGCGCAGGCGAGCCTTGTCGACCGGTTTAAGCAGGTAGTCCACCGCGTTCACCTCGAAGGCGCGGACGGCGTACTCGTCGTACGCGGTCACAAACGCGATGAGCGGCATGTCCGGTTTTTTGAGCATCCGGACGACGCCGATGCCGTTCAGCTCCGGCATCTGCCAGTCGAGGAGCGCCAGATCGGGCCGTTCGCGTTCGATCATGGTGACGGCTTCCTTTCCCGATTCCGCTTCGCCGACCACCACGACGTCGTCGAACGACCGGAGCAGCGCGACCAGAAACGATCGAGCCGGCCGCTCGTCGTCGGCGACCACGATGCGGAGCCGCGCGCTCACATCACTGCCTGGATCTGATCGACATCGACCGCGTCCTTCAATTCGACGGGAAGCCGGATTTCCACCGTGGTGCCTTTACCCGGGGCAGACTGAATCGACAACGACGCGGCGATTCCGTACTGCCCCGCCAGGCGGCGCTCGACGTTCTGAAGTCCGACCCCGTTCGCGCGGCCGAATTGCAGGGCTGCCGGAGTGGCTCCCGCTCCTGTGTCCTGAACGATCATCGAGAGCCAGCCGGTTTCCGATTCGGTGGGCTCGAGCCTGGCGCGGACCGTCACCGTGCCGCCCAGCCGCTGGGGCGCGATGCCGTGTTTCACGGCGTTCTCGGCCAGCGGCTGCAGCACGAGCGGCGGCACGCGAATCGTCCGCAGCCGTGCCGGCACGTCGATCGTGACCAGAAGCCGTTGCTCGAATCTGGCGCGCTCGATGTCCAGGTACGCTTCCACGACCTCCACTTCGCGGCCAAGGGTCGTGAACTCACCCTCCGATCGGAGCACCGCGCGCAGCAGCGCCGTGAGCCGCATCAGCGTGTCCAGCGCGCGGGGTGGCGCGGTTTGGATCAGGTAGCCGATCGTCGTGAGCGCGTTGAACAGAAAATGAGGGTTGATCTGCGCCCGCAGCGCCCGTAATTCCGCTTCAGTAGCCAGCTTGCCGATCTCCTGCTCTCGCAGCTGGCGGTGGTAGCGCTCCCGAGCGATGCGGATGGCGTCGATACGCCGGCCGAGCAGTGCGGCGATCGCGTCCAGTGCCGCGCGATCGTCGGACAACAAGCGGCGGCCGGCGGTCAACTCGGAGACCTCCACGGCATACCGCGGGGGTTCGGCGACGGGAATCTCCACGAACGCCGCTGACGCCTGACGACTGCCGGCGGCTGCCGACAATTCGTGCCATCGCACGGCGCGGGCGCTGAGCGCGGGCGCGAGCTGTGCGCACGCATCGTCGAGCACCGACTCGATGTCCTCGTGAAGCTGCGCGCGACGACCGATCTCGATCTGGAGCGCCTCGTAGTCCGGCCGGTCGAGGACGATCGAATCGACAAACCACCCGACGATGTCGCGTAGCCGCGGGTACAGAAGCGCGGTTGCCACCCACAACGTGACGAGGATCCCGATGTCGCGCGCGGCCAGCAGTGGCGTCGCGACATCACCCTTAGGGCTGAAGGCAACCACCCCCACGAACGCCGAGGTGACCATTGCCAGCAGCGTCAGCGCGCGCTTGAGAAAGAGATCGGCGAGAGCAAACGGGAAGTCCTGATACAGGATCGCGAATGCTAGTGGCAACGAGGCGTGATGGCCGAGGAGCTCGACGGGCCACGACGCATCACCCTGATGGAACTGACTCAAGTGCAGCGCCGAGACGGCAAAGATCGAGAGCGCCGCGGCCCAGAGGGCCCGCCGCGCACCCGGCTGACCGCGTGTGACGGTAAATAACGGGATCATCAGCGCCGCGAACGAGTAGGTGAGGAGCCGCATGCCCAGGACCGACGGCAGCGGCCCGCCGATCACCACCGCGCGCGTGTGCAGCACCGCCGCCACCACGCTGACGGCGTACGCCGCCACGGCAATCGACCGCTTCAACCATCGTCCTGCCGCATCGCGTTCACCGCGCAAGACCGACTGCACGACGACGGCCGGCAGGAACCCGAGCGCGATGAAACCGACGGCGGTCAGGAACGGAAAGGGTCCGGGGACGCCAAGCTTGGGCAGCTCGTACGCCGGCAGGGCGGACAGGTTCCACACGAGCCCGAGTACGGCGGTGGTCAACAGGAGCGGATCGAATTTCGGCGCTTGGGGAGCTCGCCCCGCGCGCGTGACCATCGCCAGCAGCATGGCGTAGAGCAACACGCCAGTGCTCAGACCGACAAGGTTCAGCAGTCCGCCCATTTAGCGCGTCCTCAATATGGCCGACACGGTACGGCCTCCGCTCTGTTCCCGAAACAGGAAGTCGTCGAATGGTTCTTTGCGGGCAACCAGTGGCTCGCTGCACCCATGAATGGAGTACGCCTTCCGCCCGTCGGACCCTGATTATTGACCGTGTCCATCGACCGCGTCTCGCCGCATCGGGTCACCACCACTGGTTGGTCTGAATCAAGCGCTCATCGGTCGGCTCGGACCGTTCATTTTGTTCTCGTCGTCGCCGCGCGAAGGCCTTGCTACGGTGCTTCAGATCCGACCAGGGTCGGAGGGCTTCGTCTCTGAAAAGAGGTCATATGCTGACGCGGCAGTCGATTCGCATCTTCTCGGTAGTCGTTCACACCTTGTTGAGTGCGTTGGTGGTCGGGTCTGCAGTGGGGCGCGCGCAGGAACTGGGGGGCGCCGGGACCGTGCAGGGAGTCGTCAGGGATCCGACCGGCGGCGTCATGGTCGCGGTCTCGGTCAATCTTGCGAATCCGGTCAGTGGACTCAAACGCGCCGCCACGACCGACGCGACGGGGAGGTTCGTCTTCAGGAATCTGCCGCCGAACCCCTATCACGTCGAGGTCATGGCCCAGGGGTTCCAGACGCTCGGGCGGGACGTCGACGTCCGAAGCGGCGTGCCGATCGAGCTTGATCTGCCGCTCGCGCTGGCGGGCGCGACGACAAGCGTCGAAGTGGTCGGCCACACCGCCCTGCTCGAAGCGGATCCGACCGCCCACACCGACATCGATCAGAGTCTGATCGCCAAGCTCCCGATCGAGTCGAGCTCCGGGCTGAATCAGGTCATCACCCTGGCTTCCCCGGGAGTGGTGGCCGACTCGAACGGCTTCTTTCATCCGGTTGGCGACCACGCGCAGACGCAGTTCTCGATCGACAACCAGCCGATCACGGATCAGCAGAGCCGCGTGTACTCCAACCAGATTTCCCCCGACGCGGTGCAGTCGATGGAAGTGATTACGGGGGTTGCCCCGGCGGAATTCGGCGACAAGAGCAGCCTGGTCGTGCACATCGTGACCAAGTCCGGCCTCGACCAG
>JBGPKK010000277.1:0-4935 GCA_041485905.1 Vicinamibacteria bacterium
AGCAGAACAACGACAACGCCGACTGGCGTCACACGCTGGATACCATCGTGACCTACACGGCCACTCCGCAGATCAGCCTGGCGCTCAACTACGACTACGGGCACGACACCTACACCAACGTGTCGACGGTATGGCAGGGCGTCGCCGCATATCTGAGGTATCAGCCGAACGCGAGGTTCGCCTTGACGCCGCGGTACGAGTACTTCAAGGATCGGGACGCGTTTGCGACCGGCGCCGTGCAGAACCTGCAGGAGTTCACGTTGACCGCGGAAGTCAAGCACAAGGACGGCGTGCTGATGCGTGTCGAGTATCGCGGGGACATGTCCAACCTGCCGTACTTCCTGAAGAACATGACGGAGGCGACGAAGAACCAGAACGCGTTGACCGTCGGCTGGATCTACGCCTTCAGCTCGAAGACGCCGTAGCCCTCACGACCCGGGAACCGGGCCACAATCAGGGTGTGCGCCCACTGACGCTGTTCGGCCTGTTCGCGGTGACGGCGATGCTCGTGTGCTACGCGCTCGAGCATCGCAGCCCGTGGTTCATCCTGGCGTTTGCCGCGGCATGCGCGCTCGGATCGGCGTACGGCTTTCTTCAAGGAGCCTGGCCATTCGGCCTCGTGGAGGCGGTCTGGTCGGTCGTCGCGGCGCGGCGATGGTGGCTGACCCGCCGGCGATCGAGCTAGAGAAGCAATCGACCAGTCTTACTCGGCAGGCTCCGTCACGAGTCGATATCCAACCCACGGCTCGCTGAGCAGATATCGAGGATGTGCGGGATCGGGCTCGAGCTTCTTGCGAAGCTGTCCCGCCAGCACCCACAGATGTTCCGGCTGGTTGACGGCGTTGGGTCCCCAGACGGCCTTCAGGATCGCGCGGTGCGTCAGCACCCGATCGGCGTTGCGCGCGAGGAGCGCGAGCAGATCGAATTCCTTCGGCGTGAGGCGGATCTCTTCGTCGTCTCTGATGAGCCGGCGGCGGTCGAAGTCGATTGTCATGTCGCCGATTTGCAGGCGGCCGACCGGTGTCTCGTCGGCCGAAAACACGCGGCGGAGCGCGACGCGGATCCGCGCCAGCAGCTCCTCGGGCCCGAACGGCTTGGTCACGTAATCGTCGGCGCCCAGATCGAGCACCGCGACTTTGTCCGCTTCGGCGCCCCGAGCCGACAGGATGATGATCGGTGCGGCCGACTGCGCCCGGACGCGCCGGCACACCTCGGTCCCTTCGATATCCGGGAGCCCGAGATCGAGCACGATCAAATCGGGGGGGCGCTGCTGCACGGCCTCCAGCGCGTCGGCGCCGGTACCCGCAACCTCCACGTCGTACCCTCGCGACCGCAGCAGCGGCCCCATGGCCCGTTGGATCGCGATTTCGTCGTCAACAAGCAGGATCCTCGCCGGGTTCGTCATGCGTGTTGATCGGCCAGCATCGCGGCCTTGCTTTCGGCGGGAACGGCGATCGTGAACTGCGCGCCGCCGTCAAGGCAGTTCTCCGCCCAGATGCGTCCGCGTTCGGCGATGAGCATCCCACGCGCAATCGACAGGCCCATGCCCGTGCCGGACGCGCGTTGTCCAGCTTCGCTGCCGCGATAAAACCGGTCGAACAGGTGAGGCAGATCGCGCGGCGCGATGCCCGGTCCGTGGTCGCGAACCGCGACGCGCAAGCCGTCTGACGAAACGGTCACGGTCAGGCTGATGAGGGAGCCCGTGGGAGTGTACTGGGCCGCGTTCTGGAGCAACTGCGCCAGGGCCGCGGCCGTGAGTCGCGGATCCAGATTGACCAGCACATCGGACTCAATGGCCACGTCGAGGCGATGGCCGTGCAGCCGGTGCTCCACCTGATCGAGCGCCGCTTCGACAATCTCCGACGGATGCACCCATCGCGCTTCCGCGGCGACGGCGCCCGCATCGATGCGCGCCATTTCGAGAATGTTCCGAAACAGACGAGTCAGGCGATCCACCTCGGTGAGGATCAGCTCGCTTTGCTCGCGGCGATCGCCGTCGGCGAGCCACGAGGCCTGCAGGTTGCTGGCGGCGACCCTGATCGCGGTCAGCGGCGTCCGCAGATCGTGCGCCAGCGAGGCCAGCAGCGCCGACTTGAACTCGGCGCTCTGGCGGGCCAATTCGGCGGCTTTCCGCTCGTCGAGAAGCTGCGCGAGCTCGTCGCGCCGCGCCAGCGCTTCGCGCGCCCGCTCGCGCGCCGCCGCCGACAGATCGCTGGCGACCACGCTGACCGCAAGGAACGCGAAGAGCGCCACCCAGTTCTCCGGGTCGGCGATGGCAAAGGTACCGAGCGGCGGCAGAAAGAAGTAGTTCAGGCAGAGGTCGGCGACGACCGAGACCGCAATCGCGACCGGAAGCGTCGACACCGTCGCGGCAATCAGGACCACGAGCAGATAGCTGAGCGCGGCGATCGTGGGATTGGCGAGATGGAACCACAGCCGGAGGACGGCGGTCACCGCGACGATGATCGCGACCGCTGCAAGGAGCGTCAGGGCATCGCGGCGTCCGAAGGTCAATCGCATGTATCAGTGCCTGAGATGGAACGGCACGCTCGTCACCACCGTGTTCGGTTTGAACAGCAGCGCGCCTTTGATGAGCAGCGCACGCTGATTATGGAACAGATGGTGCCACCACCGCGCCGGCACGAATTCCGGCAGCACGACGGTGACGTAATCGCCGGGACGCTCGGCGTTGACCCCTTCGATGTACTCGAGGAGCGGCTCCATCAGCGATCGGTACGGCGAGTCGAGCACCACCAGCGGCACCCCGGCGCCCCATTGTGCCCACTGGCTCTGGAGCTGCTCGGTCGCCGCGACGTCGGTGTTCACGTACACCGCGCGCGCGTCTGGCGACAGCGTCTTCGCATAGTCGAGCGCCTGCACGACTGCCCGCTGCAACCCGCTGATCGGCACGAGGACGGTATTGTGCCGGCGAACCTGCGGGTGCCAGTCCTTGAGCGACAGCTGCGACGCCACCTCGTCGTAATGGCGCCGCGTCAGACGGAAGAACACGACGTTCACCGGGATGAGCAACAGGATGATCCAAGCGCCCTCACGCGTCTTGGTAGCCGCCACAACCAGCAGAACGATGCCGGTGACGAGCGCGCCCACTCCGTTGACGACGGCGTTCCAGTGCCATCCCGGTCCGCGCAGCCGGCGCCAGCGGACGACCATGCCCGCCTGTGACAGCGTGAACGACACGAACACGCCGATCATGTAGAGCGGAATCAGTGCATGCGTGTCCCCGCCGAAGATGACGAGCAGGATGCCCGCAAACACGCTGAGCCCGACGATGCCGTTCGAGAACGCGAGGCGGTCGCCCTGATTCATGAGCTGCCGCGGCACGTAGCGGTCGCGGGCGAGGATCGACGCGAGGCGGGGGAAATCCGCATACGCCGTGTTCGCCGCGAGCACCAGGATCAGCATCGTCGCGGCCTGTATGGCGTAATAGGCGAGGCCGCCGCCGAAGACGCCCCGCGCGAGCTGCGAGACCACGGTTTCGTGATCGCTCGGGAGCACGTGATACGACTGCGACAGCAGCGTAATCCCCACGAACATGGTGATGGCCAGCACCGCCATCGTCAGCATCGTGTTCGCGGCGTTCTTCGACTCGGGCGGCCTGAATGCGGGGACGCCGTTCGACACCGCCTCCACGCCGGTCATCGCCGTGCAGCCGTTGGAGAAGGCTGTGAGGAGCAGGAAGAGCGTCAACGGTTGGTTCAGTACCGGCGCCGGATTGACCGCCGGCACCGGCTGCACGGTGCCCGCCAGCACGTGCCACGCGCCGACGACAATCAACATCAGCGTGCTGCCGATGAAGAAATACGTCGGGACCGCGAAAATCCGTCCCGATTCACGAATGCCGCGCAGGTTGCCGATCATCAGCAGCAGGACGAACCCGAGGGTCAGCTCGACACGGTTGACGTGCCACTGCGGAAACGCCGAGGTCAGCGCGGCGACGCCCGCCGCGATGCTGACGGCAACCGTGAGAATGTAGTCAATCAGCAGCGCGGCCGCCGCGATGAGCGCCGGCATTTCGCCCAGGTTTTCTTTCGCCACGATGTACGCGCCGCCGCCGCTCGGATACGCGTGGATCGTCTGCCGATAGGAAAATACGACGATGGCGAGAATCGCCGCGATGACGAAGGCGATCGGGCTGGCGATGCCGAGCGCGGCGGTGCCGGCGAGGACCAGCACGCGCACGATTTCTTCGGTCGCGTACGCCACCGACGACAGCGCATCAGAGGAGAGCACCGCAAGGCCGGTAACTCTCGACAGCCGCTCGTGGTGGGCGAGGTGCGACGGGATCGGCTTCCCGACGACGAAGCGTTTGACCTGGGAAAAAAGACCTTCTTCGGGCATGGGACCCTTCCAACAGCCGACGGGGTTAGCTGGCGGGCTCGAGGTTGGAAGTCCTCTACGGAACCATGGTTCCGATACGCCCCGGCAAGGTCAGGTTGGGTCTGGTGAGTCAGGTTGGCCTGGTGGGCTCGCGACCCGCCCGACTTACCTGACCTACCCGACTTACCCGACCTGCGTTGGGTCCCCCGTACCGTTCGGACCGAGCCGAACGGTTTAGGCCATTTCTGCTTTGATTGTAGCGCCGCCTGAAACGCGCCGCGCGGGCGACTTTAGGCATTTTTTAGGACTTTGTTAGCCCCTCCTCAGGCGTCACCACCTACGGTGGAGAGGTGGATGGCTCCGATTTGGATCGGTTCGACGTCGCGGCGACCATCTTTCGGTTCTGGTGGGTCGTCGCCGGTCTTACGGTGGCGTTGATCGTCTGGCTGTTGCACTCAGTCGCGGCGGGCCTCGGGTAGAGAGAGCGAGATCTGATAAGATTCGAGCCTCTCCCCGTGCGCCCGTAGCTCAGCTGGATAGAGCGTTGGCCTCCGGAGCCAAAGGCCGCTGGTTCGAATCCAGCCGGGCGCACCATCC
>JBGPKK010000278.1:0-4932 GCA_041485905.1 Vicinamibacteria bacterium
CCGCCCCGCGCAATGACTCCGCCGCTGGTCTGTTCAACCGGACCGCATACGTCTTCCAGCACCCCGTCGCCGACCCAGATTCGAACAGGATCGAGTTTTTGGTAGACACAGGTCTACAATGACCGGCCATGAAGCACTCCCTCATTCCGGCCATCGTCCTCTCCGCGCTCTCGGTTCCGGCCGTCGTCCGCGCCGACGACATCACACTCGTCGCGCCCGGCGGAATTCAGGCCGCCGTTGAACAGCTGATTCCCGGCTTCGAGCGCGCAACCGGACACAAGGTCAAAGCCACATTCGGCTCGGGCCTCGGCACGAAACGGCAGGTCGCCGCGGGCGATTCGTTCGACGTGCCGATCGTCCAGCCGCCGTATCCCGAAGTCCTTGCCTCCGGGCACGTCGTCGCCAGTTCGGCGGCACCGCTCGCGAAGGTGTCCGTCGGCGTGGCGGTCCGCACCGGACAGCGCAAGCCCGATATTTCGACACCCGATGCCGTCAGGAAGATGCTGCTGGCGGCCAAGTCGATTTCGTATCCGGATCCCGCGGGCGGTGCTGCCGCTGGAGTCAGCTTCACCAACACGCTGAAGGAACTCGGCATCGCCGACGAGATGAAACCGAAAATTCATCTCGCGCGCGGTGGCGCGGCGGCGATGGCAGCGCTCGCGAAAGGCGAAGTCGAGATCGGCCTGACCTTCGTCAGCGAGATCCTCACAGAGCCCGGCGTCGAAGCCGTTGGACCATTGCCGGAATCGATCTCGGCGCCGACCTCGCTCGTCGCGTTCGTCTCGACGCACGCGAAGAACGCCGACCTGGCGCGAGCGCTCGTGAAATATCTCTCGTCGCCTGAGGCGGGCGCGACATATCGCAGGGTCGGCATGGAGCCGCTGTCGGCGATGACCAGCGAGATTATCGGTGTCGGCAACTTCGCGCACATCGTGTCGAGCATGGACAAGTCGCTGGAGTTTTACCGCGACATCCTCGGCCTCGAAGTCACGGTCAACCAGCCGTTCAGCCCCAATCCTGCAATCATGAAGCTCGGCAACACGCCAGGCGCGCAGTCCCGGTTCATCGCGCTCAAGGTTCCGGGATCTGAGGTCGGCGTCGAGTTGATCGAGTACAAGGACATCGAGCGCAAGCCGCAGCATCCGCGCTTCGTCGATCCAGGCGCGGCCAACATGGCGCTGCGCGTGCGCGACATTGACGGCGTGTTCGCGAAGCTCCAGAAGTTCGGCGCCACCATCCTCACGAAAGGCGGCAAGCCCGCAACGATCAACAACGGCTCGTATCTCTTCGTCCAGGATTCCGACGGGTTCGTCGTCGAGCTCTCGCAGGGGATGCCGCCAGCGGATTCGAAAGTGCCTGCGTCGAGCAATGTCTTCGGTGGCGCGTTCGAAACCTCCGTCGGCGACAGCGCCGCGACGGTGAAGTTCTATAACGAGCTGCTCGGCTTCAACATGCAGCTCGGCGCGACGTTCAATGACAACCAGCTGATGGCTGACACGGCTGGCGCGTCCGGCGCGAGTTTCCGTCAGAGCCGGGCGACGATCCCTGGCACGTCCGCGCCGCTGACGCTCATCGAGTTCAAGAACATCGCGCGCACGCCGCTCAAGGGACGCGTGCAGGATCCCGGCACGGCGATCCTGCAGTTGACTGTGCGCGACGTCACGGCGTTGACAGCGAAACTGAAGAACGCCGGCGTCCCCGTCGTCACCACCGGCGGCGTGCCGGTGGACCTCGGCAACAACCTGAAAATCGCGATCGTGCGTAGCCCCGACAACCTCCTTCTGGAGTTGGTGCAGCGATGATGATGAATCTGATGATGTCGAATCTGATCGCGCTCGCGCTCGGTTTCAGCGGGCTCCTTGGCGGCCTAGGACAGGCGCCCGCGACGGCAAAGGCCCGGCCCGTCCAAGCGATGCGGCTGTATGTCTTCGACTGCGGTCTGCTGAACATCGCGCCAGCGGGCGTGACGCGGTATCACGTGACGGCGGCCGAAGCCGTCGAGACGCGGATGCCCGTGCCGTGTTTCCTCGTCGCTCACCCGAAGGGCACGTTGATGTGGGACGTTGGCGTCATTCCTGACGCCACGGTGGAAGCGCAACAGAAGAGCGGCGGCGCGCACTACGACGTGAATCCCGTGTCGGCGGCCGTCGTCACGCGAACGCTCAAGAGCCAGCTCGCGGCCATCGGCTACAGCCCGGCCGACATTACGTATGTCGCGATCTCGCACGCACACAAGGATCACTCGGCGAATCTCAACGAGTTCGCTTCGTCGACGTGGCTGGCGCGCCCGGCCGAGCGCGAGTTCATGTGGAAGCCGAACAACGAGCGCGTCGAGCCGACGTTCTACAACCAGCTCGAGCACAGCAAGTCGATCTCGCTGGATAAGGACGAGTACGACGTCTTCGGCGACGGGAGCGTCGTGATGAAAGCTGCGCCCGGCCACACGCCGGGACACCAGGTGCTGGTTCTGCAGCTGCCAAAGACGGGCCGGATCATGATCGCCGGAGATCTCTATCACTATCGGCCGGAGCGCACGTTTCATCGCGCACCGCCCGACAACGAATTCAGCGTTCAGCAGTCGGCGGCATCGCGCGCGATGATCGAGGAATATCTGACGAAAACAAAGACGACCATCTGGATCGAGCACGACTTTCGCGCCAACGCCAAGCTCAAGAAATCTCCCGCGTACTACGAATAGCGCACGCAACACGGCGCGTATGTAGCTGAGCAAAAATGCATTGACATCATGGCTGTGCAATGTGCATATTGCATGGATGGGCACCAAGACCATCTCCTTGAAAGATGAGGCCTACAAGCGATTGAGGGCCGCTCGCCGCTATCCGGACGAATCGTTCAGCGAGGTCGTCCTGCGCGCCACCTGGCCTGAGGACACGATCACCGCCAGGGGGTTTCTCGCCTTGCTCGGCTCGCGAAGAAGCCACCTTCGGACCGATGAGTTGGACCGCACCGAAGCACTCAACGCGCGCGATCAGCCTCCGGAGGACAAGTGGGCCGGGCGCTAATCCTCGAGACGACAGTCCTCATTGATCTGGAGCGAGAGCACCATCGCGGATCTCCCGGGCCCGCAGTGGGGTTTCTCGAATCGAATGGCGATGCGCTACTTTACTTGTCGTTCATCGCGACGGGAGAGTTTGCCGCGGGAATCTCGATGCGCGACCGGGCGCGATGGGAGGCGTTTCTCTCTCCCTTCTATGTGCTGCCCTCGACAGCGGAGGTCAGCTGGCAGTACGGCCGCACGTATCGTCACCTGCAGGACAACGGGACACTGATCGGCGCCAACGATCTCTGGATCGCGGCGACCGGTCTGGCCTACCGAATGCCCGTGGTGACTCGAAACGTGGAGCATTTCCGCCGCGTGCCGGGTCTCGAGGTTGAGTCCTATTGAGCGGCTATTTTCTTTTCCGTGCTTGTCAGACAATCTTTGAGTCACGCCCGCCTGGCGGATGACCCGCTCTTCGCCCGCCGAGCAGTCCCGTCAGACCAACCAGCAGCAGGGCCGCGCCAGCCGGCGCTTCGCCCCGGAACGCGGCGTCAGACATCCAGCGCAGCGCCGGGAGCCCGAGACGAGCCTGGGGAGCGACGATCATCCAGAAACCCGCTACCAGGATTCCTCCGGCGAGCAGACGAACTGCAGGCGGATACGGCGCGAGGTCGTACGCGATCTCAGGCGTCAGTACGAATTCGTCGGCGGTTTCGGGGTCCATGAAGCAATCGTTCACGATGGCTCCCACAAACCCATTGTTGGTGGTGTTGCCCGCGGTCGTGATCATCGGAATCAGTCCCGAGTACAGCGTGACGAACGTCGTCACGAACAGCGCGGGCTCGGGCACGACGAGCAGCGACGCGATCACCGGCGACATGAACACACCCGCCCCCCCGGGAATACCGGGAGACTCCAGCCCCAGAATCATGACTGGGGGGATGAGCAACGCGATTTCCGCCATGCTGAGCGGCAGCTTCAGCAACGCGCACGTCGAGACGGTCACGAGCAGGACGGCCATGGTCGCGACGTTCTTGTTCAGCACGGTGCCGAGCACGATCGACACACGGGCGACCTCCGGCCGTAACCCGAGATCCACTTCGGCGGAGAGCAGGTTGACTGGCAGCGTGTCGTACGACCCGCCCGTGCCGAAGCCAGTCATGTAGACGGTCGCGAAGTACTTCCAAATCTGAGGCCACGAGCGCTTGGTGATCGCCGCCACCAGCCCGATCATCAAGGCGGACCACACCACCGCGACGATCGCCAGGTTGAGCGACGTGCGGCCGTAGAGCTGCAGCCCGGAGGGACCGAAGCGGGCAGGGATGAGGATCGCCAGACAGCCGATCATGATGGGGTAGTACCAGACAATCAGGGCGAATCCACGCACGATCCAGTCGGCGCCACGTATGAGTGCCCGGGCCGCCGGCAAGCCACGAGACGACCCGGCGAGGGCGCCTGCAACGAATCCTGCAACCAACACCTGCAAGAGTGGTTGCTCGGTGAACACGTCCGCGAAGGCCGTGGCCATCCCCTTGAGCCACCCGGTCAAGCCTGGCAGCGCCTGGCCGGGCTGGCCGAGCGGCAGTCCCGTCAACACGGGAATCCAGGCTGACACGTAGAGCAACGAGACGCCCCCCATCAGCACGTACAGACCGACGACAACGAGGAGGAACCGACCAGAACGAGTGTGCGTCAGCAGCGTCTTGGCGAGGGCCGCCGACATCAGGATGAAGATGATGGCGGTGGCGAAGGTCACAACGGTCCGCGGAAACCAGGTTCCGGATTGAGCGATCCACAGCACGATCGGATTGCGAGGAAACAGCACGCCGAGGGCGAGTCCGATCGCCAGGCATCCGAAACTCTTCAACGCCGGTGCGATTCGACGTCGACCCGGTCTGAACATGGCCAGCAGGCGCATCAAGACGGAGACG
>JBGPKK010000279.1:0-4841 GCA_041485905.1 Vicinamibacteria bacterium
CGCGAGATCGTGTTGAGGTTGAACGCCGGCGGCGACGTGACGGCGTCTGGCGCCGTCGACCGGCCGGTCTGAGTCGTGGTGGTGCCGGTGGTCGCGCCGGTGCCGGTAGTCGCGCCGGTGCCGGTGGCCGCGGTGGTCGTGGCGCTCGGCGACACCTCCGGCGAAAAGATCGTCCCGAGTGCGAACTGCGACAGATCGAGCCCGTAGGTTTTCGCGCGCTCGCGGTCGACCTCCAGGATCTCGACGTCGAACACGAGCTCGGCCTTCGGCTTGTCGTTCTGCTGGATCATTTTCTCGATGATCTGCATCACCGTCGCGCTCGCCCGAGCCGTGATCGAGTTGTTCGTCTTGTTGGGCACCATGATCGGCTGGACCGAGATCCCCACGATCCGGATGATGCTGCCCAGTACCTGGATCAGCTCGGTTGCGTCCGCGTGCTGGATCGGGAACGTTTGAATCACCTGGTCGTCGTACTGGCCGTGCTTCTGCGCGTTGTTGATGAAGACGAAGATCGATCGCTCGTTGACGACCTTGTACGAGAGCTGACTCATCTGCATGATCTGACTGAGCGCCTGGTCGAGCGTCAGATCGTCGAACTGGAGCGTGATCGCGGTGCTCGGGACGTCGCGGTCGTACGTGATGTTGATGCCGGTCAGGTTGCCGATGACGTTGAGCACGTCCTTGATGTTCGTATTGGTGACGCGCAAAGGAAAGCGCGTCGTCGCGCCGATGAGGACCGGCTGCGCCGAGGCCGCCCGCGCGAGGTCGCGCAGCTGCTGGCCGGCCGGCTTGGGCCGGGCCGCCTCGACGCGATCGCGCAGCGTTTTTTCGACCGACGCCACCTTCCCGGCGATGCCCCGGTTGCTCGGGTCGTACTCGCTCGCCAGCCGGTATTCACCGAGCGCCGCTTCGAGCTGATCCTGCTGCTCGAACTGACGGGCGCGATCCAGATGGAGGCGCGACGCGGCCTGCATCGCGCGTTCGAGCGCAATCTTGTAGCGCGGATTATCGGGGTCGGCCTGCGCCGCGCGCCGGTACGACACAACCGCCCGATCGAGGTCGCCCGCGCGCATGGCCAGGTCGCCCTGCCGGAACGCATTCCCGGCCGCACACCCTCCAGCGATGAGGGCCAACGCCAGCGCGACACCCACATTCCTCAGCCGTTTTCTCACGAAGCTCCTTCGAACACCGTCACTCTTGCCTTTACCTTGAACTTTGACCTTCGAACTTTTGACTTCCTCTAACTGCCCGTCTGTCGGATTGTCGTGCGTCCGCGGCCATCGAGGTACGACATCTCAATCGATTCGGCGCCAATGTGCACGATGCGGAACTGGCCCAGGATGATATCCCCTTCCTTCCCGTAGACGGGCGTCCCCTTCCCGTCGCTCAATACCGCCATCTTCGGCAACTGCGCCGTCGGTCCAATCTGCCCGAGAAACTTCAGCGTAATCGGCGGCAGCGGGGGCGACTGCGGCTGGCCGCTCGGAACCACTGGCGTGGGCGGCGGCGCGCCGGGCCGCGATCCCTCGGACGAGGGCGGCGGCGGCTTGGGCTTGAACCGGAACAGATTCCGGTTCGACTCCGCCGGTTTCGGCCGTTCGGCCTCGAGCTCCTCCAAGTGGACGTCCGGCGCGGCTATCGGCAGCTGCGTGCGGCGTTGGGCCTCATTCGACGCGGCGCCCGTCCTTCCATTAGACGACGGCGGCGGCACCCCAGACGTGGTCCGCCACGCCACGTAGTAGACGACAGACGCCAACACGACGACCAGAGCGGCGAGGGCGATCGGCTTGCGGCGGTCAGGTCCCATTGGCCTTCGTGCGGTAGTAGGTCGACACCTCCAGGGTGAGCGTCAACGGCTTGCCCAAGTCACCCTGCGCGATCGCCACGCTGTCGACAATCAGGAACTCGGGCGACGTCTCGAGGTCGTAGATGAACCGGCGGAAGTTCTCGTAATCGCACTGCAGGACCATCCGCGCGTGCAGCCTGCCGACGCGCTCGCCCTTAAGGGTCGGATCCACCACGAACGATCCGGCTTCATAGCGGACGTTCGACTTGCGCGCGAGCCCCGGCAAACGCGAATACGTCATGCGTTGTGCCGTGAATCTATCGGCCGGGAGCACTCTGTCGAAAAACGTCGCGAGCTCTTCCTCGGCGCGCGCCTTTCCGGTGACCAGGGCCAGCGCCGCCGCCTGATCGCGCGCAGCGGCCTTCAGCGCATCGGCCGCCGCCGCCGCCCGGTCAACGGCCGCCGCGGCCCTGCGCGCTTTCGGATACACGACGATGGCATACACGAGGACGTTGGCGACGAGCGCCAGCAGCAGCGGCAGCGCCACGGCGCGCTTTTCCGCCAGGATGCGCTTCAGGAGCGTCATCGCCCGGCCTTGTAGACGGCCTGGAGCGCCGCCTCCCACCCGTTTTTGTCGTCGAAATGCTCGTCGAGCTTCTGCAACTGCGCGAACGCGCCGGTCGCCTCGAGATTGTCGACGAACTGATTCACTTCGTCGACGCCTTTCTCGCTGACCACCATGATCGTCAAGACGA
The DNA here is from genome assembly GCA_041485905.1 of Vicinamibacteria bacterium. Taxonomy (GTDB): domain Bacteria; phylum Acidobacteriota; class Vicinamibacteria; order Vicinamibacterales; family CAVVIG01; genus JAHFUI01. Next base: position 2,542 of record JBGPKK010000279.1, read on the forward strand.
TGCCCTGCTTGGGATCGATCTTCGGCCGCACGGCGGCAATCCGCACATCCTCGGGCAGCGTCATCTCGAACCGGTTGAACAGCTCGGTCCACGAGAACGTGCGCCGTTCGATGAGATCGTTAGCCTGCCGCGCATCGTCGGACGCCAGCTCGATCGCCCTCGGGTCGACACTCGCGCGCAGCTGCGCCGCCCTGGCCCTGAGATCCGCGGCGCGCGCCTCATCGCGCGACGCCTGCGTGGCGAGCTGCGTGTCGCGGCGCGACAGCTCGACGATGCGGGTGACGTTGAACACCGTGGCGGCGAGCCCGACGATCGCCACTGCCGCCAGAGCGAGCTGCACGGCCCGCTCGTTGTAAAACGGACGCGTCGACAGATTCGTCCGAATCATCTATTACCCTGTCGTGGGGCCCCACCCCCACGACGTGTGCCTTCGCGGCCTCGCCGCTCGGCGTAAATCGCAGCGACTTTCCGCTCAGTGCAGCGACTCCGACTCAGGGCCCCACCCCCGCGACCTGTGCCTTCGCGGTCTCGCCGCTCGGCGTTGATCGCAGCGACTTTCCGTGCTGCGCATGCGGCGCGGCCCCTTAGGGCTGCGAAGCGCGGCCGGATCGCAGGGCTGAAGCCCTGCGCCACATGCTCGTTTTCCAGACTGGACGGGCGCCTAGTCAACGTGCACTTCCTGACCGCGAAGCAGCAGGCCGACAAGCGGCGCCAGCGTATCGAGAAGGGCGGGCGCGACCGAGATGCGATCGGTCAGCGCCGCAGCGGCGCGGGGATCGACGGTTTCGACCGGGCTCGTCAGCCGCTCCTCGAGGCTGCGACGCGCCTGGTCGACTTCCACGGTCTGCCGCGGTCCCCCGCCCGCGCCTCCCGCGAGGAGCACGCGGCTGAAGCGGCCGCCGCCGAGGCGATCTTCGTAGTACATCGCGGTTTGATGCACCAGGTCGGTCAGCGTGCCGTCGGTGTCCGACGCGCGGTTGCGGAAGAAGATCAGATGCTGGCCGCGCAGAATCGCAATCGACGCGTAGTCTGCGGTGACGTTGACGAGCAGCCAGTCGCTCGCCGGCGGCGCCGATCCCGCCAGCACCGCGTTGATCACATTGAAGGTTGCGAGATCGACGATGCCCGGATGGGCGCCGACTTCCTCGCACAGGTCCTCGTACTCCGCGACGATGTCGCGGCGCGCGGTGGAGACGATGAATTCCTGCCCCGCGGGTCCGTGCAGGCCGGCGACGTAGCTGACCTGCGCGTCTTCGATCGCGAACGGCGCCGCCTTCTTTACCTGCCAGCGGACGAGCCGATCGAGATCCTGCTGGCGCGGCGGCACCTGCTCGAAGCGGACGAGCGAGATCCGGGCGACGGGATCGGGCACGATCAGGCCGACGCGAGCCGGCCGGCCGCCGATGCGATCGAACACGCGGCCGAGGGCGCCGATGAGCGCGGCCCGGTCGTGGACGTTCGCGGCGGTCAGCGAGGGCACCAGGATGCCGTCGGGCAACGGCTCGCTGGCATGGGCCGACACCACGGCCTTTCCGCCGCGGAACTCGATCGCCGCCGCCGACACGCGATTGGCGGCGATCTCGACCGCTACCGGGGGCGCGGTGGCGTTGCGCAGGGACGAGAGGATGCTCATTCGACGAAGGTGACCTTGTTGATCTCGCGCAGGGTCGTCGTGCCCTGCATGACGCGCTCGACAGCCGACTCGCGGAGGAATCGCATGCCCTCTTCGCGGGCGGCCTTCTTGATCTCGGAGGTCGCGCGCTTTTCGAGAATCATCTCGCGGATGTGATCCGACAGATCGAGCAGCTCGCAGATTGCGGTGCGGCCTTTGTACCCGGTGCCGCCGCATTCGATGCAGCCGATCCCTTCGTAGAAGGTGTGCGTGTGCTCGAGCGCGGGATCGAGCCCCGACTCTTCGAGCATGGCGCGGGTGACCTTCGTCGGGCGCTTGCAGTGGGAGCAGATGTTGCGCACCAGACGCTGCGCGAGGACGCAGTTGAGCGCCGACACGAACTGATACGCCTCGACGCCCATGTTGAGGAAGCGCCCGAGCACGTCCAGGACGTTGTTGGCGTGGACGGTGGTGAAGACGAGGTGTCCGGTCAGCGCCGAGTTGATGGCGATCTGCGCCGTTTCGGCGTCCCGGATCTCGCCGACCATGATCTTGTCCGGGTCGTGGCGGAGGATCGACCGCAGCCCGCGCGCGAACGTCAGCCCCTTCTTCTCGTTGATCGGGATCTGCGTGATGCCGGCCAGCTGGTACTCCACCGGATCCTCGATCGTGATGATCTTGTCTTCGA
>JBGPKK010000280.1:0-4793 GCA_041485905.1 Vicinamibacteria bacterium
GCGTCATCGATCAGCCGATCTCGATCCGCGCGCTGAAGCGGACGCTCACCGAGCGGCACGGCGTCGAGAACGCGCTCGGCGATCAGCCGGCGCCGCTGAAGCCGCTGCAACTGGCTGCTCGTGGTTCGGAGGGCGTCGCGCGCGTCGCGATCGTCGGTGCGGGGCCGGCCGGTCTGAGCTGCGCCCACGATCTCGCGCTGCTCGGCTACCACGTCTCGTTGTTCGAAGCGGCGCCGGTCGTCGGCGGGATGCTGTATCAGGGCGTGCCTGAGTACCGGCTGTCGCGTGACTTGATTCGCGCGGAAGTCGATCAAATCCTCGCGCTCGGGGTCGAGCTGAAGCTGGAATGGCGGCTCGGGCGAGACTTTACCGTCGGCGATCTGCGACGCGACCGTTTCGCGGCCATCTTCCTGGCGCTCGGGGCCTCACGCGGCCGGGACCTCAACATTCCCGGCAAGGATCTCGACGGCGTCATCAACGGGGTCGACTTTCTGCTGAACGCCAATCTCGGGTACCGCATGGCGATTGGAGAGCAGGTCATCGTCGTCGGCGGCGGCAACGTGGCGATTGACGTCGCGCGGACCGCGCTGCGCTACGCCACGGCGGAGGAGCGCATCGAGATGCCGGGCGGTGCCGAGCAGTTGTTGCACACGTGGGGCTATGACCACGCCTTTATCGACGCCGCGCGGACGGCGCTGCGGCTTGGCGCACGGCGCGTGCAACTCGTCTCGCTCGAGAAGCGTGACGAGATGCCGGCGCATCCCGACGAGATCCGCGAAGCGGAGGAGGAGAGCATCACGCTCTGTCCGGGGCGTGGCCCGAAAGCGATCATCGGCGAGAACCGGCGCGTTGTCGGCCTCGAGACGCTCGACGTCGCGTCGGTGTTCGATGCCGGCGGTCGGTTCAACCCGACATTCGTGCCGAATAGCGAGCGCCGGCTGGATGCCGACACCGTTATCCTGGCTGTTGGCCAGCAGCCGGACACCAGCTGTCTTTCGGCCGATCCAGACATTCAGATCACGCCGCGCGGCCTGGTAGCCGTCAATCCCCGGACGCTCGAGACCACGATGCCCGGCGTGTTCTGCGGGGGCGATCTCGCTTTCGGACCGCGGATCGTCATCGAGGCCGAAGCCGACGGAAAGCGCGCGGCGCTCGCGATTCACGAGTCGCTCAGCGGAACCACAGTGCCGCGTGCACGGGCCCGGTTCCGGCCGATCGAGCTGAACCGCAGCGGGGACCGATACGACCGGATCCCGCGGCAGCGCGTACCGGTGCTGCCAGTCGCGCGCCGGACCGGATTCCGTGAGGTCGAGGAGGGCTACGGCGAAGAGCAAGCCCGGCTGGAAGGATCACGCTGCCTATGGTGCAATGTGGAGACGATCTTCGATTCCGAGCGCTGCATCCTCTGCAGCGGCTGCGTCGAGATCTGCCCCGAAGCGTGCCTGGCGCTCGTCCCGGTCGCTCGGCTGCACGCCACAGACCAGATCGAGGCTCTCCGAGATGCGATCGGCGGAGGCGAGAATCTGGGTGCCATCGTCAAGGACGAGACTCGCTGTATCCGCTGCGGCCTGTGCGTGGAACGATGTCCGACCGGCGCGATCACCATGGAGGCGCTCGAGATTGACGAGTCGCCGCAGACAGCGCTCGGGTTGTACCACGAAGGCATGAGTGAGGTGACGAGGTGAGTGACGCCCTGCAGGCTCCTGCCGGGATCCCCGAGGCAGTGGCGCGCCGGACGTTTCTCGTCGGCTGCATCAGCATCGGCGCTGCAACGGCCGGCTTCCTCGCCGCAACGTTCCGATTCCTCGTTCCTAACGTGATATACGAGCCCTCACGACGGTTCGACATCGGACCATCATCGGGATTCCCCCCGGAATCGGTCACGTTCCTGCCCGACCGGCGGCTGTTTGTGCTCAACGGGGCGGACGGCTTCTACAGTATCTCGTCAGTCTGCACGCATCTCGGGTGCAACGTAAAGCACGTCGGCCGCGGATTTGAGTGTCCGTGCCATGGCAGCAGATTCGACGAGAACGGCCGTGTCATCAGCGGACCGGCGCCGCGTCCGCTCGCGTGGTACGCGATCAGTCTGTCGCCGCGCGCCAAGCTGGTCGTCGATCTCGACCAGCTCGTCGGCCCGGAGTTCCGCTTGCGCGCCTGACAGGAAAGAAATGAACCGCTTGACCTGGCAGCAAGGCGTCCGATGGCTCGACGCGGCGCGTCGATCGATCTGGCGCATTGGATGGCCGGTCACCGACAAGGACCGCGCCGCGGCGATGATCTCGAGTTTCTTTCTGCACCTGCATCCGGCGCGCGTGAGCCGCCATGTGCTGCGGCCGACCTACACGTTCGCGCTCGGGTTGATCGCGGCGATTCTGTTCGTCGTGCTCTCAGTCACCGGCCTCGCGCTGATGCTCTACTACGTCCCGTACCCACCCGAAGCGTACCGCAGCATGAAGGACCTGGAGTTTGTGGTGACCTTCGGCATCATCCTGCGGAACATGCATCGGTGGTCGGCCCACGCGATGGTGGCGGCCGTCTTCCTGCACATGTGCCGCGTGTTCTGGACCGGCTCGTACAAGCCGCCACGTGAGTTCAACTGGGTCATCGGCGTCGTCCTGTTCCTGCTCACGCTCGCGTTGTCGTTCACGGGGTACCTGCTCCCGTGGGATCAACTCGCCTACTGGGCCATCACGGTCGGCACCAACATCGCGGCGTACGCGCCGCTCGTCGGTGAGCAACTCAAGTACCTCCTGCTCGCCGGGCACGTGATCGGCCCGATGACGCTGCTCCGCTTCTACGTGCTCCATTGTGTCGTGCTGCCGCTCGCGATGCTGCTGCTCGTCTCGGTCCACATCTGGCGCGTGCGCAAGGACGGCCTGAGCGGCGCCGAGGTCCACGCCCAGGCCGTCGAAGAAGTCGCCGGCGTCTTCCCCGCCTCGACGAAGACCTATGGGCTGATGGCGCTCACGCGCCGCCCACAGGTATCTGTCGAGGCGCGCGATCCGAACGACGAAGTGTTCGCCTGGCCGCACTTGCTGTATCGCGAGCTGCTCGTGGCGCTCGCGGTCATCGTCGCGCTGCACGTCGCGTCCCTCATCTTCATGGCGCCGCTCGAAGAGATGGCCGATCCGACTCGGACGCCAAACCCGGCGAAGGCGCCGTGGTACTTCCTCGGGCTCCAGGAGCTCGTGCACTACTCGGCTTTCGTGGGCGGCGTCCTGGTGCCGACACTCGTCGTCGTCGCGCTGTTCGTACTGCCGTACGCCGATCGCGGCCGGGCCGGCGCCGGGCGGTGGTTCGCGTCGGAGCGGCGGATCGCCAACGTGGTGTTCACGGCGCTCGCGATCGTCGCCGTCGCGTTGACAGTGATCGGCACCTGGCTTCGCGGAGCCAACTGGGCGTGGGTGTGGCCATGGAAGTGAAGCAGGCCGCCCCGACATGGCTGCACGTTGCGTTCGCGGGCCTTGGCGTCGCCTTCCTGCTGATCTTCTCCTGGGTACTGCTGCGAGAGGGAACGGCCGAGTGGCGAACGACGCAGGCGCGGTTCGAGCGGCTGGAAAAGACGGTCAGGAACCCGCATCAGCTCGCCGAGGCCGCGCGCGTGGGCGGCCTGCACCAGATTTGGCTCCCCGATCTCGGACGCGCCGACCGGTGTGGCACGTGTCACCTCGGCATCGACGACCCGGCGTTCGCGAGCGCTCCGAAGCCATTCACCGCGCATCCGGGCGCGTGGCTCGCCACACATCCACCGGACCGCTTCGGCTGCACGACGTGCCACGATGGCCAGGGCGAGGCGACCGACTACAAGAACGCGGCGCACCGGCCACAGCCGTTCGTGCTCCGTCCGATGCGTCCGCTCGAAACGATTGAGGCGAATTGCGGGACGTGCCACCGCGCGGTCGATCCGCCCGATGCGCCCCGCCTCGCGGAAGGCCGAAAGCTGATCGTCGACTTTGGCTGCGTCAGCTGCCATGAGATCCCGGAATTCGAAGGGGTGACGTTCCGGGGACCCGCACTGGACAGCGTCGGCTACAAGGTGCGGTCCGAGTGGCTGCGCGACTGGCTCACGGATCCGAAAGGCTATCTCTCACAGTCGAAGATGGGCAACTTCCGCCTGTCGTCCGACGAGATCGCCGGTCTCCAGGCATTCCTGCTCTCCCAACGCGCGCGAGTACCGCTCGATAGCACGTCGATCGACTGGTCGAAGGCGAACACGGATAACGGGCGGGCGCTGTTCGGCGAGTTGCGCTGCGTCAGTTGCCACGGCGTGAACGGCCGCGGTGGCACGATGGGTCCCGAGCTGACGCGCATCGGTGACAAGGTGCGCCGCACATGGCTCTTCAGCTTCCTCGAGGATCCACATCGCGCCCAGCCCGACACGCCCATGCTGCAATACCGCCTGAGCAACGATCAGCTCAGAGACCTGACCGCATTCCTGCTCGATCAATACCGCTCGGTTGAGAGCGGGCCGGAGCCCGACCTGGTCGCGTATCAGGGCGCGCGGGCCATCGCAGCAGGACGGGCGGTCTTTGAACGGCGTGGCTGCCCAAGCTGCCACACGCTGCCAGGCATCGCCGCGTCCGGCCGCCTCGGTCCGAGTCTGGCCGGTGTCGCCGATCGCGATCCCGACCAGTTGCCCTACGGCAGTACCGTCGTCCGCCACACGACGGAGAACTACATCTTCCTGAAGGTCCTCATGCCCAACGCGCTCGGACAGCCGTCGTCCATGCCGACCTTTTCCTTCGCGCCCGCCGACGCCGCCAAGATCGCCCTGGCACTGGCGAGCATTCGCA
>JBGPKK010000281.1:0-4771 GCA_041485905.1 Vicinamibacteria bacterium
AAACACGGCGTGAGAATGTACGGCTTAAAGGTGAGGTCGGCGTCGGTTTTCGCGTTGCCATCCAGGTTGCCCTCGAAGATCGCCGTCTCGGGCCGCCAGAGCGTGTAGTGACTTCGTCCAGAACGACGCGACGAGGCTGTCGTTGCTGGCCATATTGAGCAGGGCGAGGGCTCGCGCATTCTTCGAAAGCGAGCTGCCCTCCGCGGCGGCGACCTGCCTCGCGGCCAGGTTGAACACAAAGCTCGGCGAGGACACGGCGTAGAACCGCGCCACATCGGCCCGATCCTGCGGCCGCTCGGTGAGATCGCTACTGACGTTGCCGACCCTCTTCACCTCGTTGTAGTCCCTTGCGTATCTCTCGCTGGTGAGCGCCGGGGGCGGACCCGGGGCAAACTGCGCGATCCACGCTTGGCTGCCGGGAACGCTCGGAACACCGAACGGTGTCATGTTTTGCCACTGAAAACCGATTCCGCCGGCGGCAGGGCAACTTGGCGTGAGCTGCCACACGCCGGGGTCGATCGACGCGGGCACGTAGAACTGCGGGGGTGACGAGCCGTCGCCGAGGCGCAGAGCGATCATTTGCGCAGCCGCGGCCTGACCCGTCGCAATGCCGCCGCTCTTGGCCGAGCCGTTGGGGATCACCGCCAGCGACGCCGCATAAGCGGGATCGAGATTCGGCGCCACCGGAAAGTAGTTCTTAAGCACCTTGTACGCAGCGGTAACTGCTGCGGCGTCAACCGATGCGCCCGCTGGCGCGGCGACGGTTCCGAGGTACGGCTTGTAGTCGCCCGTGATCGCGTTGACGGCTTCGAAGACGGCGAGCTGCGTGATCGCCATGAAGCGTGCCTGAGCGAACGGACTCTGGCCCTGACTGACCAATGTGGACACCGCGATCGCGTTCCAGTCGAGAACGACGTCGGCCCTTGCGGCGATCGGGCTGCACACCAACAGGGCAACGAGAGTGACCGAAGTACGGACTCGCCTCATAGTGCTTCTCCCTTCAGTTGTGATGATCGCGCCGCATGTTGTCAGTCCGTGCTGGCAAATGCAACCACGAAGACACGAAGATTGGTGTCTTCATGGCTGCGCCTTTGACGCTAGTGTCCGCCATAAACAACGAAGCCGCGTTTGCGGGACGATAGGCAACATTCAGCAAGAAGTTCAACAGCTCCGTCCTCACGTTCGTCAACCCAGTCAATCCGGCATCTCACGCCGACCGATCGCAACCGACCAAGTGGAAGACTGAGGTCTGGCGGGTCTATACCTGGGCCGTGCCGCCCGGCGAGAAGCTCGCCACCGCTTCGGCCTCCGAGTCGAAGCTCTCGAACACCGATGACAGCCTGGTGATCGTCAGCAGCTCGCGCACGTGGCCGCCCACGCGGAGCAGTTTGAGCCCACCACCGTGGCGGCAGAGTGTCGAGTGCGTCCGAATGACGACGGCCATCGCCTCACTGTCGATATACGGGACATCCTTAAAATCGAGCACCAGCTGAGTCCGGCCTTGGTCGATGAGGCGCTGCAGGGTGTCCCGCAGGAGGTCCACCCCGTCCGTGAGCGTGACTCGCCCGCCCAGTTGAATCAGGGTCACGTTCTGAATCAGGCGCTCATGGATCGTCATAGCTCGCCCAGAAGTGTACGTCCGCTTTGTAAATGCGGTGTGTCCCAAGAATCAGATGTCTGTTGGACCCCGAATCAGCGACCGCGAACGACCGCCGAGCACCGGGACCGGCGGCCCGACAATAATGTCGCCCCCATTTCCTGCTTGTACGCAAGACCACGATTGAATAGAGTCGTTGTAAGCCGCCGCCTGCTTCTGGAGGAATCCTATGGCGAAATCGACGAGACGAACGACAAAGGTCTTGGCCATGCCGAGGCCACCATCAACGACTCTGGTGAGCCAGTCACCGAGCCCACCCAACACTGAGATTGCCAGGCGCGCGTTTGAACTCTACCGCGAGCGAGGCTGCCAAGAAGGACGTGACGTTGAGGACTGGCTGCAGGCCGAGCGCGAACTACAAGAGACGGCGAGTTCCACAACGGCGCGGCCGGGGATTTCTGCGGCCGCGGCGACGTTGAAGGCGACGGTTGAACCTGCCGGCGCCACCGCTTGAGGGTGGGCTGAGCGTGCGTGTCACCATGATCAGCTCCTTGAAAACGCCAGCACGTCGGCGGATTTCTGCTCGATGATCGCGGTCAACGTCCGCGCCCAACTGTCGAGCGCGATTTTCTTTTCGGCGTCGTAGCCGTGGCGGTCATACACGGCGGTCACGCCCTGTCTTCATGTCCCTAGTTCGACTTGAGGAGCGCTTTCGGCCCATTCAACACCGGTGATGGGTCGGACCCAGACAGTGGCACTGCGATTCGCAATGATCTTCGCCAAGGAATCCATACGCTTCCCATTTGGATGCAGGCCATCGTCCGAGGGCTGATCGGCGACCGCACTGCAGCGCCCTCGACACCGCAGCCTCGGTCTGGTCGCGCTACGGCAACGGCATGAATCCTGGCTACCGGCGCGTAATCGCGTCCTCCTCGAAAGACCGTCGTGATCTTTTCGGCACGGCCGCACGGAGAGTTGGGACGACCGAGCAGAATGTTGAGAAGGACTTCTGGGTCTGCTGGATGCTCGATGCTTTGTTCAACCCCGGCTCAGGGGAGGCGCCGCGCCTACCAGTACAGGGCTTGGACGACGCGCATCGCCGGACGGCCAGCCCAGTACAAGCGACTCGGCGCCACTGTCTTGAACTGAATTTGCTGATTGCCGAGGCGGATTGGTCGCAGTCGCGCATCCGTGAGGACGATGACACGGGCAGGAACCGCAGTCGTCAGGTGTCGCCGGGCGAACTGGCCGGCATCGACCAGGGACTCGAGCTGTTCTCCTCCTCGGTGCGGCGTCGTAGCCCCACGCTTGCCGCTGACGATCTGCTCGAGCCGCTTCCCCCAAGAGTCGAGCGACGCGCGCTCGCTCATGTCCGCGTTTCGGTAGAGGCGAGCGCCTCGGCAAGCAGCGCCAGATACCGCCCGCGACTCACCTCGATGGCTCCGAGCGATTCGAGGTGGTCGGTGCGCCACTGCACATCCAGCAGCGTCATGCCGGCCTCGCGCATCAGTTCCACAAGCGACATCAACGCGACTTTCGAGGCGTCACGCTGCGTGTGAAACATCGACTCACCCGCGAATAGACCATCGATACGCACGCCGTACAAACCGCCGGCGAGCTTCCCGTCACGATCGAACACTTCGATGCTGTGCGCCCAGCCGAGTCGGTGCAGCGTCGTGTAAGCCGCGATGTACTCTTCGGTAAGCCACCCGCGTTCACGCGACGGATCGGCGCAGGCGCGGATGACGGCGTGAGAACAGGTGTCGATGCGAACGTCGTAGCGCTTGGCGCTTTGCCGCATCGACCGGGTGACGCGCAGGTTGTCGAGCGGCAGAATGCCGCGTGGGTTCGGCGACCACCACACCACCACGCCTTGAAGCTCCTGAAGGGACATCGGGAACAGGCCGTTGCGATAGGCGGCGATCAGCGTGCCCGGCTCCAGGTCCCCGCCCACCGCGACGACATCCTCGTCGCCCCACTGGGAAGATGGAGGAAACGAAAATCGGCTCGGGCCCACGGGTTGAGGCCGCGTCAACCAATCGGTCATGAGGGCACGAGCGGCGATGGCCATGGGAGCGAGCCGCCACGGGCAGCGGCTCGCTCGCGGGGTTAATCGTTGTTCGACGACACGGCCGACGTCAGGCCGTGCTTCGCGAGGAACGCTTTAATGGCCACGTACGCACGCTGATTCTCAGCGCGCGTGAAGTTTCCGTGCTTCCCGCCGGGGATGGTGACGAGCTCGTGATCGACGCCCGCGGTCTTCAGCGCCTCCTGCAGCCTGACCGAATGGCTGTATGGAACGACCGGATCGCTATCGCCTTGGATGGTAATGATCGGCGGGATGCCGGCGCGCACGTACGTGAGCGGCGACACGCGTGTGGCAATCTCTACGCGATTCGGCATGCTGCCCAGCCATTGAACCGCATACGTCTTCATGTTCTGGCCGTCGAGCAAATCGGCGACGTCGGTGATCCCGTACCAATTGACGATCGCCGCGACCTTCAGCTCCTCGGTGCCCGGACACTGACGGTCAAGGCCCGCCGAGGCGGGGATGAGACCGGTCGTCAACGCGAGATGCCCTCCAGCCGAGCCGCCCGAGACCACGAGCTTCGCCGTGTCGAAGCCATATTGCTTCGCGTTGCGGATCACCCATCGCAGCGCGCAGAGGCAATCCTCGACGGCCGCCGGCGCCTGAGAGACCCGAGCCAACCGGTATTCCACGTTGACCGCATTCCAACCCATCTCCAGATACGGAAGCAGACTGAACACCGACCCTTCCTTCGTGCCGCCGGTCCATCCGCCGCCATGAATGAAGACGATCGTCGGATGCGGTCCAGGCGAATCGGAGCGCGAGTACACGTCCAGCTTTGCCTCGAAGTTGTTCGCCGTCAGGTACGTGATGTTGGGAACGACGCGGTACGGTGCGGTGATGCTCGCTGAAAGCGACTGGCTCCAGGCAGTCGCGCTGCTCAGTGCCAGGACGGCGCACGTGAACGAAAGCAGTCGCAGCGATGGCCTCATGACGATCTCCAATCTGTGGTTGGCAGTGTGTCAGGGCGTGACGATCAATTGCGCCTTCGCCCAGGGATGCTCTTTGCACATGTACGTGTAGGTGCCCGGCTTGTCGAACCTCACCGCTCCCGCTTCGAGCGGGGTCAACCGCGGCGTCGTCCA
>JBGPKK010000282.1:0-4721 GCA_041485905.1 Vicinamibacteria bacterium
CCGCCCGGGTTATACATGCTGCTGCGCGACCCGCGCGTGTTCGATCGGCTGCGAGCCGCATGTAATCCGGACTTCTTGTGGGAAGCCGCCGATGACGAACTGCCGCTGTGGCGCCTGGCACACGCCGACGCGCGTGCGCTTGCGGCTCGCCTCAGCTGCGACCAGAACATCGCGTCTGATGGTTTCTTCAGCCTCGGGATGATTGCCGACTTCGACGCGAGCCTGGAGACGTTCGGCCCATCGTTCTATCGTCACTTGTTCTGGGAAACCGGCATGGTGGGACAGGTGCTCTATCTCGAAGCCGAAGCCGCCGGCGCACGCGCCACCGGGATTGGCTGCTTCTTCGATGATCCGGTGCACGACGTGCTCGGTCTCACCGGGCACGCGTTCCAGAGCCTGTATCACTTCACGGTCGGCACGCCCGTCGATGATGCTCGCCTGACAACCGAGCCGGGCTACGCGTGGGAGAAGACCGAGCGAGACGATTGACTCGACGGTGGGGCGGGCGTAGAGTCCGCGCAGGTACCAATATGAAACGACAAACGCTGAAGATTGCGGCTGTATGCATGGCTCTGTTCGCCGTCATCCTCGTGAACGGCCGGCTGGGCATTGTCCAGGGACAGCAGAAGAAGACGCCCGGCGACGGGTTTGCGGCCATCCCCGGACTCAAAGGCGGGCAAGACGTGTTCGGCCCGTACGATCCGGTGCAGCAATGGCCGAAGCCGCTGTCGGAGAGCCTTCCGAACCATGAGGACTGGACCTGGTCGCAGTCCACCGATGTGTTCGCCGAGAGCCCCGACCGTGTGTTCGTGACGCAGAAGGGCGAGCTGCCTGTGCTGCGGCTGGGGCGCGGGACCACCTGGCTTCCCCAGATCGGACCGAGCATCAAGTTCCCCGTCGGTGGCGGCCTGCCGGTGCGCGAAACCGCGAGCGCCACCCCCAGCGGAGGGAAGGCCTCGGCAGATGGGCGCAACGGCCGGCCGGGTGTTGATTGGCGATGGGAGCACGTCATTGTCGTGTTCGATCGCAACGGCAAGATGATCGAAGACTGGTCGCAATGGGACAGCATCTGGGGCCGCCCGCATGACGTCGAGATCAGCCCCTACGATCCGGAAAAGAACATCTGGATCGTGGATGCCGACAACCACTTCGTCTCCAAGTTCTCGCATGACGGCAAGAAACGTCTGCTGACCCTCGGCACGCCGGGCGTGCCGGGCACCGACGACACGCATTTCAGCCGGCCGACGTTCATGGCCTTCATGGACGCCAACACCTGGTATCTGGCCGACGGCTACGACGGCACCCGCGTCATCAAATACGACATGAACGGCAAGAAGCTCTTGCAGTGGGGAGAGAAAGGTACTCCTCCCAACGAGAGGCGTCCCGGCTATTTCAACAGCGTGCACGGCATCGCCGTCGACCCGACAACGCGGCGCGTGTATGTGAACGACCGCAACAACGGCCGCGTGCAGGTGTTCGACGAAAACGGCAAGTTTTTAGACCAGTGGGATTTCGGTCCGCGCCCGCCGATGAATATTCACAGCATCTACATGGGCGCCAACCATATTCTCTGGGCCGCCGATCAGGGATCGAACAAGCTCCTCGCCTACGACGCCAGCGGACACTTCCTTTATTCGTGGGGAACGTTTGGCACGTGTCAGGGCTGCCAGTGGGGTGTGCACGGGTTCAGCACCGACAAAGAGGGCAATCTCTACACCGCCGAAGTGAGGACCGGCCGAGTCCAGAAGTACACGCCGCGCAAGGGCGCCAACCCCGAGTTTCTCGTGGGTAAGCCCTGGCCGGGCGTTTGGTAGGAAGAGCGCGCGACGTCTATTTCTGAAAGGTCTGCCGGTCCTTGAACTCCACCATGATGAATTCCGCCGCACCGGCGGTGTTCTCGGGCAGGTGGACGTTGCCGTCACTGCACCCGAGTGCGCCGGCGCGGACCGAGGCCGGCTCCGTCGTTCCGTCCGGGATGGTGAAGTTGAAGGTCTGGTCGGTGAGAAATATCACGCAACCGGGGAGATGCCGGTGCATGACTGACTTTTCACCTGGGCCGTACTTCGCCCGGACGAAACGCACGACGTCGTTCTCGAACGACACCGAGTAGTGCTTCGGATCCGCGGTCACCGCGTCTGGAAAGGTCACGTTTCGCTGGGCGACCAGAGAAGACGACGCCGCACCGAGAGTCGAACCGAGAAACAGGCCGATCACCAGATTCCGCATCTCACTGCCCTCCCTCGCCAGAGGTCCGGCCCTCGGGCTCCCCTACGGCTTGCCGACCGCCCGCACCTTCGCGGCGGTGGTGCATTCCTCGACCACCGTGAAATACCGGGCCACGGCGGCTTTGCCGACATCGAACGGGTTGGCGGCGCCGGGCTTCCGATTGGCGGCGGTGTGGGCTTTGTAGAAGGCATTGTCGAACTCGGTATGGTTCGACAGGAGGACGGTCGCGCCAAAATCGGTGGCCGCCCTCGCCATCTTTTTCACGGACGCGATGTAGCCGTCGTAGTAGGCAGCGTCGGCATTGAACGGAATCGCCGTGCCGCCGACGTACGCGATGCGCAACGTCTTGCCGTTGTCCTTCGCCTCGAAGAGGAACGAGAGCGTCCCTGAGGTATGGCCGGGCGTCGTGACAATCTGAACCGAGGCGTCGCCGACCGACAACTTCAGGCCATCGGCGCCGGACGTGTCACGCTTTGGTTTGCCACCCGCATGGTTCGTCGACCGATCGACCGCGTCCCAATCCGGACCGCCGTAGACGAGATGCGCGGACGGGATCGTGTCCTGGAGGAACTTTGCGCCGCCGTCGTGGTCGGCGTGGGCGTGGGAAATCACGACGTATTTGACCTTGTTGATATCGAGGCCAAGCTTCTTCATCCCCCCGGCGATCTCGTCCGGTGCGGCGTAGTCAAAGAGCGCCTCGACGATAATGATGCCTTCGCTGCCAACGAGCGCCCAGGCGCTGTGAATTCTCGTGCCGAGGAAGTAGAGGTTGTCCGCGACCTTGGCGGGCTCGGCGTACCACGTGTCCCTTGCGGGCGGGCCGGCCGGCGCACCTGTCCCGCGTGCGCCCCCAGAAGTTGACGGAGGTGGCACGACGCAGAGGCGCAGGAACGTGCCAGCCCAGTCGAGGCCTGCGGCATTCTTGGCGGCGGAGACGAGACTGTCCACATTGCCATTTGCGGGCGTTTGCGCCGACCCGACGCCGATGCCAGCGATGACTGCCAGGGCGGTGACGATGCTGACTGCATGCGGCTTCATGTATGCCTCCATGGCCCGCGAAACCTCTCGACCGGATTCGGAGAACTATATCGTGAAGCCAGCGGCGCGTCCGTTCTTGGCGCAGGAGGAGCAGGGAGATGTCCCTGGCCGAGCTACGGCACGATGGCGATCGGCGTCTGCCAGAAGGCGGCCTTCCGGCCGGTCGGCTCGATCACGCTCACCTGCCAGTCCTACCGGCCTGGGGACAAATCCTGTAGCTGATGCTCAAGCGCACGGGAATCGCCCGCGAGGTGCGAGCCATGCCGTCGGTCACGGCGATCGGGGGCGTCTCGAACGCCTTCACGCCATCGCGATAGAATTCGCTGAGTGACGTAACTACCGAGCCAGCCTGAAGCTCTGTGACGTCTCAACGTGAACACTCCCCGACTTGGCTGGTGTTCGTGACGACATCACCGCGGAAATCAGCAGCCCGATGCACGCGGACACGGTGACGCCGGCGAGCGTAAAGCCGAAGGCGTACACCGTCCGCGCCCATGGCCAGGTGCGAGGGCTGCGCCAGTCGCGCCCGAACGACTTGTCGAGCAACTGAAGAAATTCGTCGGTGATCGGCTTCGGCGCCACGGCGCTCCACAGCTCCCACAGCAGCCATACAGCGACGGCCATCAGCAGCACGCCGCACCAAATGTTCAACGCCGCGTTCAGCTCGCCGGTTCTGTATGCGACGCGTTCGCAAGGCTGAACGAGGCGCGGGACGGCATAGCAGTTCGTGAAATCAAACACCGTGACGATGCTGTCAGGCGCGGTGACGATGAGCCGCGTCCCGAAACTGAGAGCGCCGTACAGGAGTGTGCCCATCCCCAATTCCCACACGGCGAGCCTGACCCAGTCGCTCAACGAGTCCGGTGGAATCGCCAACGAGCGCCGCCGCCAGGGACTCATCTCGGGCCACGTCCGCCTTGCCATCGTTAGTGTCCCTCCTCGATCGTAATCACTTTGTTCGCGCCGCGCGTGCCCCATGGCGGCGGCGCGCCGTCGCCGACGCGAATGGTGATGACCGGGAACGGAGGCGTCTCCTCCGGCCACGGCGTGCGGCAATCGCTGACGATGATCAGCAAGTCGATCAGCGCGCTCGTTCTCTCGATGAACGCGCGCATCCCGACGCGCATGTCCGTGCCGCCACCGCCGTACAACTCGACCTGGGCGGCCGAGAACACCTTCTTCACGTCGTGCATCGCGGCATCGCAACACGCGACGACCACTTCCGCGCCGTACCCAAGCTGGCGCGTCAGACCTCCCAGTTCGGCGACGGCTCTCGCCAATTGCGAATCCTGCATCGAGCCCGACGTGTCGATCAGAAAGCCCGGCCGCGGCCGCGGCTGGTAGAAGCTCGCCATGAGGAACTCGCCGTAGCACGCCTGCCGGCGATGCGGCCGCCGGTACGTGCGGTCGTACCGGCCGAGCGTGCTGTCGTGCAAGGCTCGGCGCACCACGTGACG
>JBGPKK010000283.1:0-4680 GCA_041485905.1 Vicinamibacteria bacterium
AGCGAGATCGACGCGGCCCTGGACCACGCGGCGTAACCCGCGTCGTCCACGCCGTTCAGGGGGCCGGGTGCACGGCGGGGGCCCGCAGCGCCTGTCGCATTCGCGAGAGGTGGTGATAACTGTGCCGGACCGCATGATCTTCCAGCATGAACTGACACGTCAGGGGGGCATCGCCGTAGAGCGACACCGGCGCGGCCTGCGCGAGGGCCTCGTCGCTCAAGTCCCGAATCGCTGTTGCGGCGGCGCGGCTGTTGCGATCGAGGAGGTCGATGGCCGATTCCTGCGTGACTGTCGCGTGTTCCAGCGCGTGTCCGGCATTCAAGGCGTGGACGACGTCCCATGTCACGCCCGTCACGGGTGAACCGCCGGCCAGCGTCTGCGCCAACTGGATCTCGACGGGGTACACGCTGGCCACGTGGTGCACGACGACGCCCACAGTGCGCCCGTCCCCGGGGAGACGGGTGTGCCACTGCGCGTCCGAGAGCGCGCGGGCGAAGACGGTCAGGGCGTGCGCGCCTTGCTCGAGGCGCTCCGCCAGCGCCATCGCTCGCGGGTTCGTACTGGCCGATGTCACGGCCGGGTCACACGATACGACATTCGTCATGGTCTGGTCCTTTTCACGGTGAAGCTCACCGCCGCCGCTCGGGGATCGGGCGGTGACGGGAGTGGAACAAGAGGCAGTGTGCGCTCGGACCCGCGTGGCGACCACCCACAGTGCTCGTACGGCGGCCGTACGGCGGTGTCGGACACGAATAAACGCGTCCTCGGTGAGGTCCACTCCCGGACATCCAGCCTCTCTCGGTCGCCCTCGCCATATAACCGATGGTTCCGGTCCGAGGGGGATGCGTCCGCGCGTCACGCGACTCGCACCCGGGGCCGACTGAACTTGATGTTCATCTGGGCCGCCCTTGGAGGCGTTGCGTCGTGGTGTTCGGTCTCCGTTTGTGATGACGCCGAAACCGTGCAAGGCTCGGGCGCCCTCACATAAGGAGCGATGAACGCGGTGATTCCAACGAGAGCCCCAAGCGTGACGATCGTCACAACCAGGGGATGATCGCCGAGGTTTAGCGATGGCAAAGGAAGACTCTTTCCAGCAGCAGACGAAGGTGACACGTGCAAACACACGACAAGTTTTCTGACTTCGCCTCGAAACTCGTGAACGGACCGACAGGGACCTCCTTCAGCCAGATGGACAAGCAAATGGAGGGACCAACGGCGGTGCGGGCTCGGCATCGAAGGCGAATGAAGGGCGATGGAGACGTCCACGGTCCGCGTCGACGACCGTAGTGTCGTCACAGGTGCCACGACGGCCTCGGCACGCCCGGCTGCAGGTCCTACGCCACGCCGAACCGGCGCGTCGTTTCGGGCGGAATCGCGCCAGGAATCCGCGACTGTTTCAAATAGCTGGTGTCACAGACGGTGTCACGCGTTGAGCGCGATCAGCGGCTCGAGGAGGCGGGAGACGGCGATCGGTTATCGGGGTGGGTTCGGGCGGGAACGAAGTCTCGCGATATTGGGCGGAATTGTGGCGATCGGCAGCCGAGTTGTACCGCCGAAATATAACCGTCTTGCTGTAACCGATCCTGTCACCCGTTTCAAGACCACCGCCATCGACCACTCGGCCATCCCTCCGCGTTCGATTTTGCTAGAAATTCTGGGAAGTCTGCCCTACGTCGCAGCCCTAACTGCCCAAGT
Organism: Vicinamibacteria bacterium; assembly: GCA_041485905.1. Lineage (GTDB taxonomy): Bacteria > Acidobacteriota > Vicinamibacteria > Vicinamibacterales > CAVVIG01 > JAHFUI01. Next base: position 1,696 of record JBGPKK010000283.1, read on the forward strand.
GTAGCCGCAAGCGTTGCCGGCAAGCAGCGCGACCGTGTCTCGCCGATCCCCGTCACGCATGATGTTATACCGACCAAACACCGATCAGGTTTTCCACTCCTCCAGCGCGGCCTCGATGCCGCGTCGATCGAGAAACACCCGGCGCACATGCGGCAGTGACGACCCTGCAGAGCCGGGCAAGATCAGGTGTATAACGGTGCGTGCTTCGGATCGCTCGTCAGCGACCCGTTTAACCGGTGCCGGCGCCGAGAGGCCCGGCATCCCGTCGCAAGCCGGTGTGGACCGGAGAAACAGGAGCTCGTTATGTACAGAACTCTGTCGCGAACGGTACTCATGGTGCTGGGGGTGGCTCTGGTGGCTTGGAGCGGGTCGACCACGCCCGTCGCGGGTGGCCAGGCGCTGGCGTCCGCCGACGCAAAGGGATGGATCGGAGAATGGACGCTGACGATCGAGGGGGGACGCGGGCCGCAGGAGCGGGCGCTGACGATTAAAGACATGACCGGCAAGGTGGCGGCCACGCTGGGTGGCGGCCGTGGAGGTCCCGTCGAGATCACCGACGTCTCGAAAAAAGGCACCGATCTGGTGTTGAAGTTCAAGCAGCAGGGCCGCGGTGGCGAGGTGGACGTCGTCATGACGCTCGCGATGCAAGCGGACGGTACCCTCAAGGTGAGTCAGGAGCTGGGCGGCAACACGCAGAGCGGAACTGGCAAGAAGAAGACGTAAGGACTATCTCATGTCATACAGCGTTGTTCGTTTCGCATTCGTGCTCGGTGTCGGCACGGTTGCGGCGTCCGTTCTGGCCCAGCAACCGCAACAACCGCCCCAGCTGACGGTCAAGCAACTGAAACCGACCGTCTACGAGGTGGAAGGCGGCGGCGGCAACAGCACGGTCATCGTCGGCAACACCGGCGTCATCGTCGTCGACGCCAAGACGAGCGAGGCCGCCGGGAAGGCGCTGGTGGCCGAGATCGCCAAGCTCACGCCGAAACCAATCACGACGGTCATCGAAACCCACAGCGACGGCGATCACGTGAACGGACTCGCCGGATTCCCGGCCGGCCTGAAAATCATCGCGCACGAAAACAACAAGAAGGAACAGGACGCGGCGCTCGCGGCCGGCGGCCGCGGCGCGCCGCCAGTCGATCGGGGGCCGACCGAGGTCGTCACCAAACAGAAAGAGACGATGACGATCGACGGGGTCAAGCTGGAGCTCTATCACTGGGGTCCGGCGCACACGAGCGGCGACCTCGTCGTCTACCTGCCCGGTCAGAAGGTCGTGGCGACGGGCGACATCATCACCACGAACCGCTCGGAGGACAACCCGTTCATCCATCCGGAAAAGAACGGATCGACGGCCGGCTGGATCGCCAACGCGAAGGGGATGGCGCGGCTCGATGCCGACACGTACGTGGTCGGCCATGGCGACGTGCTGAAGAAGGCAGACCTTGAAGAGCGCGCGAAGCGGCTCGAGGCGCGACGCTCGAAGATCGAGACCATGGTGAAGCAGGGCAAGACGCTTGACGAGATCAAGGCGGCGCTGCCCGAAGCGCCCGCGCCCCCACCGCCGGCTCCTGCGGCAGGCGCACGCGCAGCGGCGGCACCCGCCGGCGGAGGCGGACAAGGTGCGCCGGCTGCCGGACGCGGGCCGGGTGGGGCGGGCGCCGCGGGTCCCGCCGGCGGTGGCCGTGGGCCGCAGCCGACGTTTACCGACCTCGCGTATCAGGAACTGACAAGAAAGTAGTTCGCGCGCTGGGGTGCAATGGCCGATCTGTCGTGGGCGCGTGAGGCGGGCGCGGCGCGGCGAGCCGCGCTCGATCGCGAGGCACACCGGGATCATGCCGCGCTCGTCGGGGCGATGTTCGACGGGCACGTCAACCACCTCTGGCGTCGGCTGTCGGTGGCCTTGCAGGAAACCGTCGAAGCGTACAACGTGGCCGGCCAGTTTTCGGACGTCTCCTTCGTCACCACGAATGAGCACATCGTCGCCGAACGGCGCCACGACCCGCGCTTTGTGATTGAGCTGCGGCTGGACCGGGCGGCCCAGCAACTCTTCCTCATCACGAAGGACGCCGACGGCGAAGCCGTCACCGACCGGCTCGAGTTCGCCTTCGTCGACGGCGATCTGACGCTGTGGCACACCGGCCAGACCGAGAACGGCTACCAGCTCGCGAAACGCTTGCTGAAGTCCCGTCTCTAGTTACTCCGCGCGATATTTTGCTGCCCGGCTGACCGGCAATTCGCGACGGGAGCGGTGGGTCAGGAGTTGGCGCTGAGCGAGGGGTTTGGCGCGGTGCCGGTGGGCTGCGGTGCGACAGGCGCTTTCGCCGCACTCTGACGCTTTCTGGACACGTACGGAATCATCCGCTCCAGCACCTCAGGCAGATCGTCGCACGGCACATCTTCCAGAACTCTCGTGCCAGCCCTGGCGTTGGGACCCGACCTGCCGCCGATGAACACGTCCACGGCATCCACCAGTTGACCGTCCACCCTGATGTTCTTGCCGAGCAGTCCAATGTCCGCCAGCGCGTGGTTCCCGCAGCCGGCAGGACAGCCCGACCAGTGCGTCGTGAACGGCTTGTGATCGGGCAGTCGTTGCTCGAGATGCTGCGCCGTCTTCACGGCGAGCTCCTTGGTCTCGATGAGCGCGAAGTGGCAGTAATCGATGCCGGTGCAGCTGACGAGACCTCGTACGGCCGCGTGGGCGTCGGGACGAAGCTCGCCGAGCAGCGCCTCACGACCGAGGTCCGGCAGCCTGGCATCGGGCACGTTGGGGACGATGACGTTCTGACTCGCGGTGATTCGGACGTCGCCGGTACCGTAGGTTTCGGCGAGTCGGGCGAGCTCGAAAAGCTGGTCGGTCGTGATGCGTCCGACGGCCACCGCCAGTCCAACCGAGTTGAGCCCTTTCTGCTTCTGTCGGCCGACACCAAGGTGATCGACGTGGCGCGATCCTCTCGCGTCCCGTCCGGCCTCGCGCAGCGGCCG
>JBGPKK010000284.1:0-4621 GCA_041485905.1 Vicinamibacteria bacterium
CGCCCGCGACACCCTCGATCGCTACTGCGTCACCTGTCACAACCAACGTCTCAAGACCGCCGGCCTGACCCTCGACACGCTCGATGTCGCCAGGGTGCCCGAGGCGCCGGAGACCTGGGAGAAAGTCGTCCGCAAGCTGCGGACCGGTGCGATGCCTCCGCAGCCGGCGCGTCGACCGGATCACGCCGCCTCCGAACGTCTGATCGCATGGCTGGAAACCGGGCTCGATCGCGCCGCGGCCGCCAGGCCCGATCCGGGACGGCCGCTGCTGCACCGCCTCAACCGCGCCGAATACGCCAACGCGATCCGCGACGTGCTCGCGCTCGACGTGGACGTGGCGTCGCTGCTCCCGCCCGACGACTCGGCCTACGGCTTCGACAATATTTCTGATGTGCTCGGCGTGTCGCCATCGCTGCAGGAGCGCTACTTGTCTGCGGCGAGAAAGCTCAGCGCACTCGCGGTCGGCGATCCGGATGTCGCGCCGGGCAGCGACACCTATGTCATTCGACAGGACCTGTCACAGAATCAGCACATCGATGGCTTGCCGCTCGGGACCGTCGGCGGCGTTCTGGTCCGCCACACGTTCCCCCTCGACGGCGAATACACGTTTCAGGTCAAGCTCTATCGCACCAACCTGAACATCGTGCGCGGGCTCGAGTACCCGCATCAGATTGAATTCACCGTTGACGGCGAGCGGATCCATCTGGCCGCCTTCGGCGGCAAGGGCGACCTCGCCGCGCTGTTCGACAAACCGACCGACACGGGCGACGCGGTCGAAGCGAGACTGCGAGTCCGCGTCCCGATCAAAGCGGGTCCGCACGCGGTGGCGGTGGCCTTCATCCAGGAACCCGCGATCCAGGACACGGTCCGCCTGCAGGCGTATCTGCGCAGCTCCGCTGATAACTTCGACTGGTCCGGGCGACCGCACATGCAGACGCTCGCGATCACCGGTCCATTCCACGCGACCGGCTCCGGCGACACGCCGAGCCGCCGCCGCATGTTCGTCTGCCGGCCCGCCCACCGGGGAACTGCCTCGGTCTCGTCGCGAGTTTCGCTGAAGGATGATGCCGGCTGCGCCAGGCAGATCCTGTCCGATGTGGCGCGACGCGCGTACCGCAAGCCGCTGACCGACGCGGATCTTCAGCCCGTGCTCAGCTTCTACGAGATTGGCCGTCGGCAGGGAGGCTTCGAGCGCGGGATCGAGATGGGGCTTCAGCGGATTCTCGCCAGTCCCCAGTTCATGTTCCGTATCGAGCGCGATCCCGCCAACGTCGCGGCCGGCGCCATCTATCGCATCAGCGACGTCGAGCTGGCGTCGCGCCTGTCCTTCTTTCTCTGGAGCAGCGTCCCCGACGATGAATTGCTGAAGGTCGCCGGTCAGGGGAAGCTCAAAGATCCCGCCGTGCTCGAGCGGCAGGTGAGGCGGATGCTCGCCGACGATCGGGCGCGAGCGCTCGTCAGCAACTTCGCCGGCCAATGGCTGCATCTGCGCAACGTGCGCAGCGTGCTGCCCAACTCCGACGAGTTTCCCGACTTCGACGACAATCTGCGCCAGGCGTTTCAGCGAGAGACGGAGCTGTTCTTCGACAGCATCCTGCGTGAGGACCGCAACGTCCTCGATCTGCTGAGAGCGGATTACACGTTCGTGAACGAGCGTCTGGCGCGGCACTACGGGATGCCGGACGTGTACGGCAGCAACTTCCGGCGCGTGAAGATCGTCGATGACGCGCGCCGAGGCCTGCTCGGGCAGGGCAGCATTCTGGCGGTCACCTCGCACGCCGAGCGGACGTCGCCCGTCCTGCGCGGCAAATGGATTCTGGAGAACATCCTCGGCACGCCGCCGCCTCCTCCGCCTCCGGACGTGCCGGTGCTCAAAGAGAACGAAGAAGGGCAGAGACCGCGGACGATGCGCGAGCAGATGGCGGAACACCGGGCGAATCCGGTCTGCGCCAGCTGCCACAAGGTGATGGATCCGATCGGCTTCGCGCTCGAGAACTTCGACGCCGTCGGTGCCTGGCGCACGCGCGAGGCGGGCGGGCCGATCGACGCGTCGGGCGAGCTCGCCGACGGCACGAAGGTGGACGGCGTGGTGACGCTGCGCAACGCGCTCGTTGGCCGGCCCGATGTCTTCGTCGGCACGATGACCGAGAAGCTGTTGACCTACGCGCTCGGACGCGGTCTGGATTACCGGGATATGCCGGTGGTGCGATCGATCACCCGGCACGCGTCGGCCAACGACTACCGGTTCTCGTCGCTCGTGCTCGGAATCGTCAGCAGCGTGCCGTTCCAGATGCGGATCAAGAGGTCGGAGGAGCTCGAATAGCAGAGTCCCCTATGTTCATCACCAAAATGTCGTTGCCCCGTCGGACGTTTCTGCGCGGGATGACCACGGCGATCGCGCTGCCGCTCCTTGAAGCGATGGTACCGGCCGCAACGGCGCTGGCGCAGACCGCCGCTCGTCCGGTCCGGCGTTTCGGCGCGGTCTACATCCCCAACGGCGCGATCATGGATCAGTGGATTCCCGCCACCGTGGGCACCGGCTTCGAGCTCGCGCCCATCCTGAAGCCGCTCGAGCCGTATCGGGATGTGTTGACCGTCGTGAACAACCTCACGCGACCGCACCCGGGGAGCCAGGTCGGCGATCATGCCGTCAGCGCCGGGAGCTTCCTGACCGGGGTCTGGCCCAAACGGACAGAAGCAGAAGACGTGCTGGCGAACACCACCATCGATCAGATTGTGGCGAAGCAGATCGGGCAGGACACGCCATTCCCCTCGCTCGAAGTCGCGACGGAGGATTTCACCGGGTACGTGGGCGCCTGCTCGCCCGGCTTCAACTGTTCGTACATGAACACGATCTCCTGGAGCTCGCCGACCACGCCGCTGCCGATGGATATCAATCCGCGCGTCGTCTTCGAGCGGATGTTCGGCCAGGCGGGCACCGCCGCCCAGCGGCTGGCGCGGATGCGGGACGAGCGGAGCATTCTCGACTCGATCGCCGAGGAAGCCAGCACGTTGCAGCGCGGCCTGGGGTCGCGCGACCGCGTGCGCGTCGGCGAGTACCTCGACAACATCCGCGAGATCGAGCGGCGCATCCAGCGGTCCGAGGCGCACAGCAACTCCGAGGTGAGCCTCGACGCGCCTATCGGCGTGCCCGACTCGTTCGAAGAGCACATGGCGCTTATGTACGATTTGCTGGTACTCGCCTTCCAGGCCGACGTCACGCGCGTCTTCACCTTCATGACGTCGCGCGAGCTCAGTCAGCGGACGTTCCCGCAGATCGGCGTCACCGAGCAGCATCATTCCGTCTCACACCATGGCAACGACGCCAACAAGATCGCGCAGAACGTCAAGATCAACACGTACTTCGTCGCGATGTTCGCGAAGTTCATCGAGAAGCTGAAATCCACGCCGGACGGCGAGGGATCGTTGCTGGATCACTCGATGATCTTTTACGGCGGCGGCATGGGGAATCCCAACGGGCACCTCAGCGATCCGCTGCCCGTGATTGTGTTGGGCGGCGGCGTGGGCCGGGCACCTCGCCACGTGAAGCTTCCGGAGCGCACGCAGGTCGGCAACCTCTGGCTGACCGTGGCGAACAAGTTCGGCAACCCGATGGAGAGCTTCGGGGAAAGCACGGGAACGATCGACCTCTTCTGACGGTCCGGGCGTCGTCATTCGGATCTCTTCTATGAGACGAGCCATCTGTTTGATCGCGCTGTTGTCATTCGCTGGCTTGAACGCCGGCGGCAGCGAGATCCGCCTCGTCGACGCCGTCCGGGCGGGAAACCGCGACGCCGTGCGCGCGCTTCTGAAGAAGCCGGCGGGCGCCGCTGAGGTGAACGCGCGCGAAACCGACGGCACGACCGCGCTCCATTGGGCGGTGCGCGCCGACGATCTGGAAGTCGCGCAGTTGCTGCTTGCCGCGGGCGCCCACGCGAATGTGGCCAACCGCTACGGCGTGACGCCGCTCCGGCTCGCCGCCGCCAACGGCAACAACACGATCATTGACGCGCTGCTGAAGGCCGGCGCGGACGCGAACACCGCGATGCCGCAAGGCGAGACGGTTCTCATGACGGCCGCCCGCGCGGGAAATCCCGCCGCCGTGCGAGCCCTGCTGGCGAGTGGCGCGGACGTCAACGCGAAGGAAGACAGCCTCGGAGAGACCGCGCTGATGTGGGCGGCGGCGGAAAACCATCCCGAAGCGGTCACGCTGCTGCTCGAACATGGCGCCCCTGTCGACGGGCGATCGAAGCCGTTGACATACGACAAGGATCGATTCGGCCTCGAGGGGGTGCTGACCATCCTGCCGCGCGGGAACTGGACGCCGCTGATGTATGCGGCGCGGCAGGGTGCCGTCGACGCCGCACGCGTTCTGGCCGAGACCGGCGCCGATCTGAACCTCGTCGATCCCGAAGGCACCACCGCGCTTGTGCGCGCCATCGTCAACTGGCATTACGACCTCGCGGGCGTGCTGCTTGATCATGGCGCCAACCCCAACGTCGCCGACCTCTCCGGAATGGCGGCGTTGTACGCGGTCGTCGACATGAATACGCTCGGCGAGATTTACGGCCGTCCCGCGCGCAAGGTGGCCGATACGCTCGATGCCGTGGCTCTGGTGAAG
>JBGPKK010000285.1:0-4569 GCA_041485905.1 Vicinamibacteria bacterium
CGTGATGCGTCCGACGGCCACCGCCAGTCCAACCGAGTTGAGCCCTTTCTGCTTCTGTCGGCCGACACCAAGGTGATCGACGTGGCGCGATCCTCTCGCGTCCCGTCCGGCCTCGCGCAGCGGCCGCCCCATTCGCTGTTGGAGCTCGCGTCTGAAGCGTGCGATTCCCCACGCATCGATGAGAAACGCGAGCCGGGCCCGGTTGCGCACGGCTCTCGATCCGTAATCGCGGAAGATCAGCGTGATTTCGCCGCAGACCTCTGCCGCCTCCTCCTGAGACGCGAACACGTTCAGCGGCTGCGCGGCCTGGAACCCTCCCGACCCCATTTTTCCGCCGGCCAGGACGTTGAATCCGTGCACGGCGTGGCCGTCGACGTCCGCGACGGCCGGGACGAGCGCCAGATCCTGCGACTCGGCATGCGTGCAGTGCTCGGTGCAGCCGGTGATCGCCACGTTGAATTTTCGCGGAAGGTTCGTGAACGCTTTGTTCCGCAGAAACAGGCCGGTGAACTGGCGCACGATCGGTGAGGCGTCGAACAGCTCGTTCGGCGTGAGACCGGCCAGCGCGCATCCGGCCACGTTCCGGATGTTGTCCATCCCGGTCTGCAGCGAGACGAGGCCCACAGCCTCGAGCCGATCCCAGAGCTCGGGGACGCGCTCGATCCCGAACCCGCGCAGCTGACTCTGCTGCCGCGTCGTGATATCGGCAAACCCGGGACCGCATTCCCGGCTGATCTCGGCAATCGTGCGCACTTGCGCCGCGTTGCTCATCCCGTTCGGCATCCGCAGGCGCATCATGAACTGTCCAGGCGTCTGGCGACGGAAGAACACGCCGACCCACTTGAGCCGCTCGCGATCGCCGTCCTCGATCGCTTCCCACCCGCCCTCGGCCAGCCGCGGCACATCCGGCAGAATGTCGAGACCGTCCTTTTCTTTCTTGTAGCGCTCGATCTTATTGAGCGTGACGACGACGTCGCCATCCGGAGGAAGCCGCGTCGCACCCACGTTTTCCGGTGGCGGCGCGACGACTTCCACAGGCGAGACGCCCTCGCTCGCCAGCTCCAGGATGGCCTGAACCTGCGGGCGGCATGAACCGCATCCGGTACAGGCGCGCGTCATGTCGCTGACGGCCTGCAGACTACGCGCACCTTTCAGGACGGCTTCGACGATGTCGCCCTTCGTGACCGCGTTGCAATCGCAGATCTGCGCTGTGTCAGGGATGCGATCTGCCGACACCGGCGTCGAGTCATTGCCGACTGCGCCGACGGCCGGGAACAGCAGGGCGACGCGGCTCTCCGCCAGCGTGGCTGACTCGCGAAATGCCTGGATGAGCCCCGGCACGATGGCACCGTCGCCCATGACGATGGCCCCCACGAGCCGGTTGTTGCGGACGATGAGCTTTTTGTAGACGCCCCGCGATGGCTCAGCGTAGCTGACGACTTCGTCGTCTTCTTCGAGCGGATCCTTGTCGCCCATGACGGCGAGATCCACGCCGGCGACCTTTAACTTCGTGGACGGCGTCGATCCCACATACAGCGCGTCGGGCTTCCGCCGAGTCAGCCGATCGGCCAGCACCTGAACCTGTTCCCAGACCGGTCCGACGAGCCCATACACACGCCCGCGGTGCTCGGCGCATTCGCCAACCGCGTAGATATCTTCGGCCGGCCGGCAGGCGAGGTCGTCGCCGACAACGATGCCGCGGTCCACCTCGAGGCCCGCGCGGGACGCAAGCTCGACGTTCGGTCGAATCCCGGCGGAGACGACGACGAGATCGCAATCGAGGATCGAGCCGTCGCGCAGAATGACGCCGGTGACGTGGCCATTCCCGAGAACGGAGGTTGCGGTGTTCTTGAGGTGCACGTGCATGCCCATCTGCTCGAGCTCGCGCTTCAGGATGCTCCCGGCGGCCGCATCGAGTTGCGCCTCCATGACGTGCGACATCAGGTGCAGGACGTGCACGTCGAGCCCGCGATTGAGCAGGCCTCTTGCGGCCTCGAGGCTGAGCAGTCCGCCGCCGATCACGACCGCGCGTTTCGAGGTGGCGGCTCGCTTCAGAATGCCGCTGCAGTCGTCGAGCGTCCGGAAGACGAACACGCCCTCCTTGAACGCGCCGGTGCCAGTTCGCAGGCCGTCGATCGGCGGGACCACCCCGCTGCTGCCGGTGGCGATGACCAGCAGGTCGTAGGGCTGGACGATGCCGGACGCGCGCGACGAGACCTGCTTCCGCTCCACATCGATGGCATCGACACGGGCGCCGGCGTGCAGCCTGACGCCCTGCTCCGCGTACCACGACAGCGGGTTGATCACGATGTCTCTGGGTTGATGGCTTCCGGCGAGAACGCCCGACAGCAGGATTCGGTTGTAGTTGCCGTGCGGTTCGTCGCCGAACACGGTGATTGCGAATTGATGACGTCCGACCACGTCTTCGACCAGACGCGCGCCCGCCATGCCGTTGCCGATCACAACCAGCCGCCGCGTGTGGCTCACTGCGGTTCCTGGCCCGCCTGGGCGCTGACCCGGGCGGCGCACACCTTGAACTCCGGCATCCGGCTGATCGGATCCAGCGCGGCATTCGTGAGGCGATTCGCCGATTGCTCACCGCTCCAGTGAAACGGCACGAACAGCGTGTCCTCGCGGATTGTCGGCGTGACGCGCAGCGTGAAGGTCGCCGATCCGCGCCGGGTCGTCACGACGATCAGCTGTCCATGCGACAGGTTCGCGAGCCGTGCCGTCGCGGGGTGCATTTCGGCCAGCGGCTCCGGCATCAGCGTGGTGATCGCCGCAATGCGCCGCGTTTGCGTGCCGGATTGGTACTGCGACAGGACGCGGCCGGTCGTGAGATAGAGCGGATAGTCGGCGTCACGCTCTTCAGCGGGCGCCTCGTGGCGCACGCCGTGAAACCGTGCGCGTCCGCTGGGCGTCGGAAAGCGATCGGCGAACAACCGCGGTGTGCCCGGGTGGCCTTCCGCGGGGCACGGCCAGAAGATGCCGTCCTCGGCGTCGATGCGCTCGTACGTTATGCCCGAGTAGTCGGCGGGACCACCGGCGGTGGCGCGGCGCAGTTCGTTGAAGACGTCCTGACTGCTGCTGTAGGAAAAGCGCTGACCGACGTCGAAGTGGGATGCCAGCGCGCTCAACACGTCGAGATCGGTGCGGACGCCAGCCGGCGGATCGAAGGCCCGTCGGCGCAGGATGACGCGCCCCTCGAGGTTCGTCATCGTGCCGTCCTCCTCGGCCCATTGGGCGGTCGGCAGCACGACATCGGCCATCGACGCCGTTTCGGAAAGGAAGAAATCGGCGACGGCCAGGAAGTCGAGCTGCTTCAATCGCCGTTCGACTTCCAGCGCGTCCGGCGCGGACACGGCGATGTTGGAGCCCATGATCACCAGCGCACGGATGCCCCCGGGCGACCCGATCGACGTGAGGAGCTCGTAGGCGCTCTTGCCGGGGCCGGGAAGGTCCGCGGTGGGAATCCGCCACACGCCCGCCATGTGCTCTCGCGCCGCCTCATCGTCGATGCGCCGGTAGCCGGGAAGTTGATCCGCCTTCTGTCCGTGCTCGCGTCCGCCCTGACCGTTGCCCTGTCCGGTCAGCGAGCCAAAGCCGCTGAACGGCGCGCCGACCTTTCCGGTCGCCAGCGCGAGGTTGAGATAGGCGAGCGTGTTGCCGACGCCTTGTGCCTGCTGTTCCGGACCACGCGCCGTAAGGATCATGACCCGGCGTGCCTTGCCAATCCGGTGCGCGGCCGCAACCACGTCGGCCTCGGCCACGCCGGTGAGCTGCTCGACCCGCTCGGGCCAGTACGTTGCCGCGACGCGGCGGGCCTCCTCGAATCCGTCGGTTCGATCGCGGATGTACGGCTCGTCGATCAGGCCATCGCGAATCAGGACATGGAGCAGTCCGTTTGCAAGCGCCGCATCGGAGCCGGGCTTCAACTGGAGATGCTGCGCGGCCCACAGGGCTGTCGGCGTGCGACGCGGGTCCACGACGATCAACGCGCCGCCGTTCTCCTGCTGCGCCTCGAAGTACTGAAGGATCGGCGGCATCGTCTCGGCGACGTTGGCCCCCACGAGCAGAATGACGTCGGTGCGGGCGATGTCCTCCAGCGGGAAGGGCAAGCCGCGGTCGAGGCCGAGCGCGGCCGTCGCGGCGGCAGCGGCGCTCGACATGCAGAAGCGGCCGTTGTAGTCGATGTTCGAAGTTCGAAGCGCGACGCGCGCGAATTTTCCGAGGAGATACGCCTTTTCGTTGGTCAGCGACCCGCCTCCGAACACGCCGACGGCGTCGCGGCCCGAGACGTTTTGCACCTTCTTGAGCGCGTGCGCGATCCGATCGAGCGCGGCCTCCCAGCTCGCTGGCACGAGCGCGCCGTCTTCCGATCGCACGAGAGGCGTCGTCAGGCGATCGGGATGAGCGAGCGTCGCGCCCGCCGACCATCCCTTGATGCAGAGCCTCCCTTGTTCACCGGAAACTTCGCGTTCCCGAGCACCTCCGGCGCTTCGCGGTCCCCGGCGATGTGCATGCCGCACTGCAGCGCGCAGTACGGGCAGTGGGTCGCGGTCGTTCGGA
>JBGPKK010000286.1:0-4398 GCA_041485905.1 Vicinamibacteria bacterium
AAACAAGATAGCCGTCGTCAGAAGGGCAGAGCAGAGCCGAAGGTTTGAGCGCCAGGCGCGTCATCGCAGCGGAGAAACCGGGGAAGAGCGGCTCTTCCCCGACCGAGAGTGCTACTGCCCTTGCCGGCCTTTGCCCTTACCTTTTCCTTTGCCTTTTCCTTTGCCCTTTCCTTTGCGTTTGCCTTTGCGCTTGCCTTTGCCCTTGCCACTTCCGTTGCCCTGGGCATCGGCCAGGACTGTCGACATGGGGATCAGAAGCGCTGCACCGCCGCCGATGAGCAGGCGCTTCAGCAGATCGCGGCGGCTCGATTTCACGTTCTGGAGCACCGCGTCCACGGCGTCATGTGTTTCTCGCGACATGTATTGATTCTCCTCTGCGAGACGGTAGGCGTCTCACGGGCACATCTTCGGCGATTGCCGACTCTCCGTCAACGATCGCATTGACCGCCGAGACGCGCGGCGGTCTTGATGAACTCCTTATGCGCGATCCTCACCGCGTATACTCGAAGGCAGGATGAGGTCACGCACGCTGGCGGGTGCGGTTATCGTTGTGCTCGTCGCAGGCACGGCACTGGCGCAATTCGGCGGCCGTGGACGATTTTTCCTGCGGCGCAACACCAGCTACGACGGCCGCTTCACCTTTGTCCGCGTCAACTACACGACCGCGCCGGGCGGATATTGGTACGGCGGGTGGCCGGCCTGGGCGCACGGGTATCCACTGGCCGAGCAGAACCTGATGCGGATCATGAACGAGGTCAGCTATCTCGGTCCGCATATCGACGAGATCAACACGCTGACGTTCGACGATCCCGAGCTCTCCAAGTATCCGATCGCGTACGTGATCGAGGTCGATTGGTGGGCGATGACCGATCGTGAGGCGGTAGCGCTCCGCGCGTACATGCAAAAAGGCGGGTTCGTCATCGTCGACGACTTCAAGGGACGCGGTTATCGCAGCGGCTTTGGATCGGGCTGGGGCGTATTCGAGGCGGCGATGAAGCGCGTGCTGCCGGAGGCGACATTCGTCGATCTGGACGTGTCGCATCCGATCTTTCACTCGTTCTTCGAAATTGCCTCGCTCGACATTCCGCAGGCGTACCTGGCGGGCCGGCCGATCTTCCGCGGGTTATACGAAGACAACGACCCGACCAAGCGCCTGCAGATGATCGTGAATTACAACACCGACATCTCCCAGTTCTGGGAGTGGTCAGGCAGAGGATTCAGGCCCATCGCCGACACGAACGAGGCCTACAAGCTGGGCGTGAACTACATCATTTACGGCATGACGCATTGAAAGGCCGCGGTTCTGAAGCCATGAAAATACTCGTGATCGACGTCGGCGGCACGCACATCAAGATCCTCGCGAGCGGTCACCGCCATCCGATCAAGATCCCGTCCGGTCCGGACACAACCGCGAAAGCCATGGTGCGCGCCGTCCGAAAAGCTGCGGGCGAATGGACCTACGATGTCGTCTCGATCGGCTATCCCGGAGCGGTCTTACACGGAAAGCCGGTCAGTGAACCCAGGAACCTGGGCTCCGGGTGGGTTGGGTTCAATTTTCGACGCGCATTCGGCCGTCCGGTCAAAGTGATCAACGACGCAGCCATGCAGGCGTTGGGCAGCTATAAGAACGGGCGCATGCTGTTTCTGGGCCTGGGAACAGGGCTTGGGACAGCGCTCGCCGTCGATGGCGTGCTCCAGCCGATGGAGCTCGCCCATCTGCCGTACAAGAAGGGTCGCACGTACGAAGAGTACGTTGGCAAGACCGGTCTTAAGCGGCTGGGGAAGAAGAAATGGCGCCGCCATGTCGCCGACGTCATCACACGCCTGAGGACCGCGCTCGAAGTCAACGACGTCGTGATCGGCGGAGGCAACGCGAAACTGCTGCGGAGGCTTCCTCGCGGCGTTCGACGCGTCGACAACGCAAACGCCTTCCTGGGCGGTTTTCGTTTGTGGCGGCGCACACCAGGGATTAAATGAGCGACTCCGGACGCGACGCCCCCGGCTGGCCAGGCATTCCTCCGCGCTGGAGCTCCAGCGCCAAGAGCGGTGTGGGCACCGCGCTCGGCGCCGGCAGTCGCGTGTGGTTCACGCTCAGCCACGGCATTCTCAACGAGGTCTATTATCCTCGCCTCGATCAGGCCTGCCTCCGCGATCTCGGACTGATCGTGACCGACGGACGGGACTTCTTCTCGGAGGAGAAGCGCGACGCGCGCAGCGTGCAGCAATGGATTGAACCGGGCGTTCCCGCGTTCCGCCTCGTCAATACATGTCTGCAGGGCCGTTACCGCGTCGAGAAGGAGATCGTCGCGGATCCGCGGCGCGACGTCATTCTGCAGCGCGCGCGACTGACTCCCATGCTCGGCGCGCTGTCGGACTATCGGGTGTTCGTGCTCCTGGCGCCGCACCTTGCGAACCACGGTTGGGGCAACAGGGCGTGGGTTGGCGATTATAAAGGCGCACCGATGCTCTTCGCCGAGCGCGAGGGGACGGCGCTCGCGGTCGCGTGCGCGCCGGCCTGGACGACCGGACGCGCGGGGTTCGTCGGCATTTCCGACGGCTGGCAGGATCTGGTCAGGCACAAACAGCTGGCGTGGATGTATACCCGCGCGGAGAACGGCAACGTCGCGCTGACTGGCGAAGTCGATCTGGCCGCGGACGATGGAACGTTCGTGATCGCCCTTGCGTTCGGCGGCTCGGCGATCGAAGCGGGACATCGTGCCCGCGCGAGCCTGTTGGATGGCTTCGACGCCGCGCAAAAGATCTACATGGAACAGTGGCGCGGCTGGCAGCGACATCTCGACGTCCCGAAGGAGCCGCGCGACGGGGATCGCGCCCGCGCGAGCGCCGCCGTTCTGCGCTGTCACGAAGAGAAATGCCTTCCGGGCGCGCTGATCGCGAGCTTGTCGATTCCGTGGGGCGCCGAGAAAGGCGACGAGGATCTCGGCGGCTATCACCTGGTGTGGCCGCGCGATCTCGTCGAGGCCGCCGGTGGCCTGCTCGCGGCGGGCGCGGTCGCGGACGCCCGTCGCGTGCTCGACTACCTGCGCGCGACGCAGGAAGCCGACGGATCCTGGCCGCAAAACATGTGGGTGGACGGGAACCCGTACTGGCACGGGATCCAGTTGGACGAAACGGCGTTCCCGATTCTGCTGGTCGATCTGATTCGCCGCGAAGGACGCGTGGATGCCGCAGCGATGGCGGACTTCTGGCCCATGGTGCGGCGCGCGGCCGGATTCATCGTGCGCAATGGGCCGGTGACCGAGCAGGACCGGTGGGAAGAAGATCCGGGACTCGCGCCGTTCACCATCGCGTCCGAGATTGCGGCGCTGCTCGTGGCCGCCGATCTCGCCGACGACTCCGGCGAGTCGTCTGTGGCGTCGTATCTGCGCGAGACGGCCGACACATGGAACGACGGCATCGAGCCGTGTATCTACGTGCGCGATACAGAGCTGGCGAGGCAGGTCGGCGTGGATGGCTACTACGTGCGCATCGCGCCGCCGGAGACCGCCGATGCGGCGTCGCCCGCCGACGGGTTCGTGCCCATCAAGAACCGTCCGTGGGAACAGGCCAACGTGCCGGCGACTCAGGTGATCAGTCCCGATGCGCTCGCGCTCGTGCGGTTCGGGCTCCGCGCGCCAGACGATCAGAGGATTCTCAACACGGTTCGCGTCATCGACGCGCTGTTGAAGGTCGAGACGCCGTTCGGACCCCTGTGGCGCCGTTATAACGGCGACGGGTACGGCGAGCATGACGATGGAGCGCCCTTTGACGGGATGGGCGTGGGCCGTCCATGGCCCCTGCTGACAGGAGAACGGGCGCATTACGAGATCGCGGCGGGCCGCATGGACGAGGCGCGAGCGCTCCTGCAGACACTGGAAGCGTGTGCCAATGACGGCGGGCTGCTGCCTGAGCAGACGTGGGACGGCGCCGACGTTCCCGAGCGCGAGCTGTATTTCGGCCGGCCGTCCGGCTCCGCGATGCCGCTGGTGTGGGCGCACGCGGAGCACCTCAAATTACGTCGGTCGCTTCACGATGGCCGTGTGTACGATTCGCCGCCCCAAACCAAGCAGCGCTACGTGATCGATCGCACCGAATCACCGTATGCGTTCTGGCGGTTCAATCACAAGGTCCGCACGATCCCCGAGGGTCGCCGGCTGCGGGTGGAAACCCTCGTACCCGCCCTCGTGCACTGGAGCACCGATGAATGGCGGTCGGTGCACGATACCAAGGGCTGCGACCTCGGGCTGGGCGAGTACCTGGTCGATCTGCCCACGGAGACACTGCGCGCGGACGACCGGATCGATTTCACGTTCTACTGGTCCGACGTGGACCGATGGGAAGGGACGGACTTCTCCGTCCTCGTCGTGCCGGAAAGAATATCGCGTGTCGTGTAAGTCG
>JBGPKK010000287.1:0-4362 GCA_041485905.1 Vicinamibacteria bacterium
GACCAGATGGCCCTGAGCGCGTGGATGGGCGCGAACCTGACGAAAGGGGAGCTCGAGGCGCTGCGGATCCTGCGCGGTCCGGTGGCGACCTTCCACCGCGGGGAACCGCTGGCGCTCATGCCGTTCACCTTCTTACGGTGAAGGGGCTGGAGGCTGGGGCCGGGAGGCTGGGGTTCTTCCAGCCACTAGTCCCCAGGCTCTAGCCTCTAGCTGACCACCCGCTGCAGCGTCTCGCGGTTCACTTCGATCTTCATCTTCTGCTTCGCCTTGACCATGTAGGCGCTGAAGAAGCGGTTGCGGCGGTCGGCGAGGAGCTCGTCGCGGAACTTGTCTTTCGCGGTGGCCATCTCGGACGCGGTCACTTCCTGCTTCTCGAGTACCTTGATCATGGCCGTGCCGTTGTCGGTCGCAATCGGGTCGCTCGTGGCCCCGACTGGCAGCTTGAACGCCGCGTCTTCGACCGCCGGTGCCACGCCAAGGTCCGGCAGCGGCGATTCCCGCGTGATGAGCTCGGTGGTCTTGACCTCGACGCCCGCCGCCTTCGCGGCCTTCTCGAAATCGGGCGCGTTCTTCAATGTGGCGGCCAGCTCCGTCGCTTTCTGCCGACTCATTTCGCGCGCCTTCTGTTTGACCACCTCGTCGCGCACCCGGTCTTTCACTTCAGTGAGCTGCGGCACGTACGGATCCTGTTTGCCGACCAGCGTCATGAAGGCGAACCCGCGGGAAGTCTGCGTCGGACCCTCGACCTCGCCCTGCTTCATCTGAAACACGCGTGAGGCGGCCTCCGGCGAGGTGCCGAGCGCCGCGGTTGGTTCGTCGCGCGCGAAGAAGCCCGATTCCTGCACGGTCAGGCCGCGCGCTTTGGCGACCTTGTCGAGATCCGCCGGCTTGCTGATCTCTTTGGCGAGAGTCTGGGCGAGGTCGGCCGCCTGCGCCTGCGCGCGCTCGGAGGCGAGCTGGTCGTTGATCTGCTGCCGCACCTCGGCCAGCGTCTTGGTTGTGCCCGGCTTCTTGTCCACCAGCTTGATGATGTGATAGCCGTACGAGGTCTTGACGAGGTCGCTGATCTGTCCCGGCTGGAGCGCGAAGGCGACCTGCTCGAACTCCGGGATCATCCGGCCGTGCCCGAAGTAATCGAGGTCGCCGCCGTTTTTCGCGCTCGCCTCGTCCTCCGAGTTTTTCTTGGCGAGCTCGGCGAAGTCGGTTCCATTTTTCACTTGCTTGAGCAGTTCTTCCGCTCTCGCTTTCACCGCCCCGTCGTCCTTGCCCTCGGTCTTGAGCAGGATATGGCTGGCTCGGATCTGCTCGGGCGTCGAGTACTGCTCGATGTTGTTGTTGTAGGAGCGTTCGATGTCGACGACCGGCACGACCGTCTTCGCGCGCAGCGCGTCCACGTCGATGAGCAGGTAGCGAATCTTCCGCTTCTCGGGGATCTTGAAATCGGCCTTGTGCGCGTCGAAGTGGGCCGCAATCTCCGCGTCGCTGGCCGTGACCCGCGTGCGGAAGGCGTCGGCGGCGACGTTGACGATCGCGAGCTTGACCTTGTCGTTGCGGCGGCGGTACTCCTGCTCGATGTCGCGGTCGGCCACCGAGATCCAGTCGGTCAGCGACGCGCGCAGCTTCTCGACTGTCAGCGTGCGGCGCACGTTGTCTTCGAAATCGGCCGGCGTCATCGGCGGCCGCTGCGCCGCCAGCAGCTGCGCGTAGCGCTGTTCGCCGATGAACTGTCCGTTCTCCTGAAACGCGGGCACCGAGAAGATGCGCTGCCGCACTTCCTCATCGCTGACGCGGATCTTCAGGCGATCGGCCTCCGCCAGAGCCGCCCGCTCGTCGACCATCTGCTGAAGAATCTGCTGCTCAACGCCGAGTTGCTTCAGCAGCTGGTCGTTCATCTGGCCGCCGTACGCCGAGCGGTACGCCTGCACCTGCGCCTGATACATGCGGCGGAACTCGCCGGCGGTGATCTCCTGGCCTTCCACCCGGGCGACCGTGTCGCCCGAGGCGGCGTCCGCCCCGGTCCCCTTCAGGAAATCCGGGATGTAGAAGACGACAAACGCCAGGCAGACCAGAATCAGACTCCACTTGAGCCAGTTCTTGTGCCGGCGCATCCGGTCGAGCATGGTCATGGAAACACCTTACGCAGCGGTCAGCCGAGGGCCGCTTGGAAACCTCCATGCTATGCCATGAACTTACGGCCTGGCAAGCAGTTACCGGCTGTCGGCGAGGGAGCGCTGTGGTATATTCGCTCTAGATAGAAGAAGTTGCGTCCGGACATGCCGGACACCACGTGTGATGCCATCAGCCAGTCGAGCGGCGACTATCCGACGCGACGTGACCGAACGAGAACCCAGAACCGGGACTATGCATCGTGCGGTCGGTCCGGCCGGAACACGCGGATCGAGGCTGCGCCGCGCCGGCGAAATCTCGCGTGCCACACCCGGTCTCGATCTCTCCATGCGGCTTCGCGTGTTTCAGCGCGCGTTGCGCAGCCGCATCGAACGCCGCGATGCGCTGCTCGATGTCGTGCGCGCGGTCAACACGACCCTCGATCCGGCCAGGCTCGCGGATCTCGTCGTGGAGCGCGCGGCGACGTGGGTGCCCGCGCCGTGCTGGGCGCTGGTGTCCGCCGATTTGTCGGGCCAGCTGACCGTGCTCGCCGATCGGGGCGTGACCCCGGAGATGGGACCGGCGATCTACGCGGTCGCCACGCAGGTGATGACGAGCGGCACCGAATTCGCCGCGGCCGATCTCCGCCAGGATGCGCGCGTGTCCGATGAATCGGTCGGGACAGTGCTCGCGTTCCCGCTCACCAGCCGGGGCCGCCGCATCGGCGCGGTCATCGGCCTCGATCGCGACCCCTCATCGCGCGAGCCGAGGCTCACGCCCGCCGTCCTGCGGGCGGTCAGGATCCTGCTCGAACCGGCCGCGACGGCGATCGACAACGCCTTGCTCCTCAAGAGCGCCGAGGCGCTCTCGGTCACCGATGACCTCACGCATCTCTACAACTCCCGCTATCTGAACCTGGTGCTCCGGCGCGAGACCAAGCGTGCCTCGCGCAGCGGGCGGCCGTTGTCGATGCTCTTCATCGATCTCGACGGGTTCAAGTCCGTTAACGACAGCCACGGCCACCTGTTCGGCAGCCGTGCGCTGGTCGAAGCGGCGGCCGTCGTGCGCGGCAGCGCGCGCGAGACCGACGTTGTGGCCAGATTTGGCGGCGACGAGTTCGCCGTCGTGCTGCCCGACACCGGCGGCGAGGGCGCGTTTGCGGTGGGCGAGCGCATTCGGGAGCGCATTGCCGAGCACCGCTTTCTCGCCGACGACGGGCTCGACATCCACCTCACCGCATCGGTCGGGGTGGCGACGCTCCCAGACGTCGCCGCGTCACCCGAGGAGCTCATGCATGCGGTCGACATGGCGATGTACGAGGTCAAACAGTCGGGTAAGAACGGCATTCAGATCGCCACGGTTCCAGCCGATAGTTAGTCGTCAGTCATCAGTCGTCAGTCAAAAGTGTCCGAGACTTCACATAATTTCGCCCGTTTCCGACCACCGCAGTCGGTCGCCGGTAGACTGTCGACCGGCGACTGTCGACTGACGACCACAGGAGTGATCCGTTGAGCCTTCGTTCGATGCTTTCGTTGTTTTCCAGCGATCTCGCGATCGATCTCGGGACCGCCAATACGTGCGTCTACGCACGCGGCAAAGGCATCGTCGTCAACGAGCCGTCGATCGTGGCCATCAATAAGGTCAACGGGCGCGTCGAGGCAGTGGGCAAGGACGCCAAGGACATGCTCGGCCGCACGCCCGGCAACATTGTCGCCATCAAGCCGATGAAGGACGGCGTCATCGCGGACTTCGAAGTCACCGAAAAGATGCTGACGTATTTCATCAAGAAGGCACACAACCGCAACGTGTGGGTGCGGCCGCGGATCGTCATCGGGGTCCCCTCCGAGATCACGCAGGTGGAGAAGCGCGCCGTCAAGGACAGCGCGTACCGCGCGAAGGCGAGCGAAGTGCACCTGGTGGAAGAAGCCATGGCCGCCGCGATCGGGGCGGGCATGCCGATCACCGAGCCGTCGGGCAACATGATCGTGGACATCGGTGGCGGCACGACCGAGGTCGCGGTCATCTCGATGGGCGGCATCGTCGCTGCTGAGTCGAGCCGGGTCGGTGGCGACGAGTTCGACGAGGCGATCGTGTCGTTCATGAAGCGCGAGTACTCACTCGCGCTCGGTGAGCGCACCTCCGAAGAGGTGAAGCTGAAGATCGCGAGCGCATACCCACTCGAGGAGGAGTTCCACGCCGAGATCCGTGGGCGCGACCTCGTGACGGGGCTCCCGCGCACGGTCGTCGTGTCGACCC
>JBGPKK010000288.1:0-4305 GCA_041485905.1 Vicinamibacteria bacterium
GTCATCACGGGCCACGGCGGCGTCATGACATGGAAGGATCTCGAGGAGTACGCGCGGTTCAACAGGGACTTCCGAGATGTAGTCGTGGACGGATTCAATCGCGGCCTCGGCGTCGCCGACAACGCCGACGCCTGGAGACTGCCGGCCAGGTACAAGGATTACACCGCACCCCCGGCGCGTGTACGGGCCAACGTGCAGGCGATATTGGGCGAGCTGACGCGGTAGCGACGGTCCGGCTAAAGCCGGACACTCCGTACTACCGGGACCGTCCCCTGGCGGTATACTTTCCTCGTCCATCGCGCGTGTCGGCCGGGCGTTCTGCGCAGCGAAAAGGAGTGCATTGTGGTCAGGCGGACTCTTTTCCTGTTGGTGGTCTGCGGCTCTCTGGTCGCCACATCGTTCCTGACCTCGACCCGCGCTGAAGAACCGGTTTCGTTCGCCAAAGACATCAAGCCGATCTTCGACAGCAACTGCGCCGCGTGTCACGGCGCGACCACGCAGTTGTCGAAGCTCGATCTGAGCACGCGCGAGAGTGCCCTGCGTGGCGGCGAGCGTGGGCCGGACATCGTGCCGGGCCGGGCCGACGACAGCCGGCTCTATCGTCTCGTCGCCGGACTCGAACAGCCGGAGATGCCCCTCGACGGCAACGCGCTGCCGGCGGAGCAGCTGGCCAGGATCAAAACATGGATCAATGAAGGCGCTCACTGGGATGTCGCAGCGGAGTCGGCAAAGAGCGAGCCGGCGAGCTCCCCGGGTCCGGCAGCAGGTCCGGAAAACGCCGTCTTGCCGCCCGGCGCCCGTGACTACTGGGCATTCAGGCTTCCGGTCCAGGCGCCTGTCCCGGCGGGCGCGGCGAGCCTGAAGAATCCCATCGATCGCTTTTTGGCGAAGGCGAGGCAGGACAAAGGACTGAACCCGGCTCCGCGGGCGGATCGCTTGACGCTGCTGCGCCGCGCGCACCTGGATCTGATCGGGTTGCCGCCCACGCCCGCGGAGACCGCCGCGTTCCTGGCTGACATCGCGCCCGGGGCCTGGGAGCGGCTGATCGACAGGCTGCTCGCGTCGCCGCACTACGGCGAGCGCTGGGGCCGCCACTGGCTGGATGTAGCGCGGTATGCGGACACCGACGGCTACGAAGACGACCACGACCGCCCCAATGCCTGGCGCTATCGCGACTACGTCATCCGCTCGCTCAACGAGGACAAGCCGTACAACGTGTTCCTCACCGAGCAGTTGGCGGGCGACGAGATCGACAACAAGACCATCGACACCCGCATCGCCACGGCGTTCCTGCGCCTGGGTCCTCGGGTTGAGGTTCGTGAGGGCGACAACCCGCAGTACCGGTACGACTACCTGGACGACATGATTGCGACGATCGGCAAAGGGACGCTCGGTCTGACGCTTCAGTGCGCGCGCTGTCACAATCACAAGTTCGATCCGATTCTGCAGCGTGACTACTACGCGCTGCAGGCGACGTTGTTCGGCTACGTCGAGACTGATTACCCGCTGACGCCCAAGGAAGACGTCGACGCGTACAACAAGAAGGTCGCCGCGATCAATACGAAACAGGCGCCGCTGCGCACGGAGATTCGGAAGATCGAGGCGCCGTACCGCGAGCGGCTGCGGGCGGAGGCCATCAAGCGCGACTTCCCGCTCAATATTCAGCAGGCCGTCGCGAAGCCCGAGAGCGAACGGACCGACGGCGAGCGGCTGCTCGCCGACCAGGTGCTGAAGAGCGCGATCATCGACATCAAGGTCGATGAGGCGATGAAGCCCGAGGATCTGGCGCGACGCAAGGCGCTCGACGCCGAGATCAAAGAGATTGAGAAAGAACGCCCCGAGCCGTTGCCGACGGCCGACATCGTCACCGACGGCGACTACCGCTTCTCGCCCGATCGGGTGACCGAAGGGACGGTGGCGGCGGTCAACCTTGCTGCGCTCAGAGCGCAACTCAAGGGGAGCTACCTCCATACGGGCCCCGGCCGGTACGAAGTGCCGCCCTCGAATTTCCTCATTCGGGGCGACTATAACGCCAAGGGCGCCCCGACGAATCCGGGCTTCGTCACCGTCGCGACCTACGGCAACCCGGCCACCGAGATTCCGCGCCCAGACGGCCACACGTCGGGCCGCCGGCTGGCGCTCGCCCAGTGGCTGACGTCGCGGGACAATCCGCTGCCGGCCCGCGTCATGGTCAACCGCATCTGGTCTCACCACTTCGGCCGCGGCATCGTCGGCACGCTCGAGAACTTCGGCAAGATGGGCGATCAGCCGACGCATCCGGAACTGCTCGACTGGCTGGCCGTGGAATTCATGAATCGGGGCTGGAGCATCAAGCAGATGCACCGCCTGATGATGACGTCGGACGCCTACCAGATGGCGTCGCGCTACAACGAACCGACGACGGCGGCAACGGACCCCAACAACCAGTACTTGTGGCGGTACCGCATCCAGCGTCTCGACGCGGAGGTGGTCCGCGACAACATCATGGCCACCGCCGGCACGATCGATCTGACGATTGGCGGTCCGCCGATCTTTCCGCACATCCAGCCGGAGCTGCTCAAGGCCGTGAGCTTCAGCCGAATCCACGGTATTTACAGGAATCAGGATGACGGCCCCGCCGTGTGGCGGCGCAGCATCTACGTCTACACGAAGCGCAATCTGCCGTTCCCGATGATGCAGGCGTTCGATTTGCCAGACTTGAACGTGTCGTTCGGCGCACGGAACGTGTCGACGGTGCCGACCCAGGCGCTGACGCTGATGAACAACGAGTTCGTGACGCGGCAGGCTCAGTTGTTCGCGGATCGGATCAAGACGGCCGCCGGCGCCGATCAGGTCAAGCAGAT
The DNA here is from genome assembly GCA_041485905.1 of Vicinamibacteria bacterium. Lineage (GTDB taxonomy): Bacteria > Acidobacteriota > Vicinamibacteria > Vicinamibacterales > CAVVIG01 > JAHFUI01. The sequence goes on from JBGPKK010000288.1 coordinate 2,844, forward strand.
CGATCTGGCCTATCGGTTCGCGCTGGCGCGGCCACCGACTCCGAAGGAGATGACAGTGGCCCGGGAGCTGGTGGAAGGACGAACCCTGGCTGATTTCGCGAATGTGATGTTGAACCTGAACGAGTTCCTCTACATGGAGTAGCTCCTCCGGAGTCATGCAATGTGCAATCACGTCAAACACATCTGGTCCAGACGCAATTTTCTGTTTCAGTCCGGCGGCGGCATCAGCGGCTTGGCGCTGGCGCACTTGCTGAATCAGGATGGGCTGCTGGCAGCGCCGGCCAACGGCGCCTGCGACGGGACGCCCGTGGGCGCCAACCCGTTCGCGCCGAAGGCGTCGCACTTCAAGCCGCGTGCGAAGGCCATCATCTCGCTCTTCATGAGCGGCGGCGTCAGTCAGGTGGACACCTTCGACCCCAAACCCGCTCTGGAGAAGTACGCGGGCCAGCCGCTGACCGGCAAAGGCGAGGTCATCGTCCGTCAGGGATTTCCGGGTCCACTCATGCCCAGCCCGTTTACGTTCAAGAAGTACGGGCAGAGCGGCATCGACGTGTCGGAGCTCTTTCCGAACGTCGCCACGCATGTGGACGAGATGGCATTTCTGCGGTCGGTCTACGGACGATCCAACGATCACACGCTGGCCCACTACGAGATGCAGTCGGGTCAGATTCGATCCGGCTATCCCGCGATGGGATCCTGGCTGACCTATGGGCTCGGTTCTGAGAACGCCGGGCTGCCAGGGTTCGTCGTGCTTCACGATTACCGCGGCGGTCCGATCGGCGGACCGGCGGTGTGGTCGTCGGGGTTCCTGCCGGCCTCCTATCAGGGCACGCCGTTCCGCGCTAGCGGCGACCCGATCGTGGATTTGAAGCCACCAGCGGGCGTGACGGCGGATCAGCAGCGGGCACGGCTCGACGCGCTGGCGAAGCTGAACGAACTGCACATCGAACAGCACCCCGGAAGCTCCGAGCTGGCTGCGCGCATCTCCTCCTATGAGCTCGCATTTCGCATGCAGAGTTGTGCGCCCACCGTTGTCGACATCAACAACGAATCGGAGGCAACCCGGAAGCTGTACGGCCTGGACAACGAGATCACCGAGCCGTTCGGCCGGCAGTGCCTGCTGGCCCGCCGGCTGGTCGAGTCCGGCGTGCGATTCGTGCAGCTGTTCCACGGCGGGATGGGCAACCAGTCCTACGACACGTGGGACGCGCACGAAGGGGTCAAGGCGAACCACACGAAGCACGCCGCCGAGTCAGATCTGCCGATCGGCGGATTGCTGACCGATTTGAAGGCGCGCGGTCTGATCGATTCGACGCTGGTCATCTGGCACAGCGAATTCGGCCGAATGCCGATCTCGCAGCGCGGTGTCGGACGGGACCACAACCCGGGCGCGTTGACCGTCTGGATGGCCGGCGCAGGCATCAAAGGCGGGCAAGTCATCGGCGCAAGCGACGAGTTCGGA
>JBGPKK010000289.1:0-4237 GCA_041485905.1 Vicinamibacteria bacterium
AGACGTTCGGAGGCGGCGTGATCCGGTCGACGCGCCGGCTGCGGAGGCATCGCACCGGTCCGCAGCTTGCGGACGACCTTCTCCCAGATCTCCGGCGCCTCGGGCACCCTGGCCACATCGAGGGTGTCGAGTGTCAGGCCGGCAGTCTTGAGACGTTGGTTGTGACAGGTGACGCAGTATCGGTCGAGCGTGTCGCGGGCGGGCGACGCATCAGACGCCGGAGCGCGAGGCCCCCCGTTCTGAGCGCCCGCGGCCTGCGGAATGCTCCACGCGGCCGACGCGATCCACATCGAAGCGGCGACAAAAAACCATCGGCTTGAATACACGTGTGTCCAGTTGACCACTTTCGCCCGAACCCTGTGTTTTGTCAATGAAATCGGCCGTGTGTCGTCGAATCGGAATCGCTCCGGTCGCGGTCCATGTAAGATGCCGTCCATCGCTTCCGGGTTTCGCGCTTACGGCGTGCTCTTCTGTGGCCTGGCGCTCTCGGCGTGCCAGCAATCGCGCGCCCCCGCCGGTCGCGCGATCACCTTCAACAAAGACATCGCGCCGATCGTGTATCAGCACTGCGCGACGTGTCATCGTCCGGTGGACCCTGACGACCGCGCGACGTCGCAGAGCGACCCGCGATGTTTCGCAGGCGCGCCGTTCGCCTTGCTCGACTATCGCGACGTAAAGACACACGCACGGCAAATCGCCGAGGCCACCAGGACCCGCGCGATGCCTCCGTGGCTTCCCGAGCCGGCCGACCAACCCTTCATCGGCGAGCGGCGGCTGCGAGACGACCAGATCGCGATGGTTCAGCAATGGATGGACCAGGGAGCAATCGAAGGCGATACCGCCGATCGCCCTCCCGTCCCGAAGTGGCCCGAAGGCTGGCAGCTTGGTCAGCCGGATCTGGTCCTCACCTTGCCGGAACCGTACTCGCTGCAGGCCACCGGTACAGATGTCTTTCGCAACTTCGTGATCCCGATCCCCACGTCGTCGACGCGATACGTCCGCGCGATCGAATTTCAGGCAGGCAATCCGAGAAGCCTGCACCACGCGAGCGTGGCCGTCGATCGCTTCCGGGTGTCTCGAACGCTCGATCGATCCGACCCCGGACCCGGGTTCGCCGCGATGCCCGATGACCGGGTGCAAAACGTGTTCGGCTGGTCGCCAGGCAAAGCACCGTTCATGGAACCGACCGATCGCGCGTGGACGATCGAAAAGGGCAGCGACCTCGTCCTTCAGCTCCACATGCTGCCGACCGGCAAACCGGAGTTCATTCAGCCAACCGTCGGACTGTTCTTTTCGAGTGCGCCGCCCTTGCACGAGCCTCTCGAGATCAAGCTCGAATCGAAGGCGATCGACATTCCCGCGGGGCAGGCCGACTACCACGTCAATGACAGCTACGTGCTCCCGGCAGATATCGAACTGCTGAGCATCTATCCCCACGCGCATTACCTGGCCAAGCAGATGCAGGGTGTGGCCACACTTCCCGACGGCTCCGTGAAGCGGCTCATCTCGATCAACGCCTGGGATTTCCGCTGGCAGGATCAGTACCGCTACGCGACGCCGCTGTTCCTCCCCAAAGGCACGACGCTGACGATGCACTTCACGTACGACAACTCAGATCAGAACCCGAAGAACCCGCATCATCCTCCGCAGCGCGTCAAATGGGGACCGCAGTCGTCAGATGAAATGGGCGCGCTCTGGCTGGAGATCCTTCCCCGCCGCAGCGAAGACGTGCGCGTGCTCATGCGGGACTACATCGATCGTTCGTTGCGCGCCGACATCGCGGGCGCCGAAATGCAGGCCGCGGTCAGCCCAGCTGACCCCCTGGCGCACAACTTCCTGGCGACGAAGTACCTGCAGGCCGGTCGTGCGCAGGATGCGATGGCCCAGCTCGAACAGGCGCTCCGGCTGAACCCCAACGACGCGGAAGCGCACAGCAACCTCGCAAGCGCGCTGCAGTGGCAGGGCCGGCTCGCCGAAGCAGTCCAGCACGCGCGCGAGGCGGCGCGCCTCAAGCCGGACGATGATCGCGTGCATTTCAATCTGGGCAACGCGATGACCGCCACCGGCAGGATCGACGAGGCTATCCGCGAGCTCGGCCGCGCCGTGCAGATCAACCCGGAAAACGCCGACGCGCATTTCAACCTGGCCATGCTGCTCGGCCCGCGCGGCAGGGTGGATGAGGCCATCGTGCACCTGCGGCGCGCGCTCGAGATCAACCCGCAGAACGGCGACGCGCACCGCAATCTGTCGGTCGCCCTCGGCCTCCAGGGCCGGATCGACGAGGCGATCGCCGAAGCGCGTGAGGCGCTGAGAATTCAGCCGGATTCGACCGAGGCCCGCGGACAACTGGACGCGCTGCTCAAGGCGAAAGCGGGCCGGAACCCGACGCGTTGATTTATCCGGACCGAGACGCTGTCATAATAGGTCTCATGATTTCATTTGGGAGTCCCGCGGTCAGGATATCCGCCGCGGTGTTATGCAGCGTGTTCGCCGTGTGCTACGGCCAGGCGAGGATGTCCGGAGCGGCGCAGGACGCAGCAAAGGTGACGACCGTCGCCAGCGGAGTATTCACCGCGGATCAGGCCAAGCGCGGACAAACGAAGTACAACCAGGTCTGCAGCAACTGCCACCAGGCCGATCTGACGGGCAGCGACCAGGCGCCGGCGCTGGCGGGCGGCGACTTCGTGGATCGGTGGGAAGGACAAAGCGTCGGCGACATGGCCGATCGCATCCGGACCTCGATGCCTCAGGACGACATCGGCAGCCTGAACACGCAAATGTCGGTCGACCTCGTCGCGTACCTGCTGCAGGCGAACAACTTTCCAGCGGGCCAGGAAGAGCTGAAGGCTGACCGGACCTTTCTGAAGACGGTGATGATCAAGAAGAAGTGATTACTTCTTCTCTTCCGCCCGTGCCGCGCTGAGAATATTCCGCAGCCCGTAATTCCCTTCGTGACACTCGTACTGCATGATCGGCTCGCTGTCATTCATCGTCAGCGGCATGGCGAAGGTCCACGGCCTCGTCCACGTCGTCGGATCTTCGACAGTCACCGACCATTTGACCTTCTCGGGTGAGATGCGAGTAAAACGCTCGGTCAGCTTCAAGCTCTCGGCGTTGGCATTCCTATAGGCGCTCCGAGGATTGAAGTTGGTCGTTTCGACGACAAGCGTGTCGCCCTCCCAGCGGCCGCGCGCATCGCCCATGTCCATGTGGATGTTCCTGCCCACGTGCGGACGCGGCGTCGCCCCGATGGGAATGACGGGAATCACGCGCGTCTCGTGGATCATTTCGTATTGAATCGCCACGAATCCCTGCCCCTGCACGATGCGATAGGAATTCCCGTAGATGGCCGGCATCATCGAACCGGGCAGCCCGCGCGTGATGCACCGGTCGTACAGACTGCGGTCCTCGTACGAATCAGCCGGACCGCGTCCGCTGACGCGCCTCGCCTCAGCGCGGGCGGCCACGCGCTGCTGGGCCTCGGCGGTCGTGGGCGGAATCTTGCCGTCTGAAGGCTCGGTGACGAGCCAGGCCTGACTTCCCTTTTCCAGAAACAACGCATCCTGCCACCAGTGGTCCGGCGCATGGATCGGTCCTTCGAAATTCGCGATCGTCCGCTGTTGCTGCGCCCGCTTGATGACCGCCAGTTCCTCGCCCGTCACCTCGTCGAGCTTGCGGCCCGCGAACTGATCGGGGCGCTCGAGCGGCGTGCCGTCTTCGTAGACGTTCGTGAAGTTGCCCTGCAGATCGGGATCGCCCCACGGCGTGCGCGGCGCCGTGTAGGGTTTGGGCGTCGCTTTGGCGGCGGGTTTCGGCGCCTGCCCGGCGAGCGACACCGGCACGACGGCGATCGCGGTGGCGACGACGGCGGACGAAAGGAGTCGCATGGTCATCTGAATCTCCTTCTGCGTCAGACTGGTGGCAGTATAGCCCCGTCAGCGCAGATATAAAATGGCCCGACATGTCTGAAACCAGAGCCTTGGCGTCATATGTGGTGACGAACCGGCTCGACGACATTCCAGCGGACGTCCGCCACGAAGCGCGCCGGGCCATCCTCAATTACATGGGGTGCGCCGTCGGCGGCAGCCACGATCGGGCGGTCGACATCGCCATGCGCGCGCTCGGACCCTATGCGGGCAGGCCGACCGCAAGCATTCTCGGGCGCGTCGAGCGCCTCGACCCGCTTCACGCCTCGCTGATGAACGGCATCAGCTCCCACGTGTACGACTACGACGAC
>JBGPKK010000290.1:0-4045 GCA_041485905.1 Vicinamibacteria bacterium
ACGGCGTCAAGGCCGTGGCTGACGATCTCGAGGTGCGACTCCCGAGCGGTTACGAGCGCACCGACACGGACATCGCGCAGGCGGCCGTGGCCGCGTTGAAGTGGAACACCGTCGTCCCGCCGGACCGCGTCACGGTAGCGATCACCAAGGGATGGGTAACATTGAAAGGCACTCTGGAGTGGCAGTACCAGAAGGACGCGGCGGCGCGTGCGGTGCGGGACCTGGCTGGCGTCAGAGGCGCCACCAATGAGATCGCCGTCAAGCCCAAGGTCAGTTCCACGGACGTTCAGACCAAGATCGAAGCCGCATTCAAGCGGAGCGCAGAAATCGATGCGCGACGCGTCAGCGTCGGGGCTCAAGACGGCAAGGTGACGCTCACGGGCAATGTGCATTCGTGGGCCGAGCGGCAAGAAGCCGAACGCGCCGCGTGGGCGGCGCCGGGCGTCACACAGGTCGTCGACCGACTCACGGTCGTGCCGTAGCCGGACCAGTGCTCAGCCGAACTGTTTCTGGGCCGGGGGACGCTCTGGGGCGATCCGTGGGCCGATTGGTTGACGGCCGAACGAGAGACCGTCTGGAAACCGGCCATCGAAATGCGCGAGAAAGACGGCAACTTCACGATTCTGGCGGCGCTCGCGGGCGTTGATCCGAAGGACGTCAACGTCGACATCACACCACAGGATGTCGTGATCAAAGCGGAGACGCAACACACGCACTCCAAGGAAGAAGGAGAAATGCATCAGTGCGAGTTCGTGGCGGGGCAGGTCTTCCGCTCGGTGCACTTCCCGAAACCGGTGGATGTCGCGAAAGCCAAGGCCGAATATCGGAACGGCCTGGTGACGGTGACCGCACCTATTGTCCCCGAGACGCAGACCAAACGGCTCGACATCGAGGCCGCCTAAGGCCAGCATCACGATCGACTTGAAAGACTCTCATCCGGCAGGACAGCCGGTCCCACCAACTGAAGGCCGATTGAGCGCAAGCGCGCTGTCGGCCTCCTCCCGTCGCGGTGACCACGAGGCCGACCGACCGCTACGGTTCCAATGCGTTTATGTCAAAGATCTCGCTGAGTCGCATGCCGATGTGGCCGCCCACTTCGCACTGGACAAAAGCAATCGGCAGGTTCTCATTGCGCGCCTAAGACCAGTCCGGCTTTCTTGATGTCGCGCGGGGCGACCCAGCAGAGCGCGCCGTATCGGCCATCTGCGCAGACGGCGTCGATCGCGATGACATTGATCTTCGCGTCTGCCAGTTTGCCAACGATGTCCGCAATCGCGCCCACACGATCGTCGCCCTGAATCAAAAACCCACGCTTCGGACCCACGATCTTCCATTTGTTCGCTTTAGCCGCACTCTTGAACGCGGTTGCGTCGGCTGGAATGAAATCGAGTTGCGCGCGACGACCTTCCGGGAAGCCCGAGAACGCGATGAGATTGACGCCGGCGTCCTTCAGCGCGTTCAGGACCCTGGCGGCCTCACCCGCTCTGTGCGGCACCAGCGTGTAAAAGTAGTCTATCTGGCGAATCGTATCTGCCATGCGTCACCTCCACATCCATCGAAACCGCACGATAGCACGTCAGCGGAGGGGCGTGGTCATCGGAGAGGCGCGAAGGGAAGTCAGGCGTAAACTCCAAGCATGGCGGTGCTGACAGTCAAGTTCGCAGTCGCGCTGTTCGTCATCCTCGTTGTGCTCATCCTGACAGTCCGTCTGCTCGAGACGAGATTCGCGTTCTTCCCGACGCCCGGCGAAACCGTGACGCCACGGGAATTCGGTGTGGACTACACACCTCTCTCCATAGCAACCAGGGATGGCGAACGGTTGCGCGGCTGGGCGCTCATTCACCCCGCACCCCGGGCACAGGTTGTGTATTTTCACGGCAACGGCGGCAATCTCTCAGTCTGGGCGCCTATTCTGGCCGCAATCGCGAGACACGGGTACTCGGTGCTCGCGTGTGACTACCGCGGCTACGGCGTGAGCACCGGCCGGCCCAGCGAGCGCGGGCTCTATCGCGATGTCGATGCCGTCCTCGAGCGATTCTGGAGCGCGACGCCGCAACGGAGGCCCATCCTGTACTGGGGCCGTTCGCTCGGCACTGCAGTCGCGGCTTACGCAGCGACGGTCCGGACGCCCGATGGCCTGATTCTCGAGTCCGGGTTTTCCGATGCGCGGTCGCTGGTCCGCACCTCGCCGCTGCTGGCGTTCCTCGCGTTGTTCTCGACCTACCGCTTTCCGTGTGCTGAGTTCCTTCGGCACGTCAATGCCCCTGTGCTCGTGATGCATGGCGACGATGATCACGTCATCCCAATTGCGCACGGACGCAAGTTGTTCGACCGCCTTGTCGGACAGAAGCAGTTCGTCACGATTCGGGGCGGCGACCACAACGATCTGACGCCAAGCGATCCTGACGTCTACTGGCGCGCCGTCGATCGGTTCGTTGCCGGTCTCCCGAGCTCGTCATCCTAGGGTGCGGCCGCCGGGGTGTGCTTCGAGGCGAGGTACGCGACCGCATTGTCAAGAGTATACAGGTGGGGATAGTCGACTTCAGGAATGGCGGTCCCGAACCGCTCGTGAAGGGCGAGCACGAAGTTGAGAAAATCCATGGAATCGAGATCGAGCTGATCGCGGAAGCTGACACCTGATTGAATCGACGCGGGATCGATTTCCGGCGCGATGCGCGTCAGGACATCGATGACGACGCGCTTGATGTCATCCGGTGTCATAGTTTCTCCGGAGCCTGCAAGAGTCGATCGACCGCGGTCAGGAACACCCCTCCACGATGGCCATCGGTCGCGCGGTGATCGGCAGACAGCGTCGCGATCAGCAGTGGCCGCGCTTCGATCTTCCCCGACCCGACCCACGGCCGTTCCCCGATCTTGCCAAACCCGACCAGCGCGACCTGTGGCGGATAAATGATGCCAAACGCCGCCTCGACGCCCTGATCGCCGAGGTTGGTCACCGTGATGGTCGGATCCGACAGTTCGGAACTTTTCAACGAGCCTGCGCGTGCTCGTGCGACAAGGTCCGCCAGTTTGCGCATCAGCGTGTTGAGCTCCATCTGGTCGGCATCGTGCAGCGCAGGCGCGACGAGGCCGCCCCCGCGCAACGAGATCGCGCACCCGACGTGGACGCCCGTGCCTTTCCGGAACGCGCCGTCGATCCAGTAGCCATTCAGGTCGGGTACCTCACGGAGCGCGAGACCGACGGCCTTGATGAGCAGCGCGACTGGCAGCAGCCGTTCGGTCACGGGCCGTTTCTCGTTTTCGGCGCGCAGCCACGCCAGCGATCCGCTCATATCGATCGTCGAGGAGAGGTAGTAGTGCGGGATTTCGCGCTTGGATCGCGCCATGGCGGTCGCGATCGCCGCGCGCATATCACCCACGCGCTCGGGTAATGCCGGAGATGTCTGAACGGCTGGCTTCTTCAGCGCCGCGACCGCGCGCTCGACGTCCTCCCGTGTAATTGCTCCCTGAGACCCGGTGCCTTCGATCCGCGTCACATCGACGCCAAGATCTGCCGCAAGCTTCCGCGCCATCGGGGACACGCGCACGCGCCTGGACTCCTCGTGCGGTCCCGGCCGCGGCGGTGGCGCTGCGGCCGGTGTGGGCAGGGCTTCCCGGACTGGTGCCGCGACAGGCGCCGTGTCCGCCGAGACGAGTGATCGTTCCGGGCCGGTCCCGTGGATCATGGCGAGCACTGTGCCGACCGGCACCTTCTCGCCAAGCTGGACTTGCACGCTCTCGATCAGGCCGTCTTCGAAGACTTCGATCTCGATCGCACCTTTTTGGGTGTCGACGACGGCGATGATATCGCCACGTTTCACTGCGTCGCCCGGATGCTTCAGCCATTGGACAAGCGTCCCGGCCTCCATGTCGGCCCCGAGCGAGGGCATCCGGAACTCACCCACGATGTCCCACGACTTCACGCGCCGCGGCCGCAATCGCCGGAGGCTGAGGCAAGGCGGCGTCTTCCAAGTGCTTCGGGTAGGGAATCGGCACTTCTGCGCTGCAGACGCGCGCCATCGGTGCGTCGAGGTCATAGAAGGCG
>JBGPKK010000291.1:0-3940 GCA_041485905.1 Vicinamibacteria bacterium
CGTCACTCTGGCCTTGCGATCGGCGACAGCCGCCGTGAACTCGGCGTCGTTGAGGTAGACGACGTTCATCCACGCGTGCGCCATTTCGTCTACGGTCCGGTCGCCGTAGCCGACCCACTGATCCGGATCGGGATTGTTCTTGTTTGCCCTCGTGTTGTCGTACCAGGCGCTCACATGGATGACCGTTCCCTTCGGCAACACCGGTGCGGCCTCGTCGTCGTAGATGTAGTTGGTCATCCAGTTGAAGTTAAAGTTGCCGATGTAGCTGAGAATCTGGCTGCTGCCGTCCGGCAGCACCGCTTCGACCTGCATCGACTTGCCGCGCAGGTGGAAATGCGGCTGGAAGTTCGTGATGAGCGCGTTCTCCTTCAGCACCGTAAAACCTTCGGTCTGCGCCAGCGAGTTCGGCGGGATGTCGAGGTTGCGCGCGCCGCGCAAGCCGGTGAAGCCGACGAGATAGCTCCGCTTCTTCGGATCCTCACCTTTCTTGTAGAACCAGATTCCGATTTCCGAGCCTGCGGTGACCTCTTCGCCTACGGCATGGATGTGCTGATCCCACGAAATCTTCTCGCCGGGCACAAGAAGCTTGCCCGTGTCCGGCCGGAACAGGTCGTAGCCCTTGCCAATCGCCCATTCCATCAACATCGGGCGTCGATTGACCAGGTCGTCGGCGCCGGCGCCGCGGTCGGGCCCGGTGGCCGTCCCGGTGTTGACGGCGTCGGGGTCGTTGTTCAGCACCAGATAGGCGATCGAGTGGTGGATGATCTTCCGGCCCTTCAAATTCGTCGGACGAATTTCCACCAGCTTCGCCCACCGCGGCTCGGTGAGCGGGATGTCGGACATGGGCCGGTACCACACATCCTGGTGCTGGGCGGCCATCGTGTACTCGGACGACTTGACGACGAGGTCGGGGGGGCCGAACCCGTCTTTCACGGCCGTCCATTCGTTGTCGGTCACGAGCGGCCGGGGAGGCGGCAGATCCTTCGGGTCGCCCTGTGGCGCGCCTTCGTCCACCCAGCGGACAATTGTGTCCACCTGCTGGTCGGTAAGCGATATGTCGTTCTTGAACTGCTGGACGCCGACGCTCCTGTCGATATGCCACGGCGGCATCTGACGCGCCGCGACACGTTCCTTGATCGAACGCGCCCAGGGCCGCGCCTCCTGGAAGGTGATGAGCGACATCGGCGCGATCGAGTTCGGCTGATGGCACTCCTGGCATTTCGCCTGGAAGATGGGCGCGACGTCTCTGGAGAACGTCACCTGTCTGGCCGGGACGTCAGCCGCGCCGGCCGGCCCTGCGAACACGAGCACCGATCCGAGCGCCGCGATACCCGTCTGAACACCGCGCCACCGCTTTGAGCCGCGATTACACATGAGCGCCTCCAGGAATGCCTACGATTTTAACCCGAATCGACCATGCAATTTCCTGGTTTCGCCCACGTATTTTGTTTTACAGTCGCAGCCTACTGACCGGTCGGAAGGTCATGCAATTCTGGCGTGACGCCGCCGGCCGGTACGAAGTAGACTGGCGCGCGGAATGGCAGAAGGAGCGTGGTAATGGCGCATTTAACCCGATCGAGGCGCTTGCGGGTCGTGGTCGTTCTCGTCACCCTGGTCGTGGTGGCACGACTTGCCGCCACGCAAACCGCTCCAACGCCGGTCAACGACGCCCCCAACCCCTACCGCACGGTCGAGAAGTGGGCCACGCTTCCGGACGGACGGACGTGGGGATCGTTGAGTGCGGTCGAGATCGATAAGGACGGCAAGAGCATCTGGGTCGCCGAGCGATGCGGCGGCAACAGCGCGTGCCTCGATTCGCCGACAATCGATCCGATCCTCAAGTTCGACGTGTCCGGCAAGGTAGTGAAAAGTTTTGGCGCCGGCATGATGGTGTCTCCGCACGGCATTTACGTGGACCGCGACGGCAACATTTGGGTGACCGACTATCAAGACAACGCGCCACGACCGGCGCGCGGCGCGGCGGCAGGCGCGGGGGCTGCGGCGGCCCCGCCCGTTCCCGCCGCACCACCTGTGGCGCGCGGGCCGGTTGGTCCCCCGGCCGGTGCGACCCGGGGCCATCAGGTGTTCAAGTTCAGTCCGGACGGCAAGCTGCTGATGACGCTCGGGGATCCGGGCGGAGGAGTCGATCCGAAGTACTTCTATCAGCCGAACGATGTGATCGTCAGCCCGAACGGCGAGATCTTCGTCTCGCAGGGGCACGGCCAGGGCCAGTCGGAGATCCTGAAGTTCTCGAAGGACGGGAAGTTCATCAAGCGGTGGGGCAGGACCGGCGCCGGCCCGGGCGAGTTCGATCAGCCGCACGCCCTGGCATTCGATTCAAGAGGGCGCCTGTTCGTGGGCGATCGCAACAACAACCGCATTCAGATCTTCGATCAGAACGGCACGTTCATCGACCAGTGGACCCAATTCAGCCGGCCGAGCGGGGTCTTCATCGACAAGCGCGACAACATCTACGTGGCCGACTCTGAATCAAGCTCGGTCGCCCGGAATCATCCAGGCTGGAAGCGGGGGATTCGAATCGGCAACGTCAAGGACGGGAAGGTGATCGCATTCATTCCCGACCCCGACGAAAACGCCACGGGAACGAGCGCGGCGGAAGGCGTCGCGGCCGACGCGCAGGGAAATATTTACGGAGCGGAAGTCGGCCCGCGGAGATTGAAGAAATACGTCAAGCAGTAAGAGCCGCCGTCGGGCGGTAGAAAGGGGTCATCACGTGGCGCGAACAGCTCTGCGATTGGCGATCATGTCCGCGGCGCTCGGGCTCGTGTGGATGACGGTAGCCCTCTCGGGACAGGGGGGCGCCCAGCCGAGCACGAAGAACGGTGAGTGGCCGGCCTACACCGCGGACATCAGAGGCAGCCGGTACGCGCCTCTCGATCAAATCAACGCCTCGAACTTCAACAAGCTCGAGGTCGCCTGGCGCTTCAAGACCGACAATCTCGGCACGCGCCCGGAATTCAAGCTCGAAGGCACACCCCTCATGGTGAAGGGCGTGCTCTACGCGACCGCCGGCACGAGACGCTCGGTCGTGGCGCTCGACGCGAAAACCGGAGAGCTCATCTGGGCGCACAGCCTGCGCGAAGGCACGCGCGCCGCCATCGCTCCGCGGCAGCTCTCGGGCCGCGGCGTCTCGTACTGGACCGACGGCAAAGGCGACGACCGCATCCTCTACGTGACCACCGGGTACCGGCTCGTAGCGCTCAACGCGAAAAACGGCGCGATGATCCCGTCATTCGGCAAAGACGGCATCGTCGATCTGAAAGTCGGCATGGTGACCGGCACGGGGCAGCCGATCGATCCGGAAACGGGTGAAGCCGGCCTGCATTCGACGCCGACTGTCGTCAAGGATGTCGTGATCGTCGGCTCGTCGTTCAAAGAGGGCATGACCACCAAGACGCACAACAACACGAAAGGCCTCGCGCGCGCCTTCGACGTGAAGAGCGGCAAACTGCTGTGGACGTTCAACACCATCCCACGGCCGGGCGAGTTCGGCAACGATACGTGGTTGAACGATTCGTGGAAAGAGAACGGCAACACCGGCGTCTGGACGCAGATCACGGTTGATGAAGAGCTCGGCCTGGTGTACCTGCCGGTCGAAAGCCCCTCCTCCGACTTCTATGGCGGCCATCGTCCGGGCAACAATCTGTTCGGCGAGAGCATCGTCTGCGTGGACCTGAAGACCGGCCAGCGCAAGTGGCACTTCCAGATCGTGCACCACCCCATCTGGGACTACGATCTTTCCTCCGCGCCCATCCTCGCGGACATCACGGTAAACGGCCGTGCGATCAAAGCCGTCGCCGTGCCGAGCAAGGAAGCGTTCCTCTACGTATTCGACCGCGTCACCGGCCAGCCGGTGTGGCCGATCGAGGAGCGTCCCGTGCCGAAGGGTACGGTTCCCGGCGAATGGTATTCCCCGACG
>JBGPKK010000292.1:0-3901 GCA_041485905.1 Vicinamibacteria bacterium
GACAATGTCCGACACGAAATCAGGCCTGATTATTAGATATTATTGGATTTGATTGGCGAAAGACTGAAGAACAACCAACAAAAATGGCCTTCTACCGACCATCACGGTCGATCGAAGGCCATTTCTATTGAGTTTTTTTGGTCGGGGCGAGAGGATTTGAACCTCCGACCCCTCGGTCCCGAACCGAGTGCTCTACCAGGCTGAGCCACGCCCCGACGGAACCGTTATCTTACCCCAGCTGCCTTCTCGAACGATAGCCCTTCAACGGCCGCCAGCGCATCGTGCGCGGTGAGATCGGGGTGCAGCGGCGTGAGCGACACGTAGCCGTCTCTCACGGCCTGATAGTCTGACCGATCGTGCGGCTGCCACTCGTCCTGCCCTTCCTCGATCCAGTAATACGCGCGCCCTTTGGGATCGTGCCGCTCGGCCACCGACGTCACGTGATTGCGCGTGGCCTGAACGGTCACGCGGTACCCCTTCGGCTGACCCTTCGGCAGGTTGATGTTCAGAAACGTCCGCGGCGGCAGCGGACGCCGCAAAATGGCGTCGGCCATCGTCGCCGCGACATGCGCCGACGGCCCGAAATCGTAAGCCCCGCGCGTCGCCCTCAGCGACACGGCGATCCCGGGCACGCCGAGCAGCGCCGCTTCGAGCGCACCGGCCACCGTCCCCGAGTACGTCACATCGTCGCCGAGGTTCCAGCCTTTGTTGATGCCGGAGACGACGAGATCCGGCAGGCCGTGAAACACCTGCGTGACGGCGATGTTCACGCAGTCGGTCGGCGTGCCGTCCACAGCGAACACGCGTTGCGCGATGGAGTCGAGCCGCAGCGGCTGCCGCAGCGTGAGCGCGTGGCCGATCGCGCTGGCCTCCTGGACAGGCGCCACGATGGTCACCTCACCCAGTGGTGCCAGTGCGTCGGCAAGCGCGCGGATGCCTTCCGATCGATACCCGTCGTCGTTGGTCACAAGGATTCGGATCATGGAGATCCACAATTATACGGATGAATCGCGCGAGGTGTCGCGTGGAACCGCGGGTCTTCGCTGGTACAATTGGATTGACCCGATGTCTACTCTGGCTGAGCTCCTGGCGCGCGAGACGCGGGAAGGCGAGCTCTACAACGTCCTCCCCGATGGCCGCCTGCGTTGTTACGCGTGCGGCCACTGCTGTCCCCTTCCCGAGGGCGCCGTCGGCGTCTGCAAGGTGAGGTTCAACGAAGGCGGCCGGTTACGCGTGCCGTGGGGATACGTCGGCGGCGTGCAGTGCGATCCGATCGAGAAGAAACCGTTCTTCCACGCGCATCCGGGCGCGTTGGCCTACAGCTTCGGTATGCTCGGCTGCGATCTCCACTGCGCGTACTGCCAGAACTGGGTGACGTCGCAAGCGATTCGCGATCCGGCTGCCATCGCCCCGCCGCTCGGCGCTGCCCCCGAACAGCTCGTCGGCGACGCGCTTCGGCTCGGCGCGCGGGCGATCGTGAGCACGTATAACGAGCCGTTGATTACGAGCGAGTGGGCAGTCGCGGTCTTCAAAGAAGCGAAGGCCGCCGGCCTCACAACCGGCTACGTGTCAAACGGGAACGGGACGCCGGAGGTGCTCGAATATCTGCGGCCGTGGGTCGATCTCTACAAAGTCGATCTCAAGAGCTTCGACGACCGCCACTATCGTCAGCTTGGCGGACGCCTCGAGCCGGTGCTCGACACGATTCGCCGGCTGCACGCGATGGGCTTCTGGCTCGAAATCGTCACGCTGCTCATTGCGGGCTTCAACGACTCGCCCGACGAGCTGACGCGGCTGACGTCGTTTGTTGCCGGCGTGTCTCCCGACATTCCCTGGCACGTCACGGCGTTTCACGGCGACTACAAGATGAACGACCCGGAGAACACGACGGCCGGGATGTTGCGCGCCGCTGCGGAGATCGGGCGGCAGTCCGGGCTCCGCCATATCTACGCGGGGAACCTGCCAGGCGCGGTCGGGGATCTGGAGGATACACGCTGCGCGTCCTGCGGCGATGTGCTTATTGCCCGCTACGGCTACCACATCCGGAGCTACCGCATCACAGCGTCGGGATGCTGCCCGTCGTGCGGAGACACCGTGCCGGGGCGCTGGAGTGCGACATTCGACGGCCAAATCTCCGCGCGGCCGTTCGTCCCGGGGTCGCGCTCGCGGCTGTCGGTGCTCGGACGCAGCTGACCGACCTACCCGACCCGCCTGACCTACCCGACCCACCCGACCGCTATAATCATCCCGTGCCCCTGACAGATACCCTCGGGCGTCCGCTCCGCAACCTGCGGCTGTCGGTCACCGACCGATGCAATCTCCGCTGCGAGTACTGCATGCCGGAAGACGAGTACGTCTGGCTGCCACGCGAGGACATGCTCTCCTTCGAAGAAATCAGCGGGCTGGTCGACGTGTTCATCGGGCTCGGCGTCGACAAAGTCCGGCTCACGGGCGGCGAACCGTTGCTGCGACGCGACCTCCCCACGCTCGTTCGGCTGTTGGCGTCGAAGCACGGACTTCGGGATCTCGCGCTCACGACCAACGGGATTCTGCTCGCCTCTCAAGTTGGCGCGCTCAAAGCCGCGGGGCTTCGGCGCGTCACGGTCAGCCTCGACACGCTTCACGCGGACCGCTTCCTGAAACTTACGCGCGTCAACCAGCTCGATGAGGTGCGCAAGGGGATCGAGGCAGCGAGGCAGCTGTTCGGTGACTCAGCCGACAGCGTCGTGACCGCCCCACGCCATCTGAAGATCGACACCGTCGTCATTCGCGGCGCTAACGACGACGAGCTCGTGGACCTGATCGAATATGCGAAGTCGATGCAGGCCGAGATCCGCTTCATCGAATACATGGACGTCGGCGGCGCCACCCACTGGTCGCCCGATCGCGTCGTCTCGCGAGAGGAGATGCTCGCGGCCCTGACGCGCCGTTACGGACCGATCGCGCCAATTGTGGAAGACAGCTCGGCGCCGGCGGAGCGGTTTGCGCTGCCGGACAACACGACGTTCGGCATCATTGCGTCAACCACCGAGCCGTTCTGCAGCAGCTGCGACCGCAGCCGCCTCACGGCCGATGGTCTGTGGTACCTGTGCTTGTACGCGACGCATGGGATCGATCTGCGCGGGCCGCTGCGCCGCGGTGCGACGGCCGACGATCTGAGGGAGCTGCTGACCGGCGGCTGGCAACGCCGCACCGATCGTGGGGCGGAACAACGACTTCAGCTCGGCGACCGGCGCGGGTTCGTGCCCATCAAGGCGCTCAAGAAAGATCCGCATCTGGAGATGCACACGCGCGGGGGCTAGAAGCAATTTTCACCACTATAGGGACGGCAGCGCCGTTTCGAAGCGGCGCGACGGCATCGGCTGCCGCCCCCCGGGTCGGGCGCCGGAACTGTGCGCGTTCGGTTCGTACGCTATCGGTTCCGCGGCGATCATCAGCTGGCTTCGGCATGGGCCATTCACGGCATACACCGGCAGGGGTCGTTCCGTCGGCACGGATCACGGAGGGCAGGATCGCCGCGAGGAGAACCTGCCGCGCACAGTTGCGCATCCCGACCGGCCGCCCTCTCACGGGTGGCCGCAGCCGACGCCGTCCCACCGCAGATTACGTGCCGCGGTTGTGCCGGGCGGCAGCGGCCGTCTGAGCGTGCCGACGCGCCCCGTGACCGGAAGTCGAGCGTAGTGATTCCTCACGTCGACTTCGGGCTGCGCGATCCGTGGCCCTCGCACTCGCTGGAGCGGTGTAGGCCGTGAATGGCAGGCGTTCGAACCACCCGATAGTCGACGTGGGGCCGACAGGGTGTGAGCGGAGCCTCGACTTCCCGGCACGCGAATCGGCCGCAGCCGGCCGGCACGATCGCGGCGCGCAGCACCGCGATACACACAAGTGAAAGACAGGCTAA
>JBGPKK010000293.1:0-3896 GCA_041485905.1 Vicinamibacteria bacterium
CAGGCGGGAACGTCGGACCCCCAGTACTCGATGCACTTGGCGCGATCCATCGGGCCTTTCCCGATCACCTTCGCGAACAGGAAGTCTGCCAGCATGTCGATCTCGCGCGGCTGAAGTGTGGCCGGAGGATCCGGCAACTGCAATCCGAGCCGCTTCAGATCGGCCTGCGTCATGTCATAGCAGCGTGTATCGCTGTAGGCCAGCCTGTCGAATGCCGGCATCGCCTTGCCAGGCCGCCCGCACTTGATGGCCGTGATCAGTTGGTCGCGGTTGAGGCGCGTCGTGCGCAGGTTCGCGCCGTCCGGCATCTGGCTGTCCATCTTGCGGCCGTCCGCCGCCCACCCGTGACACGCCTGACAGTCGGCCTTCTGCCGGTAGATCCGCATGCCTTCGGCCACGTTTTCCGGGTCCGCCGACTGCATAGCGGCCCCCACTGATCCAATCCGCGACGTCGCGGCGATCGTCAAAGACACAGCGACAGCAGCAAGCCAACGAACTCGCGTGAAATTCTTGCGTGTGACCAATGCTTCCTCCCTACCTGTCTCCGCGCTGACCGTCGTTCGATCGCGTGAGCGCGGCCTTGACGCGAGCCGGAGTCATGGGGAACTCCCGCAGCCGCGCGCCGGTCGCGTCGAAGAACGCATTCGCAATGGCAGCGGCGGCCGCGGCGATGACCTCCTCGCCTGCACCCGTGGATCTCGCGTCCGGACGCTGCACGACAATCGGGGTGACGTTCGGGTGTTCCCCGAAGCGGAGAATCGGATAAGTGTTCCAATCGAGGCTCGTCACGTTCGTCTTGTTGAAGCGCACTTCCTCTTTCAGCATCCGGCTGGCGGCCTGAATCAACTGCCCGCTGATCTGGTTTTCGACGAAGGCGGGGTTGACGGCGAGGCCCGCATCCAACGCGCCGTACATATGGGTCGCGACGATGAGGCCGGTCGCTTTATCGACGCGAATCTGAGCGATCGCGGCGCCGTACGACACCAGGTGCGTGCCGAGCGCCACACCACGGCCGGTGACGATGTTCGCTCTCGAGGCGGTCGAACCCGCCACGCGCGGCGTCCAGTCGGCGGCCTTCGCCACGGCGTCGAGCACACCGAGCCAGCGCGGATCCGAGATGTTTCGCCGGCGAAATTCCACCGCATCGATGCCGGCGCTGCGCGCGAGGTCGTCGATCGTCTGCTCGGAGGCGAACGCAAACGACACGTCCAGCGGCGAGCGCAGGTTCGACGCTTTCAGGTAGCCGTTGACGCCGGGCACGCGATGGTTGACGAGGCGCACGTTCGGGATGTCGTACATACCGCCCAGTGTGACCTTGTTGAGATTCCGCGACGTGCCGTCCGCCGACTCCGCCGCGCGGGTTCCGAGCGCGAGCTGCTCCGAGGTTTCGATCGTCGACCAGACGTGCTGCCACCCGTGATACTCGTACGCGACGATCTTTCCGGCGGCGTCGACGCCCGCGCGGACGTCGGCGAGATGCGCGGGCCCGTAGTTGTCCCAGCCGTGCTCGTCCCAGCGCATGAACTGCACCCGCACGGGCCTGCCGACCGCCTGCGACATGATCGCCGCCGCCTGCGCCGCATCGTCGAAGCAGCTCCGGCCGAACGTGCCGGCGCCCTCGTAGTACTGGACCCGCACCTTGTTCGCCGGCAGTCCGAGAACGACGGCCACTTTGTCACGCGTGCCGTAGACGCTTTGTGTCGAGCACATCACGAGCGCGGGGTCGGACCCGGCGTCGGCGACCGCGCAGTTGGGGCCAAACGGCGCATGCGCCTGGTACGGAGCGCGATAGGTGGCCCCCACGACATGCGCCGCGCGGTCGAGCGAGGCGGCGACATCGCCGCGCTCGGCAATGACCGTGTCGATCGTCCTGGCCGCCCGCATCTGGTCGTACACGCCGACATCGCCGGGCAAAGAAGGCGGCAACTCCCACGTCGCCTTCAACTGCCGGGCCGCGCGCACCGCGTCCCACTCGTTCGGCGCGACGACGCCGATGAAGTCGTGTCGGCGGACAACCCGCGCGCCGGGAATGTCCTGAATGGACGTCTCGTCGACGCTCGACACCTTGGCGCCGTCGGCATAAGCGCCCTGACCACGGGGTCGTACGATGCGGCCGTGCAGCATGTTGGGCAGCCGAACGTGCTGCACGTAGAGATACCTGCCGCTGACTTTGTCCGGGAGATCGCGGCGCGGGACGTTCGTGCCGACCACGCGGTACTGACCGACCGGTTTCTGCGGTGCGTTGCCGGTGAACGCGATGTTGAACGGTCTGTCGCCGAGAAGATCCCCGTACTTCGTCGAGCGCGTCGAACTGCCGATGACCGAGACGACCCCTTTCGACACCGTGAGCTGTTCGACCGGCGCGTTCAGCGCCTTCGCGGCGAGCGTCAGCAACGCCTGCCGGGCTTCCGCAGCCGCCGCGCGAATCTGCGGTCCGCCCCGGTCGATCGACGCGCTGGCCACGGTTGCGCCTTGATTCGGCGTCACGTGGGTGTCGAGCCGCACCGATGACACCTGGCTTATATCGAGGTCGAGCTCTTCGGCCGCGATCTGGAGCAGCGCACTGGTCCCCTGACCGAGCTCGACGAAGCCGATGAACATCGTGGCCGTGTTGTCTGCGTGCACGGCGATCCACGTGTCGATCTGTCGCGGGTCGGGAGGCCCAGCCACGAGGGCCCTGCCCGCGGATCGCGACAGCTCTTGTGCGAATGAGGTGCCGGCCACGCTGAACCCGATGACGAGAGCGCCTCCGCCTTTGAGAAGATCGCGTCGAGGCACGAGCGGCCGACTCATTTGTTTACCTCGGCCATCGCCCGCGAGGCCCGCTGGATCGCTTTCATGATGCGCGGGTAGGTCCCGCATCGGCACAGATGGCCGTCCATCGCCGAACGGATCTGCGCCTCCGTCGGCCGCGGCGTGTGCGAGAGGAGCTCGGCGCCTTTCACGATCATCCCGTTGTAGCAGTAGCCGCATTGAAGCGCCTGCTCCTCGATGATCGCCTGCTGCAGCGGATGGAGCGCCGGCGGCTGGGACAGCTTCTTCTGCTTCGCGTAGAACGCCGGCAGTCCTTCGAGCGTCGTCACCGATTTCCCCTGGACGGCTCTGAGGGCGGTCACGCACGACCGGGTTTCCACGCCGTCGACGAGGACCGAACACGAGCCGCATTGCCCGAGACCGCAACCAAACCGCGGACCCTGCAAGCGCAGCTCGTCGGTGAGCACATAGAGCAGCGGCGTATCGGGCGTGGCCGCCACGGACCGCGTCTGTTCGTTCACTCGGATCGTCAACGGTGTGGCCATCACTGACTCCAGCGTGAAATATTAACCGCTTTTATCGAGCCGCGCGCTTGACAACCTCTCGGTCGCGGGGATAGATAGTCAGCGCGTCACGTCGTGAGAGTCAGACGCGAAGAGGAGAACGGCTATGAGTCTCGTCCCCGTCCGCTCGATCGTGCGAGCCTGCCTTGGGTCGTCGTGCGTCCTTCTGGCCGTCGTGTCGATTGCGGCCAGCGTGCCGACGGGCACTGCGGAAGACACCGGATTCTCGCCAGAGCGTCTGCAGCGGATCCACGAGGTGATGAAGCGGTACATCGACGGGGGACAGATTTCGGGAGCCGTCACGCTTGTCGCGCGCCGGGGGCGCATCGCCCACTTCGAAGCGCACGGCTTGCTCGATCTGGAGTCGAAAAAGCCCGTGATGAAGGATGCGATCTTCCGCCTGGCGTCTACGTCGAAGCCGATCACGGGCGTGGCGGTCATGATGCTGGTGGAAGAAGGCAAGATCCGGCTGACCGATCCGGTGTCGACCTATATTCCGGAATTCAAAGGCCTCAAGGTCGCGGTGCCAAGACCTGGACCCGGTGGTCAGCCCGCGGTGGCGGGGGGACGCGGTGGCCG
>JBGPKK010000294.1:0-3803 GCA_041485905.1 Vicinamibacteria bacterium
ACGCCCGAGCCGCCTTACAATCCCCATAGGGTTGCGGCCGCGTCGCCACGCGGTATCGTCCAACCGGGTTTATCCGCACTGAGCCCGCGCTGGGCTTTATGCCGATCATCGTGGCAGTGCGGATGAAACCCTATTCGTTAGACAGCACGAAGAACTTTCAGATTTTTCTTCATGACTAGCAACGACCGCGAACGAATCGTTTTTCATGGCGCCGCCGTACTGATTGTTGGACTCCTCTGCGGGTTCCCGTTCGCCGCTGCGTCGACGGGCAATTGGGGCGACGAGCCACTTCGGGCTTGGCGCTTTGCGCATCTCGGCTTGATCGTGACCGGGATCTGGCTTCTGGCCACGGCGGCCGTGCTTCCCTCGCCCGTTCTCGGAAGGCGTCCGGCCTCGGTTCTCGTGTGGTCGCTGCTCGGGGCCGCATACGGCCTTATGACCGCGCTTCTTGTCGCGGCGGTCAGCGGAGTCCGAGGGCTCCAGCCAACCGGCCCGGCGGCCAACTGGGTTGCGTTTGCTGCGAACACCGTTGGGGCGCTCGGCGGACTAGTCGGAGCTGTGCTCACATTGCTGGGCGCCCGCGCCGCACTCAGGGGCCTTCGCGTCAGTTGAAAAACCAGCCGAGCTGTCTAACACGCGTATCTGGAGCCGACGGAGGGGGTGACGACGGAAGCGCCGCGGCTCAGCGCGAGGCCTTAGACCGCTGCGGAGATCCTTGAGGATGGGATTGTCCATATTCAAGTTCGAAGACACCAAGCCAGTCATCTCCAACGAGGAACTTCCTGCCGACCTGCGCGCGGTCGCGGCGTGCTTGGGAGCGGAGGTTCTTCCCCCGTCGAGAACAGCCATGAGCCGTGATCTTGTCCGAATCGTCGAACAGCTCCAGCGGTCCTTCGAAGGGGAGGCGTGGCACGGGCCGAGCGTTGTGGAAGCGCTCGAAGGCGTCACCGCAGAGCTGCGTATCAACATCCCATCGCAGGTGCCCACAGCATCTGGGAACTTGTTCTGTATCTTGGAGGCACCTACAGGCTTGTCCTTCGGCGACTGCGAGGGGATGCGGCGCCGCTGGCACCCGACGAAGACTGGCCGACGGTTCCATCACCGACGGAGGCGCACTGGAGTTCAGCACGTGGAGCCCTTCGTGAATTGAACGAAGAGCTGCGGCGCGCCGTATCGAGCTTCAGCGCCGAGGGGCTGGACGAGTCGTTGGTGCAAGCGCCAGCCTACTCGGCATTCGTCCAGTTCATTGGAATCACGCAGCATGATCTGTATCATGCGGGGCAGATCGTTCTGCTGAAGCGAGCGCTGTCGGTACAGCATCCGACTTGATGTTCGCCGGAGACGAGATATGACGCGACGACTCACGATTTCGGCCGTGTGTTCCTGCCTGTTCGCGATCCTTGTCGCGTGGGGCTTGGGCCCCGCGGTCCGAGCGCAACCGACGCCGCACAGCGACTGTGCGCGTCTCACGTTGCTGAAGCTGCCGGACGTGAAGGTCACGGAAGCCGTTCCGGTCGCCGCGGCGACAACCGGCGCGGTCCGCGCCGCGCATTGTCGCGTGGCGGGCGTCATCGGAACCGAGATTCGATTCTCCCTGCTGCTGCCTGATTCATGGAACCGCAAGTTCTTCATGGGCGGCGGCGGCGGATTTGTCGGGTCGGTCCAGAACTCCGCAGAGACGACCGTCAACTTCGGCTACGCGACGGCGGGCACCGACACCGGACATCAGGCGAGCGGCACCGCGGCCGGCTGGGCGCTGAACAATCTGGAGCGGCAGGTGAACTTCGGGTATCTCGCGGTGCACCGGACCGCCGA
Organism: Vicinamibacteria bacterium; assembly: GCA_041485905.1. GTDB lineage: Bacteria > Acidobacteriota > Vicinamibacteria > Vicinamibacterales > CAVVIG01 > JAHFUI01. The sequence goes on from JBGPKK010000294.1 coordinate 1,816, forward strand.
GGTGGCCAAAGCGATCATTCGCGGCTACTTCGACAGCGAGTCGTCGAAGAACTACTTCGCGGGATGCTCGCGCGGGGGCGGTCAGGCCGTCATGGAGGCGATCCGCTTTCCCGACGACTTCGACGGCATCGTCGCCGGCGCTCCCGCGCTCGACTGGCCGGGCATCGGCGCGCAGTTTGTCAAGGACGCGCAGGCCGCGTTTCCCGATCCGCGCAATTTGACGACGCCTATGTTTCAACAGGAGACGCTGAAAGGGATCGAGCAGCAGATCCTCGACAAGTGCGACGCGCTCGACGGCGTCAGGGATGGGGTGATTGACGATCCGCGACGCTGCCCGATCAACGTGGACGAGATCTCCAGTGTGACGGACGTGCAGCGCGCGGCCTTGAAGAAGATCTACGGGCCGACGCGCAGCCGTGACGGCGAGATCTACCCTGGACAGCCCGTGGGCGGCGAAGGCGAGGTCGCCGGATGGCCGCTCTGGATTACGGGCGTCAACCAGGGGCTCCTTACGGCGCAAAACGCGCCGAGCCTCCGGTTTGCATTCGGCACGGAGTTGTTCAAGTACATCATCTACGGCGATCCGGCCTGGGATTACTCCCACTATGACTTTTCGACGTGGAAAAAAGACACCGCCCTTGCCGCGTCGTTTCTGAACGCCACCAACCCCGACCTCGAGGCGTTCAAGTCGAAGGGGCACAAACTGATCTTGTGGCACGGCTGGGCCGATGCGGCGCTGACGCCGCTCGGCAGCATCCGGTACTACGACCAGGTGCAGGCACGCGATCCCAACCGTGGCGACTACTTCCGCATGTTCCTGATGCCGGGAGTGCTGCACTGCGGTGGCGGGCCCGGGCCAGACACCGCCGACTGGACAACCGCGATTACGGACTGGGTGGAAAACGGCAATGCGCCGGGCCGGGTCGTGGCACGCAAGGTGGTCAACGGCACCGCCGTTCGCACCCGTCCGCTGTGCGCATATCCGCAGCATGCGGAGTACTCCGGAGCCGGCAGCACGGATGACGAGAAGAACTTTACCTGTCGATAGAGCCGACCGGACGCGTCGGAGGATTGATGTGACGGCAGGCGATCCCGGGCCGATGGCGCCCGGGCGACAATTCGGTTCCTACACCATTGTGTCGCTCGTTGGCGCGGGCGGCATGGGCGAGGTCTATCGCGCGCGCGACACGAAGCTTGGGCGCGACGTCGCCCTCAAGGTGCTGCCGCAGGTGTTTGCGGGCAATGCCGATCGAATCAACCGCTTCGAGCGCGAGGCGCTGCTGCTCGCGTCCCTGAACCATCCGAACATCGCGATCAGCCACGGCATCGAGGAAGCCGACGGCGTTCGGGCGCTGGTGCTCGAGCTCATCGAGGGTCCGACGCTGGCCGATCGCATCGCGCAGGCCACTGGCCGAGCCTTGGAAATCGACGAAGCGCTCACCATCGCGCGCCAGATCGCCGACGCCCTTCAAGTGGCGCACGACCACGGCGTGATCCACCGCGACCTGAAGCCGGCAAACATCAAGGTGCGACCCGACGGGACCGTCAAGGTGCTGGACTTCGGCCTGGCGAAGATCGCTGTTGATGGAGGGGCCGGCTTTCAAGCCGGCCCGAATGTGTCGAACTCGCCGACGATGATGGCGTCGATGCCGGGACTGCTTCTCGGCACGGCAGCGTATGTGTCGCCGGAGCAGGCGAAGGGGCAGGAGGCGGACCGGCGGGCCGACGTGTGGGCGTTCGGGTGCGTGCTGTTCGAGATACTGACGGGGTGTGCGGCGTTCGAGGGCACCACGACCAGCGAAATTCTCGCCGGCGTGCTCAAAACCGATCCGGACTGGAGTCGTCTGCCCGCGGGCACGCCCGACGCGATTCGGCGTCTGTTGCGTCGTTGTCTGGAGAAGGACGACAAGCGCCGGCTCCGCGACATCGCCGACGCGCGGCTCGAGATCGACGAGGCGCGAGGTGAATTGGCCGCACCGCGTCCGGCC
>JBGPKK010000295.1:0-3716 GCA_041485905.1 Vicinamibacteria bacterium
CAAGCTCGGTCGCGACGTGGCCCTCAAGATCCTGCCTCAGAAGGTGGCGGCCGACCCCGATCGCCTGGAGCGCTTCAGGCGGGAAGCCCGGGCCGTCGCCGCGCTCAACCACCCGCACATCGTCACCATCTTCTCCATCGAGGAGGACGGTGGTGTTCCCTTCATGACGATGGAGCTCGTCGAAGGGCGCACGCTCGATCGGATGATTCCCAGGGGCGGCGTCTCGCTGCCGCAGTTCTTCGACATCGCGATCGCGCTGGCCGATGCGCTTTCGGCGGCGCACCGAAAACACATCATCCATCGCGATCTGAAGCCCGCGAACGTGATGGTGACTGACGACGGCCGTGTGAAGGTCCTCGACTTCGGGCTGGCGCGGGCGGTTGACGTAGACGTCGTCCGCCCCGAGGAAGACATCACCTACCTCGGGCTCACACAGGCCGGGGTCATCGTCGGCACGATGCCGTACATGTCACCCGAACAGATCGAAGGGAAGGCGCTGGATCATCGCACCGACCTCTTCTCGCTCGGCACCATGCTGTACCAGATGGCAACGGGCGAGCGGCCGTTTCGAGGCGATTCCTCACCAGCGCTCATGTCGTCCATCATGAAGGATCGCCCCAAGCCGGGCGGGGAGCTGCGTCCTGACGTACCTGGCGACGTCTCTCGCCTTATCGACTGGTGTCTCGAGAAGCAGCCGCGCGACCGCATCCAGACCGCCATCGAGATCCTGGCCGAATTGAAGGCGCAGCGCCGGGCCTGGGAGTCGGGTGCCGGTTGGGCAGTCAGGCCCGCGGCGCCCGACATCGCTCCGCGGCCGGCGGAACGCGTGGCGTCGATCGCGGTGCTGCCCTTCACCGATATGAGTGCCGCCAAAGATCAGGACTGGTTCTGTGATGGCATCGCCGAGGAAATCCTGAACGCCCTCACGCCGCTCAAGGGCCTGAGAGTGGCCGCGCGCACGTCGGCGTTCTCGTTCAAAGGGAAGGGCAACGACCTCCGCACCATCGGCGAGACGCTCAACGTGACGACGGTGCTCGAAGGCAGCGTGCGCCGGGCCGGGGATCGCGTGCGCATCACCGTGCAGCTGAGCGACGTGCAGAACGGCTTTCAACTGTGGTCGGAGCGGTTCGACCGCGAGCTGAAGGACATCTTCGACGTCCAGGATGAGATCGCCAGGGCCATCGCCGAGCGGTTAAGGGTGACCCTCGCCGGTGGCAAGGACGATCGGCTCGTCGAACGGGCCACGACGAACGTCGAGGCGTATCAGCTTTACCTGAAGGGCCGTGCGCTGGTTCTTCGGCGAGGCACGAGCATCCCGCCGGCGCTCGACCTGTTCCGGAAGGCGGTCGAGCTCGACCCCGGCTATTCGCTGGCCTGGGCCGGCATCGCCGAGGCGTTCACCGGGCTGGCGATCGCCGGGTCCGTGCGAGGCTCTGAGTCGAAACCACACGCGATGGCGGCAGCGACACGGTCGATCGAGCTCGATCCCACGTCCGCAGCGGGCCACGCCGCGCTGGCGTGTGCCACCCTGCTGCACGAGAACAACCGCACAATGGCGAAGCAGGAGTTCGAACGAGCGTTGGAGCTCAGTCCGAGTGACGTGCTGGGCCGCTGCTGGTACGCGCTCCTCTATCTTCAATGGGCCCGCGGGGAGTTCGAGCAGGGCATCGCGGAAGCCCGCCGAAGAGGCGGTCCCCACGCTCGAGGCCGCCGCAGGGCTGTCGGGGCGCGCCTCGAGCGCCCTCGCCAGCCTGGCGGCAGTCTTCGGGCACTGGGGGAAGCCGTCGGAGGCGAGCGCGCTGCATCGCGAACTGATGGACCGCGCCTCGCGAGCCTATGTCCCGCTGACGTACCTTGTCCTCACGGCTGAGGCTGCTGGGCAACATGAAGAGGCGATGGCATTCGCTCGACGTGCGTGGGATGAGCGCGAGCCGACCTTCATCCTTCATGCGCGCCACTTTCCGGAGTACCGCGCGCTGCACTCGGATCCGCGGTTTGCCGCGATCCTGCGCGAGATGGATGCTCCGTAGCTCAGGCCGGCGTGACGTCGGTCAGTCCGAAATCGTCGCCAACAAACAGCAGGGAATCGTGAGCGATATAGCGGTGTTCTCGCACTCGTCCCGCGGCCGCCTGACCGATCGGGACGTCGGTCGCTTTCCTGACAACACGCTTTTTCATCGCGTGGCGCGTGCGGTCTGCCATGCGGGATGTCTACCGCGCAAAGAGCTGTATGAGGCGTGGGAGACGGCGCGGCGCGTGCGACGGCTCTTCCGCGGCGGACGCGTTGTCGATCTGGGCGGCGGACACGGCTTGCTTGCCCAGATCATGCTGCTGCTCGACGACTCCTCGTCGAACGCCATCGTCGTCGACAAGGCGTTGCCGGCCTCGAGCGCAAAGTTGCACGAGGTCCTGGTGCAGAGCTGGCCGAGGCTGTCCGGCCGCCTGACATTTGTCTCCAGCCCCCTCGAAGACGTCGAGATTCTCTCGACCGATATCGTCGTTTCAAGCCACGCCTGCGGAGCCCTCACCGATCTGGTGCTTGAGCGTGCCGTGGCCGCGCGCGCGCGCGTCGCCGTGCTGCCGTGCTGTCACGACCTCGCCACGTGCGACGGGGGCGCACTGTCCGGTTGGGTCGACGGCCCCCTCGCCATCGATATCATGCGGGCGACGGGTCTCGAGCAGCAGGGCTACCGGGTCTGGACGCAGACGATTCCTGCCGATATCACGCCGAAGAACCGCTTGCTGATTGGTGAACCAGGGACTGGATCGTTGGGTCAGGCCGCGCTGCGCGACTGATCCGCGTAGTGCTCGAGAAAATCAATCACGCGGCGGCGATACGTCAGGAATTCCGGATGATCGAGGACCGCTGCCGGGGCTCGCCGTGCTGCGCCCACGATTCTTCGAACGGCGCCGGTCGCACGGCGGTGGACATTTGTGTTCGTCGCTCGGCAGTGCGGTTCATAAATGTCTGCCCCTGTCTGATTCGCCGCCCACGCCATTCGCCCTTCTTCGCTGGGGTGCGCGCGTGCGGAGACGTGATGAAGACAATTTTGTCGTCGAAAACATCCGTACACAACATCCATGTCGCTTTTCGGATCCGCTTGCGTTCGCGCGCATGCCACGTCCGGATGGAATTGCAGGGAAATCGCACGCTAACTCGCCACGCGCATTCATGGTGTGGGTCTTGCTGAAGCGCACTTCACGGTCCGCCTGACGCGGACACTACGTCCGGTACGCGATAACAATGTCCGATCAATCCCTGTCGGTCGCCTCTCCGATCCGAACGACCGCGACCCACTGCCCGTACTGCGCGCTGCAGTGCGGCATGCACATCGCCGGGGACCGCGAAGCGCCGGAGGTGCTCGGGAACGCGAAGTTTCCGGTGAACAAGGGAGGCCTCTGCATCAAGGGATGGTCGGCGGGCGCGACGCTCGCTCATCCCGATCGCCTGACGACGCCTCTCGTGCGATCGGAAGACGGCGCGCTCGTGCCAGCGAGCTGGGAGGCCGCGCTCGATCGCATCGCGCACGCACTCAAGAAGGTGCAAAACGTCTCGGGCCGCGACGCCGTCGGCGTGTTCGGAGGCGGGTCGCTGACCAACGAAAAGGCGTATCTCCTCTGAAAATTCGCGCGCGTCGCGCTTCGACCTTCGAACATCGACTACAACGGCCGCTTCTGCATGTCGAGCGCCGCTGCCGCCGCGACGGCCGCGCTCG
>JBGPKK010000296.1:0-3644 GCA_041485905.1 Vicinamibacteria bacterium
ACCGCGTAGGGCGCCTGGGCGAATCGGATACCCATCAGCTGTGTCTGGGGGGGGAACGCTGTGTCTGGGGGGAACGCACGGGCGGGTCTGAGAAGAGACATTCCGTCAACCAGCCGCACCCCACTAATGTTGCCTACCGTCACCCCACTAATGTTGCCTACCGTCTCGCCTCCGCCAGCACGCTTTCGATCTGCGCCTGGGTGGCGCGCAGTCGCCAATTCCACGTCCACCCTTCGCTTTCCGACAGCCGGACGGAAAAATCCGTCCAGTCTGTCCCGGGCGAGGTCTTGAACCGGTAGCTGAGGCGTCCCGCGGGCCCGACGATGACCACGTCGTCGTCAATCAGGCTGACCTGCGATCCCGACTGCTTGAGACTGAAGCTGATGGTGTCGTTGGACGCGGCGGGCAATTGCCGCAACACCGTCGTCGGCGCGCGAAAGTACCATGTCTCGCCCAACGCTTCGTCGACGCCGGTAATGCACCCGCCCGGGTGACCGCCGTTCGCGGTGAATATGGGGTTGACGTTTCCGGTGTCCCCGGCGATTTGCCAGCCTTGGGCCGATTCGGTGAAGTCGTGGCTCACCAGCACAGGGCCCATGGACGTTTGCCCGTTGGCGGGATGACCTGCCATCGCGATGAATAACAGCGCCCAGGCGATGGCGGGCTGTGGTCGCTTAGGGTTTTTGGCCGCGCGTTGAAACATGGGCCGAGTATCGCCCTACGCGACAACTGAGATCAAGCACAGCGTGCGTGCGCGTGTGCGACTGGCGCCGCCCGACTCGGCCTGTCGACCGCCTCCATCATTTCGAGTGCTGATCTTTGTATTCGGGTGCAAAGCACTTATGCACTCCGTAATCGCCCCAGCTCTCTTCGTGTCCATCCGGCATCACCATCGTCTCACCGTTGATCAGTCGTCCCGACAGGCTGACGCCGCCGGGGTCCGGACTGGCGATCTGCCACATGATGGTTTCCTTGGGTACGTACCCGCAGACTTCGACGATGTCCCCGGGTTTCAGACCGTCCTTTGGAAAACTTTTTCGATTGAGTTGAAGACCCGAGGGACCTTCGACAGCCCAGCGACGTATCGGTCCGTCCGTGCTTTTTTGTTCCAGGATGATGACGCTGTGAGGATTGATTCGGTGGAACTCGACAATCGTGCCCTTCAGGCGGACAGCCTGCGTGGTGTCGAAATTTGCAAGCGAATGGTGAGCCCGCACCGATCCCGTCGAAACGAACGCCACGAGAATTGCGAGCCATGCCACGTTTGGTCTCATGTCAGATAGCCTCCAGGTGCGGTATATCGAGACCATGTTACCGGCATGTTACGGCGGCCGCGAGCTGACCACACTGGATCGTTTCCATCCTGGCTTCAGAAATGCGTCACACTGGCTCAATCGTGAGGCTGGGACAAGGGCGATCTGGACTCGAACCCGGTGGGTGGCTGCTCGTGTTGCTCGTGCTGCTGACGCTGCTCCCGTCGGCGGGCGTTCTCTGGTTCATGAACGCCGCCGTGACCAGCGAAGCGGCGTCGGCACAGCAACGCGTGATGGAAGCCTATCGAGGTCAGCTCCGGCTCGTGCGCGCGCGTCTGGACCCTCTGTGGCGCGCGCATGTCGCGCAGCTCGATGGTTCCGGCTCCCCGGAACGCCAGTTCGAGCGGTTGATCACCCAGGGCCATGCCGACGGCGCGGTGTTTCTCGACGAGCAAGCTGGCGTGTTGTATCCGGAGCGGATCGACAGCAGACTCGCTGACGCCGCCGTTGACGAGATCCGCGGTGTAGAAGAGGTGGCGCGACGCCTCAACGACTACAACATCCCTACCCCGGCGCGCGCGCGCCTTCGCCTGATGAATCGGCTGCGGGCTCGCTCGCCCAACGTGTTCCTGGGTACGCAGGCCGCACTCGCGCTGTCCATCGAGATGATCGACGCGGGACGGCTGATGCCGATGCCGGACGTGATTCATCAGACGTCGGTCCCGGACATCTGGGCGCTCTCATCGGCGAGCGGTCGTGTCATCGCGCTCTACCGGACCGGCCGGATCGAAGAGATGATGCACGACTTCCTCCACTTCATCGACAACGCGGGGATTGTGTTCATCGCGTTTCCGCCGGATGAGCCCGCCGACGCGGAAGCGATCGCCGCCGGTCCGTGGCTTCCTGGCTGGCAGGTGTCGTTCGTGCCCCTCGATGTGGACGCACGCCAGACAGCCGAGGCTCGTCGGCGCACGACGTACGTCGCGGTCGGACTGGTCGGCGTGGCCCTCATCGCGCTCGTCGGCGTCACCGTGGGGCGGACGACGCGCCGCCATCTTCGGGTTGCGCGCCTGAAGACCGACCTCGTCGCGGCGGCGTCGCACGAACTGAGAACGCCGCTGGCCTCGATGCGCGTGCTCATTGACGGACTGCTCGACGATGCGGAGATCGATCCCGTCAAGACGCGCGAGTATCTCCGGCTGCTGAGCGCCGAGAACGCCCGGCTGACGCGCCTCATCGAGAACTTCCTCACGTTCTCGCGTCTCGACCGCGGCCGCACGCCGTTCGTCTTCGACGACACGTCGGCGGAATCGATCGTGACAGCCGCTGTCGACGCCGTCCGCCACCGGCTGCCACCCGGCGGAGAATTGCGCGTGACGATCGAGCCTTCCATTCCCACGATCTCCGCCGACGCGCAGGCGCTGACCACGGCGCTTGTGAACCTGCTCGAAAACGCCATCAAGTATTCACCGGCCGATCCGCGAATTGAGATTCGGGCCGCACGTGACAACGGCCATATGACCTTGGCCGTGATCGACAACGGCATCGGCATCGCCGCCGGGCAGCAGCGGCGGATCTTCCGGCGCTTCTATCGCGTCGAGCAGGACCTCTCCCGGCACACCAGCGGCGTCGGACTGGGGCTCACCATTGTCGAATCGATTGTTCGTGGGCACGGCGGGACGGTGGAGGTGGCCAGCGCGCCAGGCCAGGGCAGTACCTTCACGATTCGCGTTCCCATCGCGCGCCGGAAAACGGCCACATGAAGACGCCGACGATCCTGTTGATTGAGGACGAACCGGCGCTCGCCCGCGGCCTGTCGGACGCGTTGCGCACCAACGGGTTCGATGTCGTCGTGGCGACCGATGGCACGAGCGGACTCGATGCCGCGCTCGCAGGTCGAGCCGATCTGATCGTGCTCGACGTCATGCTGCCCGGCGTGAACGGCTACGAGATCTGCCGTGCCGTCCGCAACCAGGGGATCGACGTGCCGATCGTGATGCTGACCGCCAGGAGCCAGGAACAGGATGTCATCCTCGGACTGACGCTCGGCGCCGACGACTACGTCACCAAGCCGTTTCGAACGGGCGAGCTCATCGCGCGGGCGCGCGCGTTCCTGCGGCGCCGTGCGGCCGCCGCGTCGTCCGTGCGGTTTGGCGACTGTGAAATCGACCTCGTCGGGCACAAGGTGGTTCGAGGGTCGGTCGAACTGGACCTGACCGTCAAGGAGCGAGCGTTGCTGTTCTACTTCGCCTCCCGTCCCGGCTGCGCGCTGTCACGCGACACGATCCTGAATGCCGTCTGGGGGAATGCCGTCTTCGTCACCGGACGGAGCGTCGATCGGTGTGTCGCGACGCTGCGGGCCAAAGTGGAGCCGGATCCGCACCGCCCCGT
>JBGPKK010000297.1:0-3630 GCA_041485905.1 Vicinamibacteria bacterium
CGGACGGAACATCCGGCCTGCGTGTTTCGTGTTGCCCGCGCGGGATTCGGCGTCAGACCCAGGCGTACCCGGCCGCGTTGAGCGGGACGGATCGAATCCGAACGCCCGTGGCGGCGAAGATGGCGTTGCCGATCGCCGGGATGGCCGGCGGCAACGCTGGCTCGCCCAGCCCGGTCGGATCGAAGTCGGTCTGGAGGAACTTCACCTCGACCGCCGACGGCACTTGCGTCATGCGCGTGGGCTGATACGTGTTGAAGTTGCGCTGCACCACTCGGCCCTTGTCGATCGTGATGTTCCACGCCATCATGTGGCTCATCGCCTCGATGAACGCCCCGTGGACCAGATTGTTCGACTCGCTCGGATTGACGATCTGGCGCCCGATGTCGATGGCCACCCAGGCCTTCTTGACGTCGATCTTCTTGTCGGCGCCTACGGCCACCTCGACGACGTACGCGACGTAGCCTGAGTGGGCGAACTGGAAGGCGACGCCCTTGCCGGTGCCTTTCGGCAGACGGCTCCGGTTGTTCCAGTCCGACATGTCCCGCACCGCCTCGAGGACGCCGCGCGCGCGCGCGGCGTTGAACCCGGCTGGAGCCTCGCCGATCGGATTGGCCAGCGTATCGAGCCGGAACTGCAGGGGATCTTTCCCGGCCGCCACGGCAATCTCGTCGATGAACCCCTGCATCACGAACGACACGCCGTTGGTGCCCGGCGCGCGCAACGCGCCTGTCGGGATATCGAACGGCGTGACGGGTGCCGAATGCGCCGAGAAGTTCGCGACGAATCCTCGCGGGAACTCATTGGCGGGAACCACGGAGGCCGTGCTGGCCACGAAGTCGCGGAACGCGATCAGTTTGCCCGAGGCGTCCAGACCGGCCTTGAAGTAGTGGAAGCCGCCCGGCCGATACTGGTCGTGGGCCATGTCGTCTTCTCTCGACCAGAGCAGCTTCACGGGCACGCTTGGCAACCCGGCCTTCGCCCGCTCCTCGGTGACGACCCTCGCGATCTTGCCGACCTCGACGTCGTAGTCGCTGTTCAGACGCCGGCCGAATCCGCCGCCCGCTCGCACCAAGTGCATCGTCACCTTGTCAGGCGTGATCCCGGCGCCGAGCGCCGGATTCGCGAGGCTTGGAATCTGACTGCACGACCAGATTTCCAGCTTGCCGTCCGAGGTGTAGTGAGCCGTCGAATTCTGCGGTTCGAGCGGCGCGTGAGAGAGGAGCCCGAACTCGTAGTCTGCCTCGACGACCTTGGCTGCGTTCCGGAACGCCGCCTCGGCGTCGCCAATCGCGGCCCCGCCGCGGCCGCCGGGGGGCGGCGCCTGAGATGCCTGCGCTGACAGTACCTTGGCCTGCGCCGCGTACCCGACGCTGCTTTGCGTGGCCACCGGCCCTTCGTCCCAGGTGACCTTCAGCGTGCGGCGGGCATTGTTCGCGAACCACCAGTTGTCAGCCACGATCGCCACGCCCGAGGCCAGGGAGTTCGCGCCTTGTCCCGCTTTGTCGACGAGGAACGCGTGCTTGACGCCGGGCAGCCCCTTCACCTCGTCGAGGTTGGCGCTGACCGCCTTGCCGCCAAACACCGGACACTTGTCGAACACGGCGAACAGCGTGCCCGGCGGCTCGTGGTCGATGCTGAAGGACGGCTTGCCGGTGACGATGGCGGCGTTGTCGACGCCCTTGATCGGTTTGCCGATGATCTTGAAGTTCTTCGGATCCTTGTACGCGGCCTTGACGGCGTCGGCCGTCGGTGCGGGCAGTGCGGCGACCGCTGCCGCGAGCGACGCGTAGGTGGCCTTGCGGCCCGATGCTGCGTGCGTGACCACGCCGCTGCCGGTGGTCAATGCGCTCGCCGGGACGTTCCACATCTGCGCGGCGGCGGTCACCATCATCAGCCGTCCGCCGGCGCCAATCTGCCGCATCGGATCGTAGTTGGTCGGCATGGCGCGGCTGCCGCCTTCGATTTGCGGCCCGTACTTCGGATTCAGGTCGGCCTGCTGGATCTTGACCTGGGTCCAGTCGATGTCGAACTCGTCGGCGATGATCTGCGGAAGGGCCGTTCGGATGCCCTGCCCCGTCTCGGGGTTCTTGGCGACGATCGTGAAGGTATTGTCCGGGTGGACTGTGATGTACGTGTTGGGCTCGAGCGACCACGCAGACGGCCCGGGGGCGCCGCCTCGCCCGCCTTGCTGGGCGAGGACAGGAGCGTACATGCCGATGATCACGCCGCCACCGGCCAGCGCGGTCACCTGAAGGAAGGAGCGACGATCGAGCTGGGCTGTCTTGGATGTCTGCTTCATGGCTACGCCCTCCGTCCGCCGTTGGCCGCGAGGTGAATGGCTTCCTTGATCCGCAAGTACGTCCCACAGCGGCAGACATTCCCGTTCATGGCGGTGTGTATCTGCGCGTCGGTCGGCTTCGTAATCCGGACCAGGAGGGCCGCCGCCGTCATGAGCTGGCCAGCCTGACAATATCCGCATTGCGGCACGTCGAGCTCCTGCCAGGCGCGTTGCAACGGATGCGACCCGTCGGCGGACAAACCTTCGATGGTGGTGACACGCTTTGCGCCGACCGTCGAAAGCCGCGTCTGGCACGACCGGACGGGCGTCCCGTCCAGTTGCACGGTGCATGCCCCGCATTCGCCGACCCCGCAGCCGAATTTGGTACCCTTCAAGTGCAGACTGTCCCGCAACACCCATAGCAGCGGCATTTCGGCCGGCAGATCCACGGAATGCGTTTGACCGTTGACGACCAACGAATACGCCATATCCTCGTCCCTCCCTTAAAGGCCTTGATTATACGGGGACTTTGCCCCCCGCCCATGAAGAATTCGATCCCCGGCGCAACAGGGCTGGCCACGGGTGCATACCGTAACCGCCGCTTTTGTTTCAAGTTGCGTTCGAGGCGCCCGATTCGGCCTTGACTGCTCAACGGCAGTGCCCCACGATTGGAGACGAAGGAGAGAGTATTCGCAACGGCCGCGTCCTGCGAGCTGTGTACTCTCCCTCTACTAAGGTGGAGTCAATCATGACTATGCAGCAACGCAGCCAGCAATGAAGGTACGGCAGCGCTTTCGATCGCGACTTCGATTCCGCACCGGAGTCTTTCGGAATGTGGCCGCAAAGCACTAGAAACGCTGCCGACCCTCCCAGAAAGGGACGGTCGGATGTCGACAACTACTCCTCGGTGTAACGAAGACCACCCGCTTGGGTTGTTTTCGATCGCTTTCACTTCCTCACAAATTGCGAAGCTACTCGGCTGTTCGAACCGCACGGTGCGCGAGTTCCTGGAGCGCGGCACACTCCGTGGGGAACGCCAGCCCAACCGCCGGTGGCGCGTGTCACGTGAGGCTTTGGTGGCGGTCATTTTCGCTGCGTGTCGTGAGGCCGGCATTGAGCCGCATTTACTCGTTCGGGGGCCGAACGGCGAGTCGCCACTACTGACGACGGAGAGAGTGGCGCATCTCCTCCAGCGCCAGCCCCGCTCGATCAGAATGAAAGCTGATCATGGGACGCTTCCAGCCTTCAAGATCGGACGCGCATGGTTCTTTTGGCGAGACGACATCGAAAGCAACATCGCAAGGCCACGTGACGCGAACAGTGCGATCAATCTGGGATGGGCTGACCAGGAG
>JBGPKK010000298.1:0-3590 GCA_041485905.1 Vicinamibacteria bacterium
ACCGTGATCGATCGCGCGACCGAGTTGATTCGTAAGGGCGTCGCAAAGGATCAGTTGCTGTCACAACTCAAGACCGACGACATCGGCTGGACGCCGCGAGTTCCGCAGATCGATGCGTTCTATGCCGAGCTGTCCAAGTAGCAAGGAGATGTTCAATGCGTCGATTTACCCTTCTCACGATCGTGTGCGCGCTGGCGCTGACCGTGGTGCCGGCGGCCCAGCAGACTGACGCGCTGAGAGCGGCCGCTGACGCGCTCGGCGCGGCGAAAATCAAGACGCTGCAGTTCACCGGATCGGGCGCCAACTTCTCGGTCGGGCAGAATTTCACCCCTAACGATCCGTGGCCGCGCGTGACAGTGAAGAGCTACACCGCGTCGATCAACTACGACACCGGGAGCATGCGTCAGGAGCTGCTGCGCGAGATGGGGACGGTGATGCCGCGCGGCGGCGGTGCGCCGTTCACCGGCGAGCAGCGGCAGATTCAGGTCGTCAGCGGGAACTACGCCTGGAACGTGGCGGCTCCTGCTGCGGCTCCTGCAGGCGGGGCCACTCCGCCCGGACGCGGCGCGGCTGCTGCGCCCCCGCCGGCGCCCGCGCCGGGAAACGCGCCCGAGCGCATGCTCGCGCTGTGGGCCACGCCACAGGGTTTCGTGAAGGCCGCGATGGCCAACAACGCCACGACGAAGAAAGCGAAGGGCGGCACGGAGGTGTCGTTCACCGTCGGCGGCAAGTACAGGATGACGGGAATCGTCAACGCGCAGAACCAGGTCGAGCGCGTCGAGACGTGGATCGACCAGCCGATCGTGGGTGACATGCTCGTCGAAACCGTCTACAGCGGCTACAAAGACTTTGGCGGCGTTCTGTTTCCGTCGCGGATCGTTCAGAGCCAGGACGGCTATCCATCGCTCGATCTGACGATTGCATCGGTGACGGCGAATCCGGCCGTCGACATCACCGTGCCCGACAACGTGCGCACCGCGCAGCCGGCCCCCGTCCGCGTCGACTCCGCGAAGCTCGCCGACGGCGTGTTCTACCTGACCGGCGGTTCTCACCACAGCCTGGCGGTCGAGATGAAGGACCACATCGTGCTTGTTGACGTGCCGCAGACCGAAGAGCGGGCGCTCGCCGTCATTGCCAAGGCGAAGGAGGTGATTCCGGGCAAGGCGATCCGTTACCTGGTCACCACCCATCATCATTGGGATCATCTCGGCGGCATCCGCACGGCGATCGATGAGGGCGCGACGATCGTCACGTATCAGACCAACAAGGCCTTTCTCCAGCGCGTCGCAAAAACGCCGCACACGATCAACCCGGATCGTCTGTCGAAGTCGAACAAGGCGGTGAAGATTCAGACCGTCGGCGACATGGCGAAGCTGACCGACGGGACGCGGACAATCGAGCTGCACAGGATGACCAACTACGAGCACACGGGGGATATGCTCCTCGTGTATCTGCCGAAGGAGAAGATCCTGGCGGAGCCGGATGCGTTTACGTCGCCGGCCACGCCGACCACTCCGCTGGTCGTCACTGCCGTGCCGTATGCGGCGGCGCTCTACGACAACATCAAGCGTCTCAACCTGGACGTGAAAACGATTGCGCCGCTTCACGGCGCGCGCACGAGCGACATGGCGGAGCTGGCGAAACACGCGGGCAAGGGGAGCACCGGGAATTAGAAGATGACGCGGGCGCTCAAGATCATCGCGGCCGTCATCGGACTGCTGATCCTGACGGCGGCTGTCGCCATCGGCTCGGCGTTTATCGGGCGACAATCGATCGCCGACGGTTTCGAAGTTGACGGCGTCCGCATCGTGAAGGACGGCATCAACAGCGCCGGTGTCGTGTCGGTGGGTCCGCGGGAAGTGGCGCTCGTCGACGCGACCAACGATTCGTCGGGCAAGGCGATCCTCGCGGAGCTGTCCCGCCGACAACTCGGCGCCGATGCGGTCGTCGCGATTTTCGTCACACACGGCCATCCGGATCACATCGCGGCTATTCCGGTGTTCCGTCGCGCGCAGGTGGTTGCGCTCGATCGGGAAGCGCCGCTGATCGAAGGACGCGAAGGCGCCCGCGGGCCGCTCCCGCGCCTGATGCCGGTGCGGCCGACCGGCGTCACCGTCGGTCGCCGTTTGCGCGACGGCGAGACGGTGATGGTCGGCTCGACGTTATTCCAGGCATTTGCCGTGCCCGGCCACACAGCCGGGAGCGCGGCATATCTGGTCAACGGCGTGCTGTTCATGGGAGACGCCGCAGATCTGAACGGCGACTGGAAGATCGTCGGCGCGCCCTGGATCTTCAGCGACAGTCAGTCCGAGGATCGTGCCTCGATCGTTCGTCTCGCGCACGTCTTGCAGCAAAGCGGGGCCGCTGTGAAAGTCATCGCCTGCGCGCACTCGGGCGTGCGCACGGAGGGGCTCGCGCCGCTCATGGCCTTCGCGCAGCAGTAAGGAGAGAGCGTTGCGACACCGAAAGAGTGTTCCGTCGCGCGAGCACCGAGTGTCCCGGCGAAGCTTCATGACGGGAGTGGTCGCCGCGGGCGCGCTACCTGCCTCCGAAGCGCTGGCGCAGCAATCGAGCGGCATCCGGGGCTTCGATCACGTCGCGCTGCCGATGCAGAACACCGAGGCGATGCTGGCTTTCTATCGCGGCCTCGGATTGCAGATCGCCGAGAACGCGCAGGCCGTTTCCGTCTACATCGGCAGCCAGATGATCAACTTCCATCGTCCCACGCTCTGGCAGCGAGGGACGTTCACGCTGCGAGCGCCGGCCGCGAAGCCGCCGTGCGGCGACCTGTGTTTCGTGTGGGACGGCACGCCGGCGTCGCTCAAGACGATGCTGGATCGTGCGGGCGCGAAGATCGAGGAGGGGCCGGTCGCGCGACAGGGCGGACGCAAGGCGGCCGCCTCGAGTGTCTACGTCCGCGATCCGGACGGCAATCTCCTGGAGTTCATGATCTATTCGTGAGCAGCCCCACCGAGCCGCCCCACCGCGCACACACTGCGCGGCGGGGACCCGGGGTGCTCGGCGAAAAGGGCCTGTCACCTCCACCAACTGAACGAGCGGGTGCCGCTGACCATCGTTCGCGCCGGCCCTAACCTCTTGTCAAGGCTTAATCAGGGCAACACGGACCAGGGCTCGGGTTATCCGGGCGCGAAGGAATAGCGCTTAGATACTCGTAGATGGCGCGGAGGTCACGGTCCGTCATTTTTCGGAACGTCGGCCACGGCATCACCTGTAGCAGAGGGCCGAACATTGGATGGTCATCAGTCTCCCCCGTGCGTATGACATGGAGGAACTCATCGACAGTCAGCCCAGCCGGTTTCCCCGTGGCATCCGGGGTAAGGTTCCTGGATGTGAATGGCCCGAA
The DNA here is from genome assembly GCA_041485905.1 of Vicinamibacteria bacterium. Taxonomy (GTDB): domain Bacteria; phylum Acidobacteriota; class Vicinamibacteria; order Vicinamibacterales; family CAVVIG01; genus JAHFUI01. The sequence goes on from JBGPKK010000298.1 coordinate 3,365, forward strand.
CTGATTACCGCCAGTGAGGTGGTCCAACGAGGTGTCCACCTCTGTCTGACCATTGAAGGGGTTCCCTCCCGGGACAAAATGTGGACGAGTGTGGCAATCGTTACATTCTGAAACGGCATTGACAAGGTAGCTGCCCAGGCCGACGAGAGCGCGGTTTTTCCCTCTGAGGTTTAAAGGCACCGGGGCAATCGCCAGTCCCTGTTTGACCACACTTTCATCCACGGGG
>JBGPKK010000299.1:0-3557 GCA_041485905.1 Vicinamibacteria bacterium
ACGACAAGTGCTTTCACAAGAAATGCACGCACGCTTGCCCTCCTCACGCCGCAAGATAGCCAATCAAGACTGATTTTAGCATCCGCCTGCGTTCAGCCGGTCAATACCGAAGGTTGACTGTTGCGGTGGCGCGTCATCGTGTGTGTGCCTCCGGAGCGCGGCGTGGATGTCGTCGTCATTTGACGAGCCCTCCGCACCATCTGATGAGAGTCACGCAGTTTGCGAAGTGCCCCTGGCTTCAGCGGCGCGAAATCCCGTCACGCGGAAGATGGTGACGAACAAGGTACGATGCGCACGGGTCAATGTCCATGCCCGAATGGAGTCCCTTCGCGAAGGCGTCCGCGCGTCAGCAGATGAAGAGACGTCGGGCCGGCAAGCAACACCGCTGCGCGCGAACACTCTCCTGCTTCGGGTTAGAATCACGTCGGCCGGAGGTTGAGATGATCGCGAAGGGTACGACGTCTGTCGCGTGTGTGGCGGCTCTCGTTGTTGGTACGGCGGCGATGCTGGACGCCCAGGGAAGGCGGGGCGGCGGACCGGGAGGGGACGCCCGCACTGGGACCGTCGAGCACATCACCGTGCACGGCAAGGCGCTCGAAGGCAATCTCGAGGCCGATTCCCCCGATCGCGCGGTCACCGTCTACCTGCCTCAGAGCTATGCCGGCGATCAGGCCCGCCGTTATCCAGTGGTGTATCTGCTGCATGGCTACGGCGGACGTGACGACACCTTCACTGCCCGCCTTGCCAATCTTCCTGAAAGTGCAGACAAGCTTGCCGCCGCCCAGGGCTTCAGCGAGCCGATCGTCGTCACGCCCAATGCGTTCTCCCTGCACAAGGGGAGCATGTACTCGAGCTCGGTCACCACAGGCGATTGGGAAAGCTTCGTCGCGCAGGATCTCGTGGCCTACGTCGATAGCCATTACCGCACGATCGCCAACCGCATGAGCCGTGGTCTGGCCGGTCACTCGATGGGCGGATACGGCGCGGTTCGGATCGGCATGAAGCGGCCGGATGTGTTCTCGAGCCTGTACATCATGAGCGCGTGCTGCCTGACGGCGAACGTCAATCCGCGGCCGGAGGCGATGGCGCCTGCGGAGGCGATCAAAACGCGCGAGCAGGCCGAGGAGGCGGCCCGCGCGCCCGGAGTGTTCGGGCCCTCGGTGAATCTCGCGTCAGCCGCGGCGTGGTCGCCGAATCCCAATAACCCGCCGCTCTACCTCGACCTCCCGGTCAAGGACGGCAAGGTGCGGCCCGACATCGTCGCCAAGTGGGCGGCCAACGCACCACTCGCGATGCTCGAGCACTACGTGCCGAGCCTGAAGGGTTACTATGCGATCGCGATCGAGGTCGGTACGAAGGACAATCTGATCGTGTCGAACAAGCAGTTGCACGAGGCCATGACCCGCCTGAAGATCGCGCACAGCTACGAGGAGTACGACGGCGACCACACCAACAAGGTTGGCGAACGGATCGAAAGGAACGTGCTGCCGTTTTTCTCGAGGAACCTCGCGTCGCCGGCGAACCCCACGCCTCCAACGGCCCAACATTGACACATCACGAGGAAGCCTTCGGCACTTCCGGTAGCGGTTCTCCGGCGAGGCGCCTTTCCACAAGGCCTGCCAGGAATCCAGCGAAGGGCCGGATATCCTCGTCGACGCTCGCCTTTTCGAGCGCCGCCATGTAGGTCTTGCGCTCCAAGACTGGCACGACGGTCCAGAGGTATCCGCCCGCCGCCATCATGACGTTCATCAGGAACCGCCCCATACGGCCATTGCCGTCCATGTAGGGATGGATGTAGACGAACACGAAATGCCCGAGCACGACCCGCGCCGCAGGCTCCGTCTCATCGCGCAGCAGATCGAAAAGGGCCGGCATCGCATCCAGCACGGCATCCCGGTTCGGAGGCACGTGCATGGATTGCCGGATGTAGACCAGGCCATTGCGAACTGCTGCACCTGAGAGTTCCCAACCACGGGCGTCTGTTCCAGGTGCTGATGACCGCGTACGTTCCGAACTGGCGACAGATGGGTGAGCGAAACGGCGGACGCCTCTGGGGAACTCAGCGTCGGCGCTGATCGGGGCAGCCCAACGACGGGCTTGAATGAGCAGGCAAGATGCCCTAGAATCATGGGCAAGTTGCCATCATGCGACTCCGGAGAGGTCCCCCTGAGAAGTCCAATGTCAAGAGCTGCCGTCCTGGAACCCTCAGTCGCTCAACAGCCGAGCCTGCTCAAGCGGGTTCAACAGATGCTCGGCGTCCACCGCTTGCGCTCTGACCAGGATCTCGTCAAGTTGGTCGAGGAGCGCCTCGCCACGGGAGCGATCGACCAGCTCCTGCAGTCAGGTCTGACCAACGACGAGATCTACTCGCTGATCGTGCCTCGACGCACGCTGACACATCGTCGCACGCGGCGCGAGGCATTGAGTCGGGAGGAATCGGATCGTGCCGTACGTCTCGCTCGTATCGCCGCGCTGGGGGAACAGGTCTTCGGAGACAGCGGACGCGCGTGGCACTGGCTCCGTGCGGCCAAACGCCAATTCAAGGGTCGGAGCCCCCTGCAATTCACCGCCACCGAGGCAGGCGCGCGGCTCGTCGAAGAGCTGTTGTACCGCATTGACGAGGGCATGGCGGCCTAGGTGTTTCTCTGGCGGATCAGCAACCATCTTTCCCTTGCGGGCGACGGATCGTTGCGCACGCCGGGACGGTGGCACACGCGGGGCCGGCGCGTCGTGTACTGTGCTCAGAGTCCTGCCGCAGCGCTTCTTGAAATCCTGGTGCATTTCGAAATCGACCTTCAGGACCTGCCCGTCCGGTACCGCTTGTTGAAAATCGAAGCGCGTGATGACGCGCATATTGAGCGTGTTTCGGTCGACCAACTGCCACCAGACTGGCTCGAAAGAACCGAGGTGACGCGCGCGATCGGTGACCGCTGGCTGACCAGAGGTTCCGCGGCGCTCCTGATCGTGCCGTCGGCGATCGTCCCTCAGACATTCAACGTTCTGCTGAACCCCGCTCACCAGGACGCCAGGCGCATCGTCATCGTCGACGCAGCCGAGCATGCGGTCGATCCTCGATTGCTCAAGTCGACACGGTGACGTCACGCGCCGCAGCACTTCTTGAACTTCTTGCCGCTGCCACAGGGACACTGCTGGTTGCGCCCGATTCTCGGCCCCGCGCGATAGGGCTCCGATGGCGACGCATATTCTGAAGAATCCTCGTCCCGCCCCCACCACGCCGTCGCTTCGACGACATCGTCAATGGGTGGGTAGCGATCCTGCGTCTTTTCGAGCATCCATCCGCGTTGCGCCCCTTCGACGTCATCCAATTCCGAGCGTTCATGAATTGCGGCAGGTACAAGGCGTAAGAGAAGACCATCGCCTCTTCCGGCGATGCACCTGAAGGGTTGGCGATACCGGCATTGATCGCCTGCAGGAGCGGTTCCACGAGATCCTGCCGATGACCGTCGGCCGACTCGAGCGCTTCGTACGGCGGCTCGGGCTCGTCGGCCGACAGGTCAGCCAGGATCTCCGCCGGGGACAACGTGGGCGCCGGTGTC
>JBGPKK010000300.1:0-3538 GCA_041485905.1 Vicinamibacteria bacterium
CCGCGAAGTGGCCGCGTTGGCGCGCCTCCTCGCCCGGGGTGTTGAAGATACGGCGTCCGCGCGGCTTCAGGCGCTGGTCGCCGGCTTGTATCAGCTGAGCGTCGAGGAGTTCGAGCACGTGCTCGGCACGTTTCCGTTGATCCCTGCAGAGGCACGAGAGACGGCTTTAACACTCTATCGAGAGGCACAAAGATGATTGGGCCACAGACCGGGCCACAGAGCCACAGAGACACAGAGATCAATGCTCTCACTCAAAAGATCATCGGCTGCGCCATCGAAGTGCATCGCACGCTGGGCCCCGGGCTCCTGGAGCCGCTCTACGAGACCGCCATGTGTATCGAGATGGACGAGGCCGTGCTCGGCTACCTGCGGCAGACACGACTGCCGGCCTATTACAAAGGCCGACTTCTTGGACAGTATCGAATCGACCTCGTGGTGGAGGACCTCGTTCTCGTCGAAATCAAGAGCGTTGAACGGATGAATCCACTCTTCGAAGCGCAGCTCCTGACCTATCTGCGGGTAACGGGCAAGCGGGTGGGGCTTCTGCTCAACTTCAACTCGCGATTGATGAAAGACGGCATTAAGCGGTTGATACTGTGACGTCGGACCGCCCGCGTAGCGGGCGCCTGATCAGAACAACGGCGTGAATCCACAAACCTGTCCTTACGATTCTCGGGTTTGCGGATTCACGCCGCTGTTCTGATCAGACCGCGACCGGCGTTGCCGGTCGTGGGTCCGACGTCTTCTGTCTGATCTCTGTGGCTCTGCGACTCTGTGGCCAAAATCCTCAGAGTCCTCCGCGTCTTCCTGGCACGGATCAGCTGGTCGGAAACTTGCGCGTCTGCCCCAGATACCGCGTCGCCTTCTCAATCGCCCGCTGCTCGGCTTCTTCCTTCGTCGCGCCGTCGGCGCGCGCGATCCGCGCGCCCGGATCGACGTTGGCGATCGTGCAGTGATAGATGCCGTCGAGTTTGTAGGTCTCGACGGTCACCGGCCAGCCCGCCAGCTCGCGCTCCTGCCGCGAATGCTCTTCCGGCTTCATGGCTACGGCTTCTCCACCTGCGCGCCCACCAGGTTGCCCCATTCGGTCCACGAGCCGTCGTAGTTCCGCACGTTCTCGAAGCCGAGCAGGTACTTGAGCACAAACCACGTCAGGCTCGAGCGCTCGCCGATCCGGCAGTAAGCGATCACCGGTTTGTCGCCGGTCACGCCCGCGCCGCCGTACAACGCCTTCAATTCATCGAGGCTCTTGAACGAACCGTCTTCGTTGCAGTTTTTCCCCCACGGAATACTCTTGGCACCTGGGATATGCCCGCCGCGCTGGCAGGTTTCCGGCAGCCCCGGCGGCGCCAGGATCTCGCCCGTGAATTCCTGCGGGCTCCGCACGTCCACCAGCGAGGCGGACTTCTGCGCGACTGCTTTCTGCACCTCCGGGAGAAACGCCCGCAGGGACAGATCCGGTCCGCTCGCTTTGTACGTCCTGGACGGGAACGCCGGCGTGTCCGTGCTCAACTCGCGTCCCTCGGCGAGCCACTTCTTTCGGCCCCCATCCATGATGCGCACGTCCTGGTGGCCGTAGATCTTGAGCTGCCAGAACGCCCACGCGGCGAACCAGTTGTTGTTGTCGCCGTACAGGACGATCGCGGTCTTGTTATCGATGCCGCTCTTGCCGAGCAGCTCCTCGAGCTTCCTGATCGGGACGATGTCGCGCACGAGGGTGTCGCACAGCTGGGTCGTCCAGTTCCATCCGGCGGCGCCGGGCACGTGGCCTTGATCGTAGGCCGTCGTATCGACATCGACTTCGACCACCCGGACGGCGGCGTCGGTGGCATGTTGAGCCACCCAGTCGGTGGTGACGAGAACGTTTGGAAGCGTTGTAGCGGCCATGTCTTGTCCTCCTTCGCAATCGGTTATCTTGCCACGAGCGCAATTGAATGTGCCACCGGTTTCTCATTAGCGCGCGCGGCGTGGTACCCTGTCGCGCTCGTCAACAGGAGGCTTCATGCGTTGGCATCTTCGCGGGGCTGCGGTCGGCCTCGTCGCGACTCTCGGTTTGTGGATTGCCATTCAGGTGCGTCCCGTGGGCCAGGCTCCGCGAACACTCCGCACGGTGACCGCCCAGACGGTGGACACCGTGCGACAGTGGGATGCGGCTGTCAATGACATGCTGCGCGCAGGACAGCTGCGTTTGCGCGAGACGCGCGGCGACGAGCTCATCGCGGGACGGACCCACGAGCGGTTCGATCAGCTTCACCGCGGCGTGCGAGTGTGGGGCGGCGACATCACCAGACAGATCGACCGCGGTATTGCCGTGTCGCTGTTTGGTGCGCTTTACGACGACCTGACGCTGAACGTCGAGCCAACGCTCTCACCGGAGGAGGCGCGCGACATCGTGTCGACGCTCGCGGGGGGCGTCGATCTCGGCAACCGCATTCCCGAACTGGTCATTCTGCCCCTCGATGGCGGCGGATACGCGCTCACGTATCGTTGCCAGGCTGTGACGCCGGCGGACGCATCGGTATATTTCATCGATGCGATCGACGGGGCCGTCCGCCTGAAACACAGCCTTTTTCAGACGCAGGCCACCGTCGTCTCCGGCACCGGCGTGCTGGGCGACACGAAAAAGGTCAGCGTACAGGCCTTGGCCGGTACATATGTCGCCGACGATCAGCTTCGACCGCCGTCGCTCCGCACGTTTGACCTCCGGGGAAACTTCACGGCGGCAATCAACGCTTTGAATGGCGTCACCGCCCTCGGCACGGCCAATCTCGCCTCCGAGCCGGGCACGGCGTGGAATGACGGTCCCAATGTCGATGCACACACCTACGAGGGGTACACCTACGACTTCTATTTCAAACGATTCAACCGCCGCGGCCTCGACAATCTGGACAACCGCGTCGTCGGACTGACACACACGGTCAGGCTGCAGGATTTCTCCACGGCGCCTCCGAGCATCATCGGGACGTTCTATCTGAACGCGTTCTACTGCCCGCAGTGCGGCTCGGATGGAAAAGGGATGATGGTATACGGCGAAGGGCTCCCGGCTAACCTCCGCCTGATCGTCGGTTCTTCGTTAGTCAGCGTGAAGAACTTCGCCGCCGCGCTCGACGTCGTCGCGCACGAACTCACACACGGCGTGACCGCCTTCACCTCGCGGCTTGGCGGATCCAACGAACCCGGAGCTCTCAACGAGGCGTTCTCGGACATGATGGGCACCAGCGTGGAGTTTTTCATACAGCCCGCGGGCACCGGACCGCTACGGGCGGATTACTTGATGGGCGAAGACCTCGTCTCGAGCGTTGTTCCCGGGCTGGTGCGGTCGATTCAGGATCCCATGTCCCTTGGCACGCCGGATCACTTCTCGAAGCGACTGACCGATGCCGCCGATAGCGGGGAAGTGCACGCGAACTCGACCATTGCCAGCCATGCGTTCTACCTGGCGATCGAGGGCGGCACGAATCGGACATCGGGGCTCGCAGTCCAGGGGGTCGGCAGCAGTAACAGGGACCAAATCGAGAAGGTGTTCTACCGCGGGTTC
>JBGPKK010000301.1:0-3422 GCA_041485905.1 Vicinamibacteria bacterium
GCTTTAGCCCTGCGATGTTATCGCCGCGCTGAGATGCCGGTTGTGAACGCCTTGTTCGCCGGAATCTGGATGGGCGCCGCGTCGTTGACGTTCTTGTCGGTGACCGCCGTCCACGTCATGTAGGTCGAGTGCATCTCTTCCCAGATTTGCTGGCCCCACGCGACCGACGCCTTGGGATCGGGATTCAACGCATTGGCCGGTGAGTTGTCGTAACTCGCGATGTATTCGAGGATCGCGCCTTTAGGGACGCGGGCCGGCTCCGACAGCACGTAGTAGTTCTGCCACGCATCGTCCCAGCGAGGGATGTGCAGCAGCACTCGACGCAGCCCGTCCGGAAGGATGAGCGAGGCCGTACCTTCTCTTGCCCTCAGGTGCATGTGAGGCCGCAGGCCATGGACCCGCGCCTCGACCGGGAACTGGAAGGCCGCAATCGCTTCGTAGTTCTGCACCATCGGTGGAATCACGATGCTCGTGTTCGAGATGATGGTGGTGTTGACCGGCGTGTGCACCGGCTTGGTGGCGAACTTGAATCCGACTTTCGTCTGATCGGTTGCCTCTTTGCCGATGGAGTTGTAGTGCATCTGGAACGAGATGCGCGTCCCCTTCGGTATGAACTTGCCGTAGCCGTCGCGCCAGGTGATGGCTTCAAGTCCCGGCGAGTACAGATGCAGATTCGAACCGCCGACGTCGGTCCTGTCGCTGGGGAAAATCGCCCCCGCGACCGCGTGGTGCACCACTGCCCGGTTGCCCGGCCGGACCTCGATGGCCTGCACCCACACATCCTTCGGAAACACGTAGTCGTTGGACGGCACGGTTGACCAGGGCACGGTGCCGGTCGCCGGCACCTTGAACGGCTCCGCCATCGTCAACACGAGATCCGGCGTGCCGATCTGCCAGCCTTCGGCGAACTGCGGCGGCGTGGGCCTCTCGGCTGGGTTCCCCTCTTTCGCGCCGCCGTCCACCCACGCCACGATCGTCTCAATCTCGCGCGCGCTCAGCACCTTGCTGTTTTGAAAATCGCCGTAATGCGGATCGGCCTTCCATGGCGGCATCTGCTTGCCGGCGACCTTTTGCTTGATCGAGCGGGCCCACGGACGCGCGTCCTTATAGGTCAGGAGCGAGAACGGCGCGACCTCGCCGGGACGATGGCAGTACACGCAGTTGGCGTAGACGATGGGCGCGATGTCTTTCGCAAACGTGACGTCTCGGGGTTCGGGTTTTTGCCCGGCGATGCGCAGAGGGAACACGATGGCCATCGCGACGACGACGACGCACCCGAACGTTCGCCACATACGTGCCTCCTCAGTCCGAGCAACGATTCGAGCCGGAAACGACAGGTCTAGATATAACCGCTTGGGCGGGGTCGAACAAGGGAAATGTCAGGCATTCCTCGGGCCTTGCGCGAGGCCGCCTCGCTCGAAGCGGGCACAGAAGTCGACATCCAGGTCGTTGACGGGAAGGTCGAGATCGAGCCTGCGACCGCTGGACCCAGATCGGTATAATCCGCGCATCGTGCCAAAGCGTGTCGGGCGCCGTTCCGCATTGAAACGCGGGATTGGTCTGGGCGTCGGACTGAGCCTTGCGCCCTGTCTGGCCCTCGCACAAGACGACCCCGCTGCTCTTCGTCCCAAAGCGGGCGACCTGCTGATCAAAGAAGGCGACGTGGACCGGAAGCCGCTCACACCGAACGACCTGTCGGTCGGCGCCACGCAGACGATGGCGTGGGCGATGGATCCGGCCGATCGCACCGTGCGCAGTGGATCGCGGCTGAATCGCGTGTTTCTGATGCGGCTGGACGACCTTAAGCTCTCGGCCGAGACACGATCGCGCGCCGCGGAGGGCGTGGTCGCCTACACCGCCATCTGTACTCACACTGGCTGTGAAGTGGTTGAGTGGCTGGCCGATGAGCACGTCGTGCAATGCCCTTGTCATTTCTCGAAGTTCGATCCGGGAGATGCCGCCCGCGTCGTCGACGGTCCGGCGCCGCGGCCGTTGCCGGCGCTGCCGCTCGGGCTCGTGGACGGGAAGCTGGTGGTCGCCAAGCCGTTCACCGCGCGCGTCGGGTTCGAAACCGCGTGAGCCGCTTGCACAATTGATGTCGCGCAGAACCGTAAGATGTGGCGCAGGACTTTAGTCCTGCGGAGAGTTCGGAGAAACCAATCATGAAGACTATCTGCGGCGTCGTGCTGGCCGGAACCTTTGCGCTCGTGTTGACGATGACGCGGAGTTCGGCGCAACAACCATCGCAGCCGCCAGTACCGGCCGTTCTGCAGAACTACAAGCCGGTCACGACCGAGCGTCTCAAGAAGCCCGAAGACGGCGACTGGCTGATGGTCCGGCGCACGTATGACGGCTGGGGCTACAGCCCGCTGGATCAAATCACATCCAGCAACGTCAGCCGGCTGCAGCCGGTCTGGGTGTTCGCGACCGGCGTGACCAACGGCCACGAGGCGGCGCCCATCGTCAACAACGGCGTCATGTTCGTCGCGACGCCGGGCAATCAGGTGATTGCGATCGACGCCAAAACCGGCGGCCTCCTCTGGCGGTACCGCCGGCCATTGCCCGAGGACGTGATCCTGCTGCACCCGACGAGCCGCGGGGTCGCGCTGTCTGGAGATAAGGTGTTTTTCGCCGCGGGCGAGGCGGTGCTTGTCGCGCTGGATGCCCGGACCGGCCGCGAGGTGTGGACCGCCAAGGTCGCCGAAAACAAGAACGGGTACTACATGTCGCTGGCGCCGCTCGTCGTCAACGACAAGGTGCTGGTCGGTACGTCGGGCGGCGAGGTCGGCGTGCGCGGATTTGTCGCGGCCTACGACGTCAACACCGGCAAAGAGGCCTGGAGGGCGTATACCGTGCCGGCGCCTGGCGAGCCGGGCAGCGAGACATGGCCCAATGGTGATCAGTGGAAGACCGGCGGCGGCTCGATCTGGGTCACCGGCAATTACGATCCCGAGACCAACCTGAGTTTCTGGGGCACGGGCAACGGCGGACCGTGGATGGGCGATCAGCGTCCCGGCGACAATTTGTACACCTCGTCCACGATTGCCATCGATGTCGCCACCGGCAGGATTAAGGGTCACCACCAGTACCATCCGAACGATTCGTGGGACTGGGACGAGGTGTCCCCGCCGATCCTCGTGGACTACAAGCGCAACGGCAAAACGATCAAGGGCCTGATCGACGTCGCCCGCGACGGCTATCTGTGGTTCCTCGAGCGCACTGGCGGGCCAATCAATTTCGTCGAGGGCACGCCGTTCGTGAAGCAGAACGTCTTCAGGAGCCTCGACCCGAAGACCGGACGGCCGGACGTTGATCCCGCTCGTCAGCCGGGCACTGGCAAGGAGGCCGAATTCTGTCCGTCGCATTGGGGCGGCAAGAACTGGCCGCCGATCGCGTTCAGCCCGAAGACACGCATGATTTAC
>JBGPKK010000302.1:0-3261 GCA_041485905.1 Vicinamibacteria bacterium
ACTACGGCTGGCAGCGAGACACCCGACCCACTTGACCTACCCACCCCACCCGGCCTACCCGACCTAGTTCGCCGGGGGTACTGACGGCTTCGATTTGATCGTCTTCACCATCTGCGCGAACGGCTCGATCTGTCCGTGGATCGGAACGTCCTTGTCAACGCGCAGCTTCCGGTGCTCGATATTCCACAGGACGTTCTCGCCCCACAGATGCTGCTGCCACGTCGAGTCGTAGAGATCCGCCTGCACGAGGATACGGTCGCGGGGCACGTACGCGAAGAGGTTGGTCCCTTCGCGAGGGTTGTCGAGGAGGTGGTACAGACGCACCTCCATCGACTTATCTTTCAGCGTCAGCTCGTCGTCGACTAACTCCATCTTGAGCGGCTTCGGACTCTTCTCCAGCGCATCGGGCACTATGGAATGCTTGCGGGCAATCAGGTCCTTGAAGAACGCCTCGTTGCCGCGCTGCGTGATGATGGTCAGACCTTCGGCGACCGCCACCCGCAAGCCGCCGGAATGATCGAAATGGTGGTGAGAGACGATCGCCTGCGTCAGCGGCTTCTGGCTGAGCGTCCGGGCCTTGTCGATGACGGCCTTCGACCGCGCTTCGTTCACCGGCACTTCGAACAGCGTGAGATGGTCGTCGAACTCGAACACGACGCTGCGATGGTTGCCCGATCCCGCCAGCCACCAGATCCCCTTCCCCACCTGTTCGGCGGTCACGTTCACGGGCGCGGGCGCCGGTGCAGCCGCCGCCTTCACGACGTCGGACGCCGCGAGATCGCCGGCGTCGGCATCAACGGTGTTCTTCGAGACCTGCAGATCAAACTGAAGGTACTTGTCGATGGTCGTCGTCAGCCGCTTCGGCAGCTTCAGGCCGCCCACGTCTTCGTACCCGGAAAACGATGTGGTGACCGAGACGTCGCCCATGTTCGGGTTGTCGCTCATGAGCGTGACGCGCGACGGCAGCTTCGTGGCGGCGTCAACGGCGAGCGTCAGCGTGTCGCCTTTCGCCGTGGTCACGTCGACGAGTTGCTCCTTCTTCACGCCCCCCTCGCGTAGATTGGTGACCTTCGCCGACGGGTCGAGGGCCGCGCGGACGATCGTGATCGGGTGGTACAGCAGCTCGATCCGTCGATCGTGCGCCGCCACGTCGCCGGCGCGGATTGCCTTGCCGTCCGGTCCGACGTTGTAGGCGACGTCGCCGTCCAGTGCCTGGTTCTGCTTCTGGACGGTCGCGTTGGCGAACTGGAATTGCGCGGTGCGGACCTGTTGCACGCGCGTGCGCCCGTTGACGAGATCGATCGTTCGCTTGAACTCGGTGACCTTCCAGACCGGCAGTTCGCCGTCCGGCATCGTGTTTTGGCCGACGTTGGGCGCCGACCCCTCCCCTTCGATGGCGAGCGTCTTCGCGGATTGAATGCGATCCTTTCCGCCAAGCGCCGACGCCGCGTCGTTGACGACCCGCATCTCGGGAGACACCTGCGCGCACCCGCCGGCGAGAACCATCGCGAAGACGGCCCAGAGGCTCTTTCTCATATTGAAGCTCCCACTACTTGACGATAGTTGACGTCTGCGCTGCTGTCGCGAAGGCGATGAGTATAGTCCCGGCAGGTATAATCCGGCCGAATGGGCAAGCAAAGTCGGAGACAGACACGGATGCTGCAGATCACAGCAGCCATCGTCGTTCTCGGTGTCGCGTTCGTCCTGGTCGTGGCCCTCTCGCGGACCGGCACGTCGAACGACCCGACTCGCGGCGCCGGATTCACGCAGGTCGGACGCGAGGGTCCGGTGTTCACCGTCTCGGTTCCCCGCGCCAAAGCCTCCGACGAGGACTATTTGATGAAAGTCGCGGAGCGGTTGTCGTCCGAAGAGATCAAGGCGGGCGGTTCTGGACAGATCAGCGCGATGATCTGGCCCGACGATGTGCCTGTGCCCAAAGTGCCTCCGACAACCGAGCTGGATGTGTCCATGAAGACGCAGGTGGCCGGCATCTTCATCAACCCCAAGCTCAACATCAAGCATCTCATTCGATTCCGCGGCGGCGAGACGGTTGCGGAAAAAGATTTTGGAACAGTCGCGCACTGAGGGTGAGTAGACTGTGCCCGTGAGCGCTTTACGCCGGCTGACTCCACGAGCGCGGGCGATCGCCATCCTGGCGCTGCTGGTCGCGTCTGGTCTGGCCGGATCGGCCGCGGCGCAACGCGGCCGCCGCGGCGGCGGCTTCAACGTGCGGCTGCCGCCCAATCCGGCATATGACGGCGCCTTCAGGTTCTGCCGCATCATATTTCGACAGAACCCGTATGGAGACGGCGACGGCTGGTCCGTCGACTATCCCCGCGCCGACATCAACCTCACCTACCGACTCTCGGAGTTGACGGCGACAACCGTCAGCAAGGACGGCCACGGCAGTTACAATCACGTGGTCATCCGTCTGACCGACGACGAACTGTATCGGTGCCCGTTCATCATGATGACGGAGCCGGGAGGCTCGTACTTCGACGAGGACGAAGCGGCAGCCTTGCGCGACTACCTCTTCAAGGGCGGCTTCCTGTGGGCCGACGACTTTTGGGGCGAGCGCGCCTGGGCCAATTGGGCCGAGCAAATCGGCAAGGCGCTCCCGAGCGCCGAGTATCCGCTCGTCGACATTCCTCTCGCCCACTCGATGTTTCACATGTTGTATGAAGTGGACCGCGTTCCCCAGATCCCGTCGATCGGCTTCTGGGGCAGGGGCGGCGGGACATCGGAGCGCGGCGACGAGAGCGCCGTGCCTCACGCTCGCGCCATCTTCGACGCGCACGGAAATATCATGGTGTTGAGCACCCACAACACCGATTTCGGCGACGCCTTCGAGCGGGAAGGGGACAATCGCGCCTACTTTGATCAGTTCGCCGGGGTCGGCTACGCCTTCGGCATCAACGCGCTCGTATACGCGATGTCGCACTGACCAAACGGAGTTAGACTGTTCCCGTGCGTGTCTTTCGACGCCTCTCTCCGCGCGCGCGGATGATCACGATCATGCTGGTCGTCGTCGGTCTGGCCGGGTCGGCCGCGGCGCAACGCGGCTTCCGCGGCGGCAGCTTCAATGTGCGGCTGCCGTCCAATCCACCCTATGACGGCGCCTTCATGTTCTGCCGGATCGCGTTCCAGCAGAATCCCAACGGCGACGGCGGCGGCTGGTCGGTCGATTACCCGCGCGCCGACATCAACCTCACCTATCGCCTCTCGGAACTGACGGCGACATCGGTCAGCAGGGACGGCCAC
>JBGPKK010000303.1:0-3156 GCA_041485905.1 Vicinamibacteria bacterium
ACGATCGCCAGGCTGGATCTTGTCGACCATGTGCCATCGATCCAGCTCGCGATCCGGCTGCTCATTCCAGAAGGCTCCAAGCTGCTCGAGCTTGACGAGGTGACGCGGGTCGTGACCGGGTTCGACCCGGCGACGCTCGCCTACCGGTGGTCGCATCCCGATCCGCGGGTCGACGACCTGCATCGCGAGGTCGCGGCGCTGGTGGGCGTCAGGGTTGCCAGCGATCGGCGCGTGCTATTCGAGGAAATCCGCGCGCTCGCGTACGACCGCGCCGGCATCGCACGGGTCGACGCGGCCGGCCCGCCCCGATCCCTCGCGCGCGTGCCGTATCTGAGCGAGCCTTGGTACTGCTGCGCGGAGCCCAACTTCGCCGCCGTCTAATGCCGCGCGTCCTGCTGCTGGCGACGACGACCGGGTATCAGACGCGTGCGTTTGGTGAGGCAGCCGAGCGCCTCGGCGTGCAACTGGTCTTCGCGACCGACCGGTGCCACATGATCGACGATCCGTGGCAGGACGGCGCGATTCCGGTCAGGTTCCACGACGAGGACCGCTCGGTGTCCGCCGTTCTCGATGCGGCACGCTGCCGGCCGATCGACGGCATCATCACGGTCGGCGATCGGCCGACGGTCATTGCCGCACGCATCGCGCAGCGGCTCGGCCTGCCGGGCCACTCGCCGGAAGCGGCCGAAGTGGCTCGCGACAAAGAACGGATGCGGAATCGTTTGCGGGACGCGGGGCTGCCGGTGCCGTGGTTTGTGCCGGCGCCGATCTACGCCGACCCGCGGGCGATCGCCGCGACGATCGATTTTCCGTGTGTCGTCAAACCTGTGGCTTTGTCAGCGAGCCGCGGCGTCATGCGCGCCGACAACGCCGAGCAGTTCTCAGCGGCATACCAGCGGCTGCAGGCGCTCATGCGGCAGCCCGAGATCCGCGCCGAGCAGAACGACGCACACCAGCGGGTGCTGATTGAAGGGTTCATTCCCGGCCGCGAGCTCGCGCTCGAAGGGCTGCTGCACCGGGGAGGCCTGACGGTTCTGGCGTTGTTCGACAAGCCTGATCCGCTCGACGGTCCATTCTTCGAGGAGACGATCTACGTGACGCCCTCGTCGCTCGATGCGCACGTGCAGGCGCGCGTGACGGAAGCCGTCGCCCGCGCGTCGGCCGCCATCGGTCTGTATCACGGTCCGATTCACGCCGAGTGTCGCGTCAACGATCGCGGAATCTACGTACTCGAGATCGCGGCGCGTCCGATCGGCGGCCTCTGCACCCGTGCCTTACGTTTTGCGAAAAAAGGGGTCGGGAGTCTTTTCTCTCTGGAAGAATTCTTGCTGCGGCACGCGCTGGGCGAATCGCCGGATGGCTGGGAGCGCGAGCCGACCGCCTCGGGCGTCATGATGATTCCCATTCCCGCGCGTGGCGTGTATCGCGGCGTCTCCGGCGTAGAGGAGGCCCGGGCCGTCGCCGGCGTCGACGACGTCGCCATCACCGCAAAGCCTGATCAGATCCTGGTGCCGTTGCCAGAGGGCGCGAGCTATCTCGGGTTCATCTTCGCGCGCGGCGCCACCGGTCCCTCGGTCGAGCGCGCGCTCCGCGACGCGCATGCGCGGCTGCGGTTTACGATCGACCCCGAGCTTCGAGTGGTACAATCAGCCCATGGCTCAATGTAGTCCTCCGCAGCCTCCTTCGGGTCCGACAACCAACAAGAGCGGTCGAAAAGTAGTGTGCGTGAAGTTCCAGAAGGAGCTGCCAGGGCTCGACGATGTGCCGTGGCCCGGCGAGCTCGGGCAGCGGATCTACGAGCAGGTATCGAAGGACGCATGGAAGCTCTGGGAAGAGCGGATGAAGATGATCCTCAACGAGTACCGCCTGATGCCGTGGCAGAAAGAGGCGCAGGATCTCGTCGCCAAGCACATGGAGGATTTCTTCTTTGGTGAAGGCGCCGCGTTGCCGCCCGGCTACGTGCCGCAGCAGACCAAGTGAGCGTGGAGCCCGAGGCGCGGCATCGCACCTGCTGGTACAGTCGGCGCACGACCACGATTCCGTCCAACCTGGGCACCCAGACGATCGAAGACGGCCAGCTGTTGTACTGCGCGCACCCGATGTGGTTTCCGATCGTCGGCTATCGCTTCGACGTGCGCAATTGCCTCACGTGCGACTTTTTCAAAACCCTTCGTTCGACTGCGTCGGAAGACGCACCCCGCAGCTGATACGGCTAGCTCAACGGCGAAGGCATTCGCTACTTAAGGCCAGCCCTACTGTAGCAATCTGCTGCAATGGCTTCGAGACCGTCACGGAGCGGAGCGCCCTAAATCGTGAATACATGGTAATTTGTGACGAGCCGTCTTGCCCGGCCGTGGCACAGAACTTGATACGCTGGGGCCCAGTGGGAGTTTCATCTGTCGGGCCGTCGGGTGATCGCGACAAGGAACGTCCGATGGATCGCGATCCGGGCAAGGCGCCCGACACGCCACCCGACGAGCCGAAACCGCCGCGTATCGAGGATCCCCCACCGCAGCCGGCCGAAAAGGGTCCGTACACGGTGACGCCGGCCGAGTCGAGCACAGTTAACTGGGAGGGCCGAACGGTGAATACAAAACGCAAAGAGCGACGCGGGTTTGCATCGATGTCCCCCGAGAAGCAGCGGGAGATTGCAAGCAAGGGCGGCCGCGCCGCTCACGAGAAAGGCACCGCGCACGAATGGAGCGCCGACGAGGCGCGCTCGGCCGGCCGCAAGGGCGGCCAGGTCAGTCGCGGAGGCCGCGGCCGTCTTATCGAAACGCCGGGCGCTGCACCCACGGCGAGTGGATTCGAGACCGTCTCCGCTCCGGAGCGGCTCGATGCGAACCGACCGGAGTGACGTGCGCGGGGCACGGCACTCCCCGACTTGGAGGCGACAAACAATGGTAAGACGCGTAGCCGTGGCATGGGCCCTTAGTGTGCTGTTTGCGGCCGGCGCTCACGCGCAGAGTGGTCCTTCCACACCGTCCGCAGGACAGGGATCGGCAACGACGACCACTCAGTCCTCGTCGACCGCCACGGCCGAGGAGACGCGACCGGCGACCACCACGTACTTCGGAGACACGGGCCTCTGGTTCGTGCCGACGGCGGAGGTCGTGCCGCACGGCCGCTTCTCGGTCAGCGGCTATCGGACCAACT
>JBGPKK010000304.1:0-2929 GCA_041485905.1 Vicinamibacteria bacterium
CACTTCGGCCACCACTGATGCTGCGTATGCTCGAAACTGGGCGCACCGATGTTGGACATGAGGGTCGCGCGTAAAACAACGAATGACGGACGTACTCGAACAACACGCTGACTTGACAAGGTCGTTCCATATCAGTGTCCGAAGGGAGATTCAGATGATCGTTCGATGTTTCGTTGTGACGATGATGATGACCGCCGCCGCAGGTTCGGTCCTGGCGCAACAGCCGCCGGCAACGCCGGCACAGCCGGCTCGGGGCCGCGTTGCGACACAGCAGCCCCCTCCGCCACCCCCGCCGCCGCCGGCAACTCTGGCCCAGCCGGCTCGCGGCCGCATCGCGACATCGCAGGCCCCTCCGCCGCCGCCGCCGCCCCCAGTGCAAGGACAGGGCGCGCGATCGGCGCAGCGAGGAGGCCAGCCGATCAACGTGAAGATCGACGTGACGATTACCGATCAGCAGGGCAGCTCGACGCCGATCAGAAAAGTCCTGTCGGTCGTTGTCGGCGACGGGTTCAACGGCTCGGTCCGTTCGACGTCATTCTTCAACAATCTGCCCGGCAGCAACGGCCAGGTGCCGTTGAACATGGACGTCTATCCGACGCTCTTGTCAGACGGGAAGGTAAGAGTCGATTTGCGGCTGCAGTACGACCTGCCGTCGAGTGCCGCGCTCCGCAATGCCGGCGGCGAGGAACGTCAACTCACGAGAACCTCGCTGAACGAGAGCGTGGTCCTGGTCCTTGAAAACGGCAAACCGATGGTGGCCGCCCAGTCGGCCGAGCCCGTGAGCGACCGTCAGGTGACGCTCGAAGTGAAGGCGACGATCCTGCGATAACGCGATTCAGCGCGCGCGCTTTTCTTCCTGGCGCGCGCCGCTGAGGATGTTCGTCATCGCGTAGTTGCCTTCGTGGCACGCGTACTCGGGCACCTGCGCGAGACGATTGTCGGTCTTGAGGCTCAGCCGCGCGGTCCACGGCCGCGCAAATGTCGTCGGATCCTCGGACGTGACCTCGTAGCGCACGGTGTTCGCATCAACGCGTCGGAAGCGCTCGGCAACGTGCAGCCCGCCGCCGGCTCCCCGGTAGTTGATCGTGGTGGTCGGGAAGTTGGTGACGTCCACCACCAGCGTGTCGCCTTCCCAGTGACCGCGCGAGTCTCCGAAGTACGGCCGAATCTTCGGCGACAGGTGCGGGCTGCCGTCCAGCGGAATCACACGCGTGTCGTGAATCATCTCGTAACGAATCGCCACGTAGCCGGGCCCCTGGACGATCTGCGACGTGTTGTTATAGATCGTCGGGAAGATCACGTGCGGAAATCCCCGCGTGATGCAGCGGTCGTACAGATCCATCGCCTCGGGACCGTCGAAGGGACGCCTGCCCGACGTCCGCGCGTTGACGGCGTTCGTGCTTCGCTGCCGCGCGGCGTCATCGACGTACGGGATTTTTCCGTCAGCCGGATCGACGACGATCGAGGTCCGGCGTGACGGCTTCCCGCGCTCGAGCCAGTGGTTCGGTGGACCGGTGCCGCCGCCACCCTCGGGGGCGTTCCCGGCGCGGGGCGCCACGAATTCTTCGCTGTCGGCCTCGTTCTGCCGCTGGATCTGGGCGGCCCGCTGCGTGAACTCCTCGTCGGTGACCAGTTCCCGTCCGGCAAACTGATCCGGCCGCTCGAACGGCACGCCCAGCTCATCGTCTGTGGTGAAGATTCCGGCAATGTCGGGATCGCCCCACGGTGTCCGCGGCGCCGTCCACCCTGCCTTCGCGGGCTCCGCCCGCTTCGGCGAGCCAGGTGCCTTGGCGGCCGGCTGTCGTCCTGAACCGGGGGCGCGCGCGGTTTGTCCAGACCCAGCCATCTGCGTGAGCCCCGCGACCGCGATCACCGCCGCGATCGCGACCGCAGAAGTCTGCCATCGCCTGCTCATTTGCTTTCTCCTTTCACCCGATCGCCGGCGCGCGCGCCGCTGAGAATGTTCCTCAATCCGTAGTTCCCTTCATGGCACGCGTATTCGAACATTCCGTAGCCTGCGTCCTGCTTCAAAGGAAACGCCATCGTCCACGGCCGCGTCCACATCTTCGAGTCGTCTATCGTGACCTCGTATTGAATCGTGTCGGCATCGACCCGCGTGAAGCGCTCGGTGAGATGCAGCGCGTCGCTGTGGTAAATCGCGCGGCCGTTGGCGCCGACGCCGGTCCTGCCGTTGAAGTTGGTCGTGTCGACGACCAGCGTGTTGCCCTCCCAGTGGCCGCGTGAGTCGCCCATATATCCGCGGATGGCTGGCGACACATGTCCATGGCCGTCCAGCGGAATGATGCGCGTCTCGTGGATCATCTCGTTGCGAAGCGCCACGTACCCGGGCGCCTGCACGATCTGATTGCCGGCGTTGTAGCCGACCGGCATCATGGACCCGACGACGCCGCGCGTGATGCAGCGATCGTAGACGCTGAGATCTTGCGGACCGTTGAAGATGCCGCCGCCGTTGTTGTCGTAATACAAGCTGGCTGGAATGGCCGCCGTCCGCTGCAGTCCTTCTGCTGTCATGGCGGGCATGCGTCCGTCAGGCGGATCCACCACGAGCGAGGTTTGACGTTGCGGCAACCCGCGTTCTCCCCAGTGCCCGGGTCCGCCCGTGTTGCCGGCCGGGGCGGCGCTGGCCCGAGGCGCCGCAAATTCCTCGGTGTCGGCCTGGCCCTGCCGTGTGGCTTGCGCTTCCCTGGCGACGAATTCCTCGTCGGTGAGAAACCGCCGCTCGCCGAATTGTCGCGGACGCTCCATCGGCACGCCCATCATCGCCGTGCCCGGCCAGATTCCCTGCAGATCGGGGTCGCCCCACGGCGTGCGCGGGGGCGTCCACCCGGCCCTCGCGGGCTTCGCCGGACCTGATAGGGTCCGGCCTACTGCCTGCGCTGCCGGACCTGATAAGGTCCGGCCTACTGCC
>JBGPKK010000305.1:0-2606 GCA_041485905.1 Vicinamibacteria bacterium
AAAAAGTGTTTCGCACGGTGATCCCGCGAAACGTGCGGCTCGGCGAGGCGCCGAGCCATGGGATGCCGGTCATTTTGTACGATGTGAAATCGCGCGGCGCCGAAGCGTACCTGGCGCTCGCGAGGGAAATGCTGGCCCGCGCGGCGGCAAACGCAGCCTGAGCCACGATGACACGAAGAAACCCAACTAATTCTTCTTCGTGCTTTCGTGACTTCGTGGCTGCCTTCTGACGAGAATCTCCCATGGAAAAACGTCCCGCCCTCGGTAAAGGCCTAAGCGCGCTGATTCCCGATGCGCCCGAACCTCGCATCGGCCCGCTCGAGGTCGACATCGATCGGCTGTCGCCGAACACGTTCCAGCCGCGCAGCCAGACCGATGATGCGCGGCTCGACGAGCTGGCACGGTCGATCAAATCGAGCGGCCTCATCCAGCCGATCGTCGTCCGGCGCGCCGGCGAGTATTTTCAAATCATCGCGGGGGAGCGCCGATGGCGCGCCGCCAGACGCGCCGGTCTTCAGCGCGTGCCGATCGTCGTGCGCGAGGTCGCGATCGGGCAGGAGCGAACGCTCCTCGAAATGGCGCTCATCGAGAACATCCAGCGCGAGAACCTCAACCCGATCGACGAGGCCAAGGCGTACCGCCGGCTGAGCGATGAATTCCGTCTCACGCAGGAAGACATCGCGACGCGAGTGGGAAAGGACCGGACCTCGGTCGCCAATTACGTGCGGCTGCTGAAGCTGCCCGACGAGGTACGTGCGGAAGTTGCCTCAGGCCGGCTGACAATGGGCCACGCCCGCGCGCTCCTGGGGCTCAGTACGGATGCCGATCAGCTCCGCACGGCAAGAGACGTGATCGCACGCAATCTGTCGGTGCGCGAAACCGAATCGCTGGTGAAGAGGATCGCCGAAGCCGCTCGGCCGGCCATGACATTGGCCGAGCCTGCGCCGGTCGACGTGCACACGCGCGCGGCTGAAGATCGCCTGCGCCTGCTCCTTGGGACGCGTGTTCGCATCGTGCGCCATGGCACCCATGGCCGGATCGAGATCGACTTTGGCTCGGAAGACGAACTGATCAGAATCTACGACGTGCTGACGACGACTCATCGGGAGCAGGGATGAAGGATTCGCACCGAACGCCCGTCCTGATGTAAAATCTGTCGCTTGTGAAAGTTGTGAACAAGCTCCGTTGTGACCAATAGATCCGCAGCCAACCGGTACGCCAAGGCCCTGTTCGACGTGGCACTCGCCGAAAAGGGCGATCTCGACGCGATCCAGCAGCAGATCGCAGCCTTTGCGGATCTCTTTACCCAGAACCCGGTGCTCGCGAAGATCCTGCTCAACCCGGCCGTCCCCGCGCCACGCAAAGCCGCCGCGATCGCCCTCGTCGTCGAGAGCAGTAACCCGACAGGTGTGGTCGGCAAGCTGTTGGTGCTCCTCGCGGAACGCGATCGTCTGGTTCTTCTGCCGGAGCTGGCCGCGGCCTATCAGGACCGGCTGCTCGATCATCAGAAAGTCGTCCGCGCCGAGGTCACGTCCTCGGTGCCGCTGGCGGTCGATCGGACGAAAGCCATCGAGACGAGTCTCGCGCGCGTCACGGGCCGGAGCGTCCGGCTGTCGGCACGCGTTGATCCGGGGCTCATCGGCGGCCTCGTCGCCAAGATCGGCGGAACCGTTTACGACGGCAGCGTCACCATGCAGCTCAGGAAGATGAAGCAGAGGTTGGGATCATTGTGATGGATATCAAAGCCGAAGAAATATCCAAGATCATTCGCGAGCAGATCGGAAGTTACGCCGTCGACGTGGATGTGGCCGAAGTGGGCAGCGTCATCTCGCTCGGCGACGGTATCGCCCGCGTCCACGGCGTCGACAACGCGATGGCGGGGGAGATGCTCGAGTTCCCGCACGGCGTGTTCGGCATTGCGCTGAACCTCGAAGAGGAAAGCGTGGGCGCGGTGCTGCTCGGCGAGTTCAAGGAAATCAAGGAAGGCGATCTGGTCAAGCGGACGGGGCGCATCATTTCCGTGCCCGTCGGCGACGAAATTCTTGGGCGCGTCGTCAACTCGCTCGGCCAGCCGATTGACGGCAAGGGCCCGATTACGAGCAAGACGTTTTCACCAATCGAGCGCCTGGCGCCTGGCGTCGTCGATCGACAGGGCGTGAGAGAGCCGCTTCAGACCGGCCTCAAGGCGATCGACGCGATGGTGCCGATCGGCCGAGGCCAGCGCGAGCTGATCATCGGCGACCGCCAGACCGGGAAGACCGCCGTCGCGATCGACACGATCCTCAATCAGAAGGACACCGGCGTCGTTTGCATTTACAACGCGATCGGGCAGAAGCAGTCCACCATCGCGCAGGTCGTGCGGACGCTCGAAGACGCCGACGCGATGCGCTATACGATCGTCGTCGCCGCCGCGGCTGCCGATCCGGCGCCGCTCCTTTACATCGCGCCGTACTCCGCCTGCACCTTCGGCGAGTACTTCCGCGACAGCAGCCGGCACGCGCTCGTCATCTACGACGATCTGTCCAAGCACGCGCAGGCCTACCGAGAAATTTCCTTGCTGCTGCGGCGGCCCCCGGGCCGCGAGGCGTATCCGGGCGACGTCTTCT